>NZ_JACHOF010000003.1:0-385647 GCF_014199765.1 Xanthomonas sp. 3058 | reverse complement strand
CTTCGTCGTTTCCGTCGAAGCGAGCCGCCTAGTATAGCGGACTTTTTCTTACCGTCAACACCTTGTTTCCGAGGTGGTTGACGCCGCTTCGTTTCCACCCGAAGGTTTTCTGCGAAGCGAGCCGGCCATATTAGCAGGCTTTTCATCTCCGTCAACCCCTCGTGAAGAGGACGTTGCCGCTGCTGCACCTCAATCCGCCGTAGCGTCTTTCCGTGTAGCGAGCCGCCCATCATAGCCGGCTTTTGCGTTTCGTCAACACCCTAAATTCAGGGGATTTTCGAACCCTTTTGCTCTGGTTCCGCGTTTGCGGGGCCGTTGCGTCGGGGGAGGCGAACTATAGACCCGCACGGAGCGTTTTGGAAGCGTTTTGTGAAAAAATTTTCACTGTTTCTATTGCGGTACTGCCAACCCGGCGTGGAAGCTAACTGCGGCACGCGCCTGACCGTAGACAGAGGTGCTGACGCCTACTAATAGGTTGCTGCAAGGCCAGTGGGTTGCCGCCCTGCAGCAACCTGTAACGCTCAGCCACTCACCAAAGCGATGCGGGCGAAATTGCGTTTGCCTACCTGGATGACGCCTTCAAAGCCCGGGCCGAACTGGCGCGCGAGGTCTTCGACCACTTCACCATCGATCTTGACCGCGCGCTCCCGGATCTTGCGCGTGGCTTCCGAATTACTGGGGGTCAGGCCGGCAGCGGTGAGCAGGCTTGCGATCCGCACCCCCTCGGCTGGCACGGCGACCTCTTGCAGCGGCAACAAGCTGGTGTCGCCCTGCCCCGTCACCACGGCATGCCAGCCAGCGATGGCCTGCTCTGCGGTGGCGGCGTCGTGGAAACGTGCAGTGAGCTCGCGCGCCAATCGCAGTTTCACCTCGCGCGGGTGCAGTTCGCCCGAGGCGACCTGCGCTTTCAGGCGCGCGGCCTCGGCCACGCCGATATCGAAGGACAGCAACTCGATCCAGCGCCAGGTCAGCTCGTCGCCGATCTTCATGGTCTTGGTGACGATGTCGATGGCCGGCTCGTTGATGCCGATGTAGTTGCCCAGCGACTTGGACATCTTGGCCACGCCATCCAGGCCTTCCAGCAGCGGCATGGTCAGCACGACCTGCGGGGCCTGGCCGTAGTGCTCCTGCAGACCGCGCCCCATTAGAAGGTTGAACTTCTGGTCGGTGCCGCCCAATTCGACGTCCGCCCGCAGGGCGACCGAGTCGTAGCCCTGGACCAATGGATACAGGAACTCGTGGATGGCGATCGGCTGCTGGCCGGCAAAGCGCTTGGCGAAGTCGTCGCGCTCCAGCATGCGCGCCACGGTGTGCTGGGCCGACAACTTGATCATGTCCGCCGCCGTCATCTGGCCGAACCACTCGGAATTGAAGCGCACCTCGGTGCGCTCGCGGTCCAGGATCTTGAAGACCTGTTCTTCGTAGGTCCGCGCATTGGACAGCACATCGTCGCGGCTGAGTGGCTTGCGGGTGGCGTTCTTGCCGCTCGGGTCGCCGATCATTCCGGTGAAGTCGCCGATCAGGAAGATCACCTGGTGACCGAGCTGCTGGAACTGCCGCATCTTGTTGAGCAGCACGGTGTGGCCCAGATGCAGATCCGGCGCGGTGGGATCGAAGCCGGCCTTCACCCGCAAGGGGATGCCGGATGCCAGCCGCGCTTGGAGCTGATCGAGCTTGAGGATCTCGTCGGCGCCACGGCCAATGAGTGCGAGGGATTCTTCGAGAGTGGCCAACTACAGGCTCCAGCGGCGCTTGCCGTCAAAAACGTGAACGATGTTAAACGCAGGTTAATTCCACGCCAATTGAAAATAACGAACAGGCTCAATGGTTTGACGCGCTGTTACAGGCTGTCTATGGTACCGGCGATTGGGCTCGCACTTCGAGCCACCGAGGAATTTGAACGATGCAGAATTCAGAGCAGGGCCGTGCACGCAAGCGGCGCTTTCAAGAACGCCTCCACGTCCTCCACGACACTGCCCTGCATCGCAAGCTCAAGGCCCATCTTCCGGCGGCATTCAACGACCGTTGGACGCGTCGCCACTGGATCCATGCCAGCCTGTTTGCCACCATCGGTGCGCTGGTCGCCACGATCGTGCCGGGTTTCTCCAACGCCATCGAGACGCCGTTATCGGGCCATTCCACGCTGGCCTTGCCGCTGCCGCCATTGGTCCCTAGCCGCAAGCAGTTGGCGCCGAGCACCGACTGGAACATTGTGCAGGTCAAGTCGGGCCAGACGCTGAGCGCCTTGTTCGGCGAGCTGGGAATTCCGACCACCGTGATGTATCAGGTGCTGGCGCATCCGGGCACCAAGGAAGCGCTGACCAAGCTGCGTCCGGGCGCCGAGATCGCCTTCGATATGCCGACTCCGGGCGAGCTGCGTGCACTGCGCTTCGATCGCGACGACAGCCATCGTGTGGAACTGCGTCTGCTGGGCGACAGCGTGCGCGAGAACGTCACCGAGCGCGCAACGACCACGCGCACCGTGGTGGCAAGCGGTGAAATCAGCAGCTCGCTGTATGCATCTGCCGGCAAGTCGGGACTATCGCCTGCGGCAGTGGCGACCATGACCGACGAGATCTTCAAGTACGACATCGATTTCGACAAGGACCTGCAGCCGGGCGACCGTTTTAGCGTGGTGATGGATGAGACCTGGCGCGAGGGCGAGCGGATCAGCACTGGCGACATCCTGGCGGCGACCTTTACCACCGGCGGCAAGACCTATACCGGCTTCCGCTTCGAACGCGCCGGCAAGCCGGCCGAGTATTTCGACATCACCGGCCGGCCGTTGAAGAAGAGCTTTATCCGCATGCCGGTGGCTTACAGCCGTATCAGCTCGACCTTTGGTGCACGCCGGCATCCGGTGTTGGGCACGATGCGCATGCACAAAGGCGTGGACTACGCAGCCGCTTCCGGTACGCCGATCATGGCCGCTGGCGATGCACGGGTGGTGTTCGTCGGAACCCAGCGCGGCTACGGCAATGTGGTGATCCTGGACCACGGCAAGAACTTCAGCACGCTGTACGGGCATATGTCGCGCTTCGGCAAGATCAAGGCCGGCCAGCGCATCAACCAGGGCACGGTGATCGGCTATGTCGGCATGACCGGCCTGGCCACCGGCCCGCATCTGCATTACGAATTCCGCGTGGCCGGGCAGCAGCGCAACCCGATGTCGGTGACCATGCCGCCGCCGGAGCCGTTGCAGGGCGCCGAGCTGGCAGCGTTCCGCGCGCAGACCGCACCGGCACTGGCGCGTATCGAAGGCATGGAGAAGTTGATCTACGCCGACGCCGCCAAGCCTGCCAAGGGCAAGTCACGCGGTTGAGTGGGGGCGGCGGACCTCTCAGCGGCTGACCGATCAACGGCAGCCGCTTGAACGACCGCGCATCCATTCGCCAATGAAGTTTTAGCTCACGCAAAGCCTGTCGGGCGCCCAGTGCCGCCAGCGACAAGCCGACACCGTGATGCCTACGCGATCGTCGGCACTGCATGTGGACTGCTCGCCTGGTAAGCGCAGCGTCCATTGGTGCTGTCGCGCTGCGTGCGGCGCCGGTTGACTCACCCGCCCCGGCTGCACAAGCTGGGCGATTGCGACGCAACCGGCTCTGGCATGTCTGCTCTGGAACTCAAGGAATCCCCGCTCTATCTGGGCCTGATGTCGGGCACCAGCGCCGATGGCATCGATGCCGCGCTGGTGCGCTTTGCCGACGACAGCCACCGACGCTGCGACCTGGTCGCAGGCACGACGGTGGCCTGGGAGCCGCAGCTGCGCGAGACGTTGGTGACGTTGAGCCAGGGTGCCGAGGTCATCGCCATCGATACGCTTGGACAACTGGACGCGCAAGTGGGGCTGGCGTTTGCGGCTGCGGCCAATCAGCTGATCGACGACAGCGGCATCGAGCGTGGCCGCATCCGCGCGATCGGTTCGCATGGGCAGACCATTCGCCATCGGCCAAAGGCGGACCCCGCGTTCACCTGGCAGATCGGCGATGCCAGCCGGATTGCCGAGCACACCGGCATTACCACGGTGGCCGATTTCCGCCGTCGCGACGTGGCCGCCGGTGGTCAGGGCGCGCCGCTGATGCCGGCCTTCCATCTGGCCATGCTGGGCGCGGGCGATGAAGATCGCGCGGTGCTCAATCTGGGCGGCATCGGCAACCTGACGTTGATCCCGCGCAACGGCGCAGTGCTGGGCTTCGATACCGGCCCGGCCAATGCGTTGCTGGACAGTTGGTGCCAGCAGCATCGCGGCACGGCGTTCGATGCCGACGGTGCGTTCGCCGCCAGCGGGCGCGTCGATACCCCACTGCTGCAGGCGTTGCTGGCCGACCCGTGGTTTGCGCTGGCGCCGCCCAAGAGCACCGGGCGCGAGCAGTTCCATCTGGACTGGGCGATGCAGGCGATGCGTTCGCTGGGAGACGTGGCGCTGTCTGCGGCCGATGTGCAGGCCACCCTGCTCGAACTGACCGCGGCCAGTGTCACCGACGCGTTGCTGCGGCTGCAGCCCGATACCCGCCGGGTGCTGGTGTGCGGTGGCGGGGTGCGCAATCCGGTATTGATGGCACGACTGGCGGCGCGGTTGCCGAACGTGGTGGTGGAATCCAGCGCGCGGCATGGGCTGGACCCGGATTATCTGGAGGCGATGGGATTTGCGTGGTTGGCAGCGGAGCTGCTCGCGGGACGTGCAGCCAATCTGCCGTCGGTGACCGGGGCGGCGGGCCCGCGCTTGCTCGGGGCGATCCATCCGGCGTGAGCCCGGTTGCGCGGCATGGGAGATGGCCGATACCTGGCCCGTGTTGCTTGGTCCGCATCCTCCGCACGGCATTGGGGTTCAGGGCCGCCGGACGAGCGTCAGGCACTCTACCGAGCCTTGAGGCGGCGTCTGCAAGACGCCTTCATCTTGGCGACACGACGCGTCTCACCGCGCTTGATCGTGCGCGGCTGCGATCACCGGCGAGCATGCTTTACTGCCCAGGACGCAGCCGTCGCCTAGGGATGATTTCCCGCCGGCAGCGCCTTGAGTGCGGCGATCGCGTCGGCCAGGGCATCGACTTCCGGGTGCTGCAGGCCGCCGGTGACTTCGTATTCGCTGGAAAACAGGCCTTGTTCGAGCAGATGCATGACGGTCTGGTGCTGGGTCCAGCCCCGCGCCACGGAAATGCGACGGATCCTGTCCACCAGCACCGGATCGATGTCCCGCACTACCAGATCGGTCATGCCTACTCCCTGTCTGCAAAGCGCCGCCCCTAGGCGATTCGGGCGATCATCCCGCAGCGACAGCCTGCCCTGCAACCGTCAGGTCACCGCAGTGCGCCGACGCTGTTGCAGGATCAGCATCCCGCACAGGATCACGACAGGAATCGCAATCAGCGCGGTACCAACGAAGAACAGAGCGTAGCCCTCCAGAAGCGTTCGCCCCTGTGATAAGGCCTGCACCGACCAACCAGAGAAGCCCTTCAAGGCCTTGCCGGGCATGGCATAGAACGAACTAAGCAGCGCATATTGGGTCGCCGTGTAACCGATGCTGGTCAGGCTGGACATGTAGGCGATCAGCGCAGTGCTGGCGAAGCCATTGGCGAAGTTGTCGATTGCCATCGCCACCGCAAATTTGGTGGTATCCGGGCCGACATACGCTAACCAGGCAAATGCCAGATTCGAGCAAGGACCCAACACCGCGCCAGCCATCAATGTCGCCAGCACACCCCAGCGTAAAGAGACCAACCCGGCCGCAGCGATGCCGGCGAAGGTGGCGATCAGCCCCACCGAACCACGGATGGCGCCGACGGTGTCTTCGGACAAGCCGAGGTCAACGTAGAACGGATTGGCCATCGGACCCATCACGAAATCAGCCATGCGGTAGACGCTGATGGCCACCAAGATCAGGAGTGCACCGCTGCGGTGTTCGCGGATAAAGGCCAGGAACGGCCCGGCGATCGCGTCGAACAGCCCGCGCGGTGTCCACAGCCGCGCTGCCTGCGCCTGCACGGCCACTATTTCGCGAGCAGGCTCTGGGGCCATCGCCACGGCGACCACGCCTAGCGCCATCAACGCAGCCATGACGTCATAAGACACCTGCCAACCCACGCGCGCGGCGATGATCAGGATCAGTGCATCGGTCACCAACAGGGCCGAGCGATAGCCCAACGCCGAGGAGGACGTCAGCAGGCCGAGTTGCTCGGTGTTGTCGGCACTCTCGATACGCCAGGCGTCGATGACGATGTCCTGCGTGGCCGAGGCAAAGGCAACTACTACCGCCATGACCCCGAATACCACCAGGTGTTCCCAGACGATGCCCAGCACCAGTACTTGGCCGCCCCTGGGCTGGACCCAGGCCATCCCGACCAGACCCATCGCCACGACGACTTGTGACAGCAGCATCCAGCCGCGACGGCGGCCCAGCCGTCCAAACAGCGGCACGTCGGTCTTGTCGACAATCGGCGCCCAGAAAAACTTCATGGTGTAGGCCAGGCCCACCCAGGACAGGAAACCGATCGTCTCCAGATCGATGCCCTCCTTGCGCATCCAGAAGCCGAGCGTGTTGCCCACCAGGTACAGCGGCAGGCCGGAACTGAAGCCCAGCATCAGCATCGTCAGCACTTTGCGCTGCCGCAGGTTGGTCAGCACTTGCTGCCAACGTCTGCGTGGCTTGGCCACTTCGCTCACTGCGCGTAATCCACGATGTACGGTGCGTGGTCGGAGAAGCGCTGCTCGCGGTAGATGGAGCAGGCCTTCACCTTGTCGCGCAGACCGGGGGTGACCAGTTGGTAGTCGATGCGCCAACCGACATTGTTGGTGCGCGCCGCGCCGCGGTTGCTCCACCAGGTGTAGTCCTGGCCCTCGGGATGCAGCACGCGGTAGGTATCGACCCAGCCGCGGCCGCTGGCGGCGTTGACGTCTTCCAGCACATCGGCGCACAGGCCGTTGAGCCAGTCGCGTTCGGGCGGCAGGCAACCGGAATTCTTCTGGTTGGACTTCCAGTTCTTGATGTCCAGCGCCGAGCGCACGATGTTCCAGTCGCCGCACAGCACGTACTGACGGCCGCTGGCCAGCCATTCGTCCAGGATCGGCCGCAGCCATTCCATCACCTGGAACTTGTAGCCCTGGCGCAACTCGCCCGAAGAGCCGGACGGAATATAGAAGGACACCACGCTGAGGTTGCCGAAGCGCGCTTCGACATAGCGGCCTTCCTCGTCGAACTCGGGCCAGCCCAGCGCGGTGCGCACTTCATCGGGCTCGTGCCGGCTGTAGATCGCCACGCCGCTGTAGCCCTTCTTGGTGCTGGCATCGCGGAACCAGGCCTTGTAACCGGTGGGCAGGAACTTGGGACCAGCCAGCTGATGCTCCTGGGCCTTGGTCTCCTGCACGCACAGCACGTCGGCGTCCTGGTCGGCGAACCACTCGAAGAAACCCTTGGTGACGGCCGAGCGCAGGCCGTTGGCGTTGAAACTGATGATGCGCATAAGGGCCGGGAATGGGGAGTTGGGAATGGGGAATCGTAAAGCCTACCCCAGCGCAGCCACGAAGGCTGCCGAGGCGCGATGCGTTTACCATTCCCGATTCTCCATTCCCCATTCCCGTCAATGACCGACCACCGCACCCGTTTCCTGCAGCTGGCCCTGGATGCCGATGCCCTGCGCTTTGGCGAGTTCACGCTCAAGTCCGGGCGGCGCAGTCCGTATTTCTTCAATGCCGGGCGCTTCGATTCGGGCGCCAAGACCGCGCAGTTGGCGCAGTGCTATGCCGATGCGATCGATGCGGCCGGGGTGGAGTTCGATCTGTTGTTCGGCCCGGCCTACAAGGGCATTCCGTTGGCGACCGCGCTGGCCTGCGCCTACGCCGGGCGCGGGCGCGACCTGCCGCTGGCGTTCAATCGCAAGGAGGCCAAGGACCATGGCGAAGGCGGCATGCTGATCGGCGCGCCGCTGGCCGGGCGCAAGGTATTGATCGTCGATGACGTGATCACCGCCGGCACCGCGATCCGCGAGGCGCTGGGCATCATTCGCGCGGCCGGCGGGGTTCCGGCGGGGATTGTCGTCGCGCTGGACCGGCAGGAAATCGCTTCGGAGCAGGATCGCCGCTCGGCCGCGCAGGCAGTGGCGGCCGAGGCCGGCATCCCGGTGATCGCGGTGGCCGACCTGGCCGACCTGCTTGCTTTTGCGGCAGGAAACGCCGACCTTGTGGGCTACCGGGAACCGCTGCTGGCCTATCGTGGCCGCTACGGCACCGACACCACAGGCTGACGGCAGGCGACAGGGGGCTGCGATGATGCCGAGACTCACAGGTTTGGCGTTACTCGCCGCCGTTGCGGCGGCCATGGTCGCTGCAACCGCCACCGCGCAGGACAGGCCGGCGGCGGCGAAAAAACTGTATTGCTGGAACCAGAACGGTGCGCGCGTGTGCAGCGATACGTTGCCGCCGGAGGCGGTCAACCAGGCGCGCGACGAATTCAATGCCAAGAGCGGCATGCGCAGCGCCGAGGTGCAGCGCGCGATGAGCAGCGACGAGCGTGCCGCCGCCGCTGCCAGCGAGCAGCAACGCCAGGCCGATCTGGCCGCCGAGCAGATGCGCCAGCGCACCGACCAGGCGATGTTGATGTCGTATCAGAGCGAGGACGACCTGCGCCGGGTGTTCAACGAGCGCATCGCCATCATCGACAACAACATCCATACCGCGCGCTTCAACGTGACCAGCCTGCGCGAAGGGCTGACCAGCCTGCTGCGTGCCGCCGGCGACCGCGAACTGGCCGGCCAGGCCATCGCCGACAAGCTGGCCGGCGACATCCAGCAGCGCCATCGCGAGCTGCTGGCCCAGTTGCGCCTGCAAACCGGCTTCGAGCAGCAGCGGCTGGCGCTGGACAGCGAGATCGCCGACATCCTGGTGCGCTACCGGGCCATGAAGCAGCCGCCAGACGGCTCCACGCCCGCCAGCTGACCGGCTCAGCCGGCATTCCTGCCCGTGCGGCACATTGCGGCGGCCGGCATTTCCCGATCCGCCGCCCTGCCCGCATAATGGCCGGTCTTACTCCTTGCCCACGAGGCTCTCCCGCATGGCCCGGATCATCGCCATTGCCAACCAGAAAGGCGGCGTCGGCAAGACCACGACTGCGGTCAATCTGGCGGCCGGCCTGGCGCGCGCGCCCAAGCGTGTGTTGCTGGTGGATCTGGACTCGCAGGGCAACGCCACCATGGGCAGCGGCATCGACAAGCGCGATGTGGCCGCCTCGACCTGCGACCTGTTGCTGGGCGAAAACACCGCCGCCGAAATCCGGGTCACCGCGCCGGAAGGCTTCGACCTGCTGCCGGGCAACATCGACCTGACCGCGGCCGAGATCCAGCTGATGGATCAGGGCGAGCGCGAGCAGCGGCTCAAGCGCGCGCTGGCGCCGATCCGCGACGAGTACGACTTCATCCTGATCGACTGCCCGCCGGCGTTGTCGCTGCTGACGCTCAATGCCCTGACCGCGGCCGATTCGATCATCGTGCCGATGCAGTGCGAGTACTACGCGCTGGAAGGGCTGACCGCGCTGCTGGAAACCATCGAAGCGCTGCGTGCCAACCTCAATCCGACGCTGGAAATCGAGGGTGTGCTGCGCACCATGTTCGACATCCGCAACAACCTGGCCAACGCGGTGTCGGCCGAGCTGACCGAGCACTTCGGCGACAAGGTGTTCCGCACCATCGTGCCGCGTAACGTGCGCCTGGCCGAGGCGCCCAGCCATGGCCAGAGCATCGTCGGCTACGACCGCACCTCGCGCGGTGGCGTGGCATACCTGGGCCTGGCGGGCGAGATCGTGCGCCGGCAGAACGACCGCAACATGGCCTACCGGCCCGTGGAGACCGTCTGATGAACAAGCCGATCCCCGCAAAAAAGCGTGGCCTGGGCCGTGGCCTGGAAGCGCTGTTGGGGCCGAAGGCCGCAGCGGCGGCGGCCACGCCGGCCGGTGCCACCGACGAGGCATTGCAGCCGGGCGACAGCCTGCGCAAGCTGCCGGTGACCCAGTTGCAGCCGGGCAAGTACCAGCCGCGCCGGGAGATGGACGAGGTCAAGCTGGCCGAGCTGGCGGAGTCGATCAAGGCGCAGGGCGTGATCCAGCCGATCGTGGCGCGCGAGCTGGCGCCGGGGCAGTTCGAGATCGTGGCCGGCGAACGCCGCTGGCGCGCCTCGCAACTGGCCGGGCTGACCGAGGTGCCGGTGGTGGTGCGCGAGCTGGACGACCGCACCGTCATCGCGATGGCGCTGATCGAGAACATCCAGCGCGAAGACCTCAACCCGCTGGAAGAAGCGCAGGCGCTGCACCGGCTGATCGACGAATTTTCGCTGACCCACGCCGAGGCCGCCGGTGCGGTGGGCCGCTCGCGTGCGTCGGTCTCCAACCTGCTGCGCCTGCTTGAATTGCCGGTGGCCATCCGCGTCCTGCTGGAAACCCGCCGTCTGGAAATGGGCCATGCGCGTGCGCTGCTCACCCTGGCGCCGGAGCTGGCCAGCAAGCTGGCGCAGGAAGCGGCCGACCAGGGCTGGTCGGTGCGCGAAGTGGAACACCGCGCGCAGCAGTTCGCGGCCGGCAAGGTGCCCGGCGCGCTGCGCAAGGGCAAGCCGGTGGCGGTTGCACCGCAGGCCGATATCGCCTCGCTGCAGACCGAACTGTCCGAATCGCTGGGCACCAAGGTGGTGTTCAACCACGGCCGCGGCGGCAAGGGCAAGCTGGTAATCCATTACAGCGACCTGGACACGCTGGACGGCGTGCTGGAACGGCTACGCGCGCAGCGCGGCTGACCCCCGACGCCTGCGCCAGAGGATCCTCCCGGCCATGAACCCCACCAAGGTAGATCGCCACCATCTACTGTGTCTGACCGACCTGCCGAACGTCGGGCCGGCCTGCGAAAAGGATCTGCGCCTGATCGGCATCCGCGTGCCTGCGCAGCTGCGCGGCCGCGACGCCTACGACATGTATGCGCAACTGTGCCTGCGCACCGGCGTGTTGCACGACCCCTGTGTGATCGATGTGTTTTTGTCGATCGTGCGCTTCATGCAAGGCGAAGCGCCGCAGTCCTGGTGGAGCTTCAGCAAGGAACGCAAGGCCAAGCTGGCCACCGAAGCACCGCTCAGCCTGGGCTGAGTGCGTCCGCCACTGACCGCGATCGGACGCCGCAGCGCAGGCGCAGCGGTCACCGCACCCCTCTTCCGCTTCTGCAACATCCAGGACAACGACGACCATGACCATTCTCGTGACCGGCGCTGCCGGCTTCATCGGCGCCTATACCTGCCGCGCGCTGGCCGCGCGCGGTGAGACGGTGGTGGGCCTGGACAACTACAACAGCTACTACGACCCGCAGCTCAAGCGCGACCGGGTGGCGGCGCTGTGCCCTGGCATCGACATCCGCACGCTGGATCTGACCGATCGCGACGGACTGGCCGCGCTGTTCGACGAGATCCAACCCACCCGGGTGGTGCATCTGGCCGCGCAGGCCGGGGTGCGGTATTCGCTGGAGAACCCGTCCGCTTACGTCGACAGCAACCTGGTCGGCTTCGTCAACATGCTCGAGCTGTGCCGGCATCGCGGCGTGCAGCATCTGGTGTATGCCTCGAGTAGTTCGGTGTACGGCGATTCGGCCACCCCGCCGTTCTCGGAAGACCAGCGCGTGGATCAGCCGCGCTCGCTGTATGCCGCGACCAAGGCCGCCAACGAGCTGATGGGCTACACCTATGCGCAGCTGTACGGCCTGCGCGCGACCGGGCTGCGCTTTTTCACCGTGTATG
This sequence comes from Xanthomonas sp. 3058, assembly GCF_014199765.1. NCBI lineage: Bacteria > Pseudomonadati > Pseudomonadota > Gammaproteobacteria > Lysobacterales > Lysobacteraceae > Xanthomonas > Xanthomonas sp. 3058. The sequence goes on along the minus strand of NZ_JACHOF010000003.1, from coordinate 373,893 downwards.
GCCCGTGGGGCCGGCCGGACATGGCGCCGCTGATCTTCAGCCGCGCGGTACTGGCCGGGCGCCCGATCGAAGTGTTCAACCACGGCAGGATGCAGCGCGATTTCACCTTCGTCGACGACATCGTGGCCGGCGTGCTGGGGGCGCTGGACACGCCCAGCGGCGAGCCGATCCCGCACCGGGTATTCAACCTGGGCAATCACACCCCGGTGGAGCTGGAGTACTTCATCGACGTGATCGCCCAGGCCGCCGGGCGCCCGGCCGAGAAGGTCTACCGGCCGATGCAGCCGGGCGACATGATCCGCACCATGGCCGATACCCAGCGCGCGCAGGCGGCCTTCGGCTTCGAGCCGGCCACCCCGGTCGAGCGTGGGCTGCCACAGGTGGTGGACTGGTGCCGCAGCTATTTCGGCGCGCGTGCGTAGAGCGCGGCGCGGCGGGCCGGCGCGTCTCCTCCGCTGGCCGACGCAGCGCCAGGAAATCCGCGACGCCCGCTGCCAATCGCGCCTGGTTGACGCCAGCCCTGCCAGGCCAGCCAATGCCGACAAGCCTGCGTGCTCCCCGGTACGTCGGCGCGCAGCAGGTCTGCGGTACGCAACAGGCCGCTTCGCACCCGCTTCAATGCACATAACGCGCGTTTGCTTCATGCCCGGCTCAGACAGCCAAGGCACAATGCGCGATCTTTTTCGCTCCGCCTTCACCCGGGCCACTACGAATCCATGAGCCAACCTCAGCTTTCCGTCGTCGTCCCGGTATTCAATGAGCGCGACAATGTCGCCGCGCTGGTCGGCGAAATCGTCACCGCGCTGCGCGGATTGGTGGCGTTCGAAATCGTCTATGTCGACGACCATTCGCGCGACGACACCCTGGCGGTGCTGCAAGGCCTGAAGACCACCACGCCGGAACTGCGCGTGCTGCATCACGTCACCCAGAGCGGCCAGAGCACGGCAGTGCGCAACGGCGTCAAGGCGGCGCGTGCAAGCTGGATCGCTACCCTCGATGGCGACGGCCAGAACGACCCGGCCGACATTCCCAAACTGCTGACCGCGCGCGCCAGCGCCGATGCGCAGGTAAAGCTGTTCGCCGGCTGGCGGGTCAATCGCCAGGATTCGGGGTCCAAGCGCTGGGCCAGCAAGTGGGCCAACGCGATCCGCTCGCGCATGCTGCAGGACAACACCCCCGATACCGGTTGCGGCATCAAGCTGTTCGAGCGCGACGCGTTCCTGGACCTGCCCTACTTCGACCATATGCACCGCTATCTGCCGGCGCTGATGCAGCGCGCCGGCTGGCGCACGGTGAGCGTGCCGGTGAACCACCGTCACCGCACCGCCGGCGTGTCCAAGTACAACAACCTCAATCGCGCGTTGGTCGGCATCCGCGACCTGCGCGGCGTGGCCTGGCTGATCACCCGCAGCAGGCGCACCGTGGTGCAGGAGCGCTGATGGAACTGCATTGGCTGGATCAACCGCTGACCTGGCTGTACTGGACCGGGCTGCATGTCACCGGCTGGAAGCTGATCGGCTATGTGGGCGCACTGATGTTCGGCGGCCGCTGGCTGGTGCAGTTTGTCGCTTCAAAACGTGCCGGCAAACCGGTGATTCCGCGCATGTTCTGGTACATGAGCGTGGTCGGCAGCCTGATGACGCTGAGCTACTTCGTGTTCTCGGCCAAGCAGGATTCGGTCGGCGTGCTGCAGAACCTGTTTCCGGCGTTTACCGCGTTCTACAGCCTGTACCTGGATGTGAAGCATCGTGGTTGGAAGCGGGATCGGGCGGTGCATTGAGCGGGGAATGGGGAATCGCCGGTGCGGTGATCGGTGATCCAAGTCTCCAGGTTTTTGAGGTGATGCTGGCTGCGCAATCGAAGCTGAGGACGCACGCTGCATCAGCTCTGCCTTGCGGTGGACAACGCCAGGCGCCCGATCCCTAGGGTCAAAGCGTTTTTTCGTACAGCGCGACGCGATGGTGACCGACCTGAGATGACGCGCGTCGCCGATGCCGCGTGTGTTTGCTCATCGGCATGCTGTGGTCATGTCCAGCGCGCTCATCCATTGCCTTGTGTCCGAGCCGGTTCCCACTGCGGCGTACTGGCATTTGTGCTTGCACACGCATCAGCAGGTGCCGCTGTTTGCAGACTGGCGTTGCGCCCGGGCGGCGGCGGCCACGCTGGCGATGCCCGCCCATTGGCGGGATGCGCGGCTGCTGTGTTGGGTGCTGCTGCCCGACTGTTGGTGCGGCCTTGTGCAAGCCCCGGGCAAGGCAGCGCTGCTGCAATGGGCAGGGATGGCGCGGCAGGCGGCCGCCGAGGCGGTCAATCGCGCACGCGGCCGTGGCGGGACAGTGTGGCAGCCGGACATGCACGCAACAGCGCTCGCCGCGCATGCCGATCACCGGCAGTTCGCGCGCGCACTGGTCGCACAGCCGCTGCGCGCAGGATTGGCTGCGCAGATCGGCGGGTATCCGTATTGGGACGCAGTGTGGTTGCTGCATGACGAGGGCAAGGACGACGCTGCGATAGCTGCGCCACACGCGCGCTGACGCGCGGCGGGAGGCTGCTGCCTTACGGATTGGTCGCTACGCTGTGCGCGACCCGATGCAGCAGGCTGTTGCCGGGAGTGTCGACGCTGCACATCGGCGTCCGGCCCGATCCTGCCGATCTCCGCATCGCATCTGCGCTGTAACGACCGCAATAACGCAGCCGGCCCGCACGCGCATTGACCGCATCGAGCGGTGCCTTGTACCACTGCAGAATTCAGAGATGCCGGATCTTTCGGGTCGCTGACAACAACTCGTCAGTGTCCTCAGATGGGCCTGGACGGCGCCCAGGACCGGCATGTTACGCGTGGCACATGCCGATTCCGATCACCGTGCGGCCCACTGACGACGACCTCGCTGTGAGGTTGACCCTCATCAGGCAGTCGATGGCGCTCAACATCCACCATCAGCCAGGCTTGAAGCGGCATGTGGCCGAGAGACCTCGCCACACGCCGCGCGGCCTGTCTCCAGGCAACAGCGCAGCCGATGCATTGCCTCAGCCGACCGCAAATCAAAAGGTCAACGGATGCTCGGGTAACAGCGCCTGCAATTGACTGCGGAACACGCCGCGAATCCGCTCCAATGCCGCCTCGGATTCGGCTTCGAACCGCAGCACCAGGATCGGCGTGGTGTTGGATGCGCGTAGCAGGCCCCAGCCATCGGCGAAGTCTGCGCGCAGTCCATCGATGGTCAACACGCGGGCCGAGGCGAATGGCGATTCTTCGCCAGACTGGGCACGCTCGACGAAGCGCGCCACCAGCGCGTGCGCATCGCCGTCCACCGGCACCTTGATCTCCGGCGTGGACACGCTGTCGGGCAATGCGTCCAATACCTCGGACGCGGTTTCCTCGCGCTGGGCCAGGATTTCCAGCAGGCGGGCGGCGGCGTAGATGCCGTCGTCAAAACCGTACCAGCGTTCCTTGAAGAAGAAGTGCCCGCTCATCTCGCCGGCCAGTTCGGCGTCGGTTTCGCGCATCTTGGCCTTGATCAGCGAATGCCCGGTCTTCCACATCAACGGGCTGCCGCCGTTGCGCAGCACATGGTCGGACAGCTTGCCGGTGCACTTGACGTCGTAGATCACCAGCGCGCCGGGATTGCGCTGCAGCACATCGGCGGCGAACAGCATCAGCAGGCGGTCAGGGAACACGATGGCGCCTTCCTTGGTGACCACACCGAGACGGTCGGCATCGCCATCGAAGGCCACACCGATGTCGGCATCGAACCGCTGCACCATCTTCACCAGATCGCCGAGATTGTGTGGCTCGCTCGGGTCGGGGTGGTGGTTGGGGAAGGTGCCGTCCACCTCGCAATACAACGGGATGACCTCGGCACCGATCGCCTCCAGCAGGCGCGGTGCGATGTCGCCACCCACGCCATTGCCGGCATCCACCACCACCTTGATCGGGCGGTCCAGCGAGACGTCGCCAACGATGCGCTGGATATAGGCATCGCTGATGTCGCGCTGTTCCAGCTCGCCGGGCGTGGCTGCCGTGTGCAGGCGACCTTCGCTGATGCGCTGATACAGCTCGGTGATTGCCGCGCCCGACAGGGTCTCGCCGCCGATCACGATCTTGAAGCCGTTGTAGTCGGGCGGATTGTGGCTGCCGGTGACCGCCACGCAACTGCCGGCGCGCAATTCGTAGGCTCCGAAATACACCACCGGGGTGGGTGCCAGGCCGATGTCGACCACGTTGCAGCCGGCGCGGCGCAGCCCTTCGATCAGGCCGTTGGCAATTTCCGGGCCCGACAGGCGTCCGTCACGACCCACCACGACGTCGTGCAGGCCCTGCGCCTGCATCACGCTGCCGATGGCCTGGCCGATCAACGCGGCCACGCCGGAATTGAGATCTTTCCCGACCACGCCGCGAATGTCGTAGGCACGGAACATCCCGGCGGCGATCTGCACCGCAGGTACCGGCACCGACACCGGTGCCTGCGCAGGCGTCGATGGCGGCGCACCCTCCTCGGCAACGCCCGCTTCGCTGGCCACACGGGCATCGTGCTGCAGGCTCTGACTGAAGGTCGGTTCGTCGGCAGTCGACGCGCCGGCGACGCGGCGACGCGGCAAGCGCACGCGGCCACGGCTGGCAAGTACCACCAGCACCGCAATGATCAGCAGCAACGCCGCCACAATCACGCAGCCGATCGCGCCAAGCCCCAACGGGCCAGTGTCGCTTTGCGGCACGGCGGCGGCGACGCGCAGGCCACTGTTTCCCAACGGCTTGGCCAGCGTTTCAGCGGCATCGGCCAACGCCGCATCGCCCTGCTGGGCGACGTTGAAACCGCCCTGGCGCAAGGCCAGATAAGCGCTGCCGGGGACCGCGATCGCATCCAGCGGGCCGGTCAGGCGCAGCAGCGGCAGGCGCACATAGACCACGGCCGGCTGGGTGCCGAGTTTCACCGCCGCCGCCACGCCCAGGCGGACCTGCTTGGCGTCGCGCACCACATGCACCTGCGTGCGCCCGGCCACCAGCGCCGATTCGAGCAGGCTCAGTCGCGCGTAGCCGAATTCCTTGGGTGTGTCGTAGGCGGCACTGAGATCGCTCGGCAGTACCTGCACCTCTTCGGCACCGCTCACCCGTTCGCGGATGGCCGCCGCACTGGCCAGCGCGTCGCCACCGGCCAGTGCGGCCGACACCTGCGGTTGCTTGAGCACGGCATCGAGCTGGCTGGCCTGGCTGGACATCGCCTGGCCCACCTCCTGCACCGCGCGGTCGCGTGCCTGCTCCAGTTGCTGGGCAATCGCGTCCTGGTGCCATTGCGCATAGCCGCTCCAGCCGAACCAGGCCGCCAGCAACACCAAGATCCCCCCCAATACCGGCGCACTCGTGCGCGCGCTGGACATCGACTGCCTGCGCTGGTTCCCCTTGCTCATCTAACGCCCCCTGTCAGCGCACCCCGGTGTGGCCGAATCCACCCGCTCCCCGCGCGCTGTCGACGAAAGTATCCACCACTTGCAAGCCCACGCGCACGATCGGCAGGATCACCAACTGCGCAATGCGGTCGCCCGGCTCGATGGTGAAGGCGGCGCGGCCGCGGTTCCAGGTACTGATCAGCAGCGGCCCCTGGTAGTCGGCATCGATGAGTCCGGTCCCGTTGCCGAGCACGATGCCGTGGCGATGGCCCAGGCCCGAACGCGGCAGGATCACCGCGCACAGCTGCGGGTCGGCCAGATGGATCGCGATGCCGCTGGGAATCAACGCCGCATCGCCCGGCTCCAGCGTCATCGGCGCTTCCAGTGCGGCGCGCAGGTCCATGCCTGCGCTGGACTCGGTGGCGTAGGCCGGCAACGGCCACGGGTCGCCGAAGCGGGGGTCGAGCAACTTCACCTGCAAGGACTGGGTCGGGGTGCTCATGCCTGCAATCTCTCCGCGATCAGGGCCAACAGTTGCTCGGCCAATTCGGTCTTGCTGCTGCTGGGAAAAACACGCTCGCCGCCTTGCCAATAGGCGGTGGCGGCGTTGTTGTCGCTTTCGAAGCCGCCGCCTTCGATCCCGACCTGGTTGGCGATGATCAGGTCCAGCCGCTTGGCGACCAGCTTGCCACGCGCGTAATGCTCCACGTCGTGCGTTTCGGCAGCAAAACCGACCACCAGCTTCAGTGCGCCGGTCTGCGCAGCGACCTCGGCCAGGATGTCCGGGGTGCGCACCAGTTCCAGGGTCAGCGTTTCGCCGGTCTTCTTGATCTTCTGTGCGACCACCCGCTTGGGGGTGTAGTCGGCGACCGCAGCGGCGCCGATGTAGATATCGGCAGGGAATGCGCCCAGCACCGCATCGCGCATCTGCGCCGCTGAGCGCACGTCGATCCGCTGCACCCCGGGCGGGGTGGCCTGATGGACCGGGCCGCTGACCAGCGCCACGTCGGCGCCCTGGTTGGCGGCGGCGGCGGCCAGCGCATAGCCCATCTTGCCGCTGCTGCGGTTGCCCACGTAGCGCACCGGGTCCAGGTCCTCGAAGGTGGGGCCGGCGCTGATCACGATGCGCAGGCCCTCCAGCTGCGCGCTGCCGGGCACGAACGCCCGAGCGGCTGCGCTGCTGGAGGCAGGCGCAGCGCTGCCGGCAGCATCGGCTCCGACCAGCGCGGCAATGATCGCCGCCGGCTCGGCCAGCCGGCCAGGACCGGATTCGCCTTCGGCCAGCGGGCCGTCGTCGGGGCCGACCACGCGCACGCCACGTGCGGACAGGGTCGCCACATTCGCCTGGGTGGCCGGATGCAGCCACATCCGGTGGTTCATCGCCGGCGCCACGGTCAGCGGCGCGGTGGTTGCCAGGCACAGCGTGGTGACCAGATCGTCGGCCATGCCGTGCGCCAGGCGCGCCAGCAGGTCGGCAGTGGCTGGGGCGACGATCACTTGATCGGCCCAGCGCGCCAGTTCGATATGCCCCATCGCCTGTTCGGCGGCGCTGTCCCAAAGCGTGGTGCGGGTGGGCTGCCCGGACAGCGCCTGGAAGCTGAGCGGAGTGACGAACTGCTGTGCGCCGCTGGTCATGGCGACCTGCACCTGCGCGCCAGCGTCGCGCAGGCGACGGACCAGTTCGAGCGATTTGTAAGCAGCAATGCCTCCGCCGACGCAGAGCAGCAAACGCTGTCCGTCCAGGGGGCGGGCCTGAGTGGAGCCGATCACGTCGGAGTCGTCCTACGGTTACAAGGACAACTAGATTAGCCGATGCCCCCGCCTGGCCTGATGGGCGTGCGCGATAAGCACCGGCAATCTCGCCATATGCACATTCACGACTGGCCCACCCACGAACGCCCGCGCGAGAAACTCCTGGCGCGCGGGGCGCCTGCGTTATCCGATGCCGAGCTGCTGGCGATCTTCGTCGGCTCCGGTTTGCGCGGGCAGGACGCCGTACGCACCGCGCGCGATCTACTGCATCGCCACGGCCCGTTGCGCCTGCTGCTGGACCGCCCCGCCTCGGCGCTGGCGCGCCTGCCCGGGCTGGGTCCGGCCTCCGCCTGCAAGCTGAATGCGGCGCTGGAGCTGGCCCATCGCCACCTGCTGAGCGAGCTGGAACGCGGCGAAGCGCTCAGCGATCCGCCCAGCGTGGGACGTTATTTTTCGCAACGGCTGCGTTCACGGTCCTACGAGGTGTTCGCGGTGCTGTTCCTGGACACCAAACATCGCGCGATCGCCTTCGAGGAACTGTTCACCGGCACCATCGACGGGGCGGACATCCATCCGCGCGAAGTGGTGCGGCGGGCGCTACTGCACAACGCGGCGGCGGTGATCGTCGGGCACAACCATCCGTCCGGCAACCCGGAGCCGTCCGAGGCCGACCGCGCGGTCACCCAACGCCTGCTGGACGCCCTGGATCTGGTGGATATCCGCCTGCTCGACCACTTCGTCATCGGCGACGGGCGCCCGGTCTCGCTGGCCGAGCGCGGCTGGCTGGGATGACGCTGCGGCGGTGACCTGAACCATCGGCCCGACCCCGGGGCGCGCGGTCGGGTAAAATCGCTGGTTTGGTTCCAAGCAGATCCCACGTGAAAGCCCAACTCCGCGCATTGATCGGCCAAGGCATTGAAGCCTTGCGCGCCAACGGCACCCTGCCTGCCGACACCCTGCCGCCGGATTTCGTGGTCGAGCGCCCCAAGACGCGCGAACACGGCGATTTCGCCACCAACGTCGCGATGCTGCTGGCCAAGCCGGCGCGCAGCAATCCGCGCGCACTCGCCCAGGCGCTGTTGGCGGCATTGCCGGCCAGCGACGACGTGGCCAAGGTGGAGATCGCCGGTCCGGGTTTCATCAATTTCCACCTTGCCCCGGCCGCGTATCAACGCGAAGTGGCGCATGTGATCAAGCAGGGCCACGACTACGGTCGCGGCCTGGCCGGCAACGGCCGCTCGGTGGGCGTGGAATACGTCTCGGCCAACCCGACCGGCCCGCTGCATGTCGGCCACGGCCGCGCGGCGGCGATCGGCGACAGCCTGGCACGCGTGCTCGATGCCAACGGCTGGAACGTCAAGCGCGAGTTCTACTACAACGATGCCGGCGTGCAGATCGAGAACCTGGCCTTGTCGGTGCAGGCGCGTGCGCAGGGACTCACCCCCGACAGCGAAGGCTGGCCGGAAAACGGTTACCGCGGCGACTACATCGCCGATGTGGCCACCGCCTACCTGGCCGGCGACACCGTCGACCTGGAAGGGCACATGGTCAGCGGCAGCAAGGACCCGGCCGATGTCGAATCGATCCGCCGCTTCGCGGTGGCCTATCTGCGTAACGAGCAGAACCACGACCTGGCCGCGTTCCGCGTCGATTTCGATATCTATTTCCTCGAAAGCTCGCTGTACAAGGACGGCAAGGTCGACGAGGCGGTGCAGAAGCTGATCGCCTCCGGCCACACCTACGAGGAAGGCGGCGCGTTGTGGTTGAAGTCCACCGACTTCGGCGACGACAAGGACCGGGTGATGCGCAAGTCGGACGGCACCTACACCTACTTCGTGCCGGACGTGGCCTATCACCTGACCAAGTGGCAGCGCGGCTACGAGCGCGCGATCACCGAACTGGGGGCGGACCACCACGGCTCGCTGACGCGTGTGCGCGCCGGCCTGCAGGCGCTGGAGCTGGGCATCCCGCAAGGCTGGCCGGAATACGTGCTGCACCAGATGGTCACGGTGATGCGCGGCGGCGAGGAAGTGAAGCTGTCCAAGCGTGCCGGCAGCTATGTCACCCTGCGCGACCTGATCGAAGAAACCAGCGCCGATGCGGTGCGCTGGTTCCTGATCGCACGCAAGCCCGATTCGCAGCTCACCTTCGACATCGACCTGGCCCGTCAGCAGAGCAACGACAACCCGGTGTTCTATGTGCAGTACGCGCATGCGCGCGTCTGCAGCGTGCTGCGGCAGGCGCAGGAGAAGGGCTTCAAGTACGAACAGGCTAACGGCCTGGCGCAGCTCGCAGGCCTGGACGACGAGCATTCGCTCAACGTCATGCTGGAGCTGTCGCGCTACCCGGAAGTGGTGGAAATCGCCGGCCAGACACTGGAGCCGTACCAGATCGCACAGTACCTGCGTGAATTGGCGCATGCCTTCCACACGTGGTATCACAACACCAAGCTGCTGGTGGACGATGCCGCAGAGCGCGACGCCAAACTCACCCTGGCCGTCGCCACGCAACAGGTGCTCGCAAACGGCCTGGAACTGCTCGGCGTCAGCGCCCCGGAAAAGATGTAACAGTGACTGGCACCACCTGGCGCGCAATCGCCGGGTGGCTGCGACCGGCGCGCTCAGGGCCAGAATGATCGGGCCGAATGGAGCGGCCGCGCACAAGGCCGCACCGTCCAGCGGTTGCACAGTGGCTACAAGCCGCGCCAAGTCGGGCCAGATGGCCCGCAACGACATGATTCGGAGAAGTGGTAGATGGCAGCACGACGCGGTAAGAGTCAGGCGCGACGCAACACCAGCAATGGCACCCCCGGTTGGGTGTGGTTGGTGGCCGGCGCGGCGATTGCGGCAGTGATCTTCCTGGCGGCACCCAACCTGTTCAAGAAGGACGGCGACGGCTTCCTGCGCGTGGGCCCACGCGCAAATCCCGATGCGCAGCCCGAGCCGGTGGCCGATGCCGACGTCGATACGCCGGCCGAGTTGCCCAAGCCCAGCACGCAGCCGCCCAAGCCGCAGGCCAAGCCCGGCGATGCGCAGACCCAATACGATTTCTACACCTTGCTGCCCGGCAAGGAAGTGCAGATGTCCGATGCCGAACTGGCCGCCAGCGCACGCGCCGAAGAAGCCGCGCGCGCGCGCGCGGCGCTGGAAGGCAAGCCGGTTGCGCCTGCACCGGGTGCACGCGTGGCAGCGGCCACGCCGGCAGCCAGCGTGCCGGTACCGTTGAACGAAACCAGCGCCAGCGCGCCGAAACCGCTTGCGGAAACCGCGCCCGCACGTCCGGCGGCGACACCGGCACCAGCCAGCACCGCAGCGCTCACCACGTCAGCGGCCGCAGCTGCCAATGCTGCGGCAAAACCCGCTGCAACGACCGCAGCTGCAACCCCAGCGGCCGCCCCTGCAGTGACGGACAACACCCGCTACATCCTGCAAGCCGGCTCGTTCGGTGCCTCCGGCGACGCCGAATCGACCAAGGCCAAGCTGGCGATGATGGGCCTGGCCGCGCGCGTGGAATCGGCCGACATCAGCGGCAAGACGGTCTACCGCGTGCGCATGGGGCCCTACGGCAGCGCCAGCGAACTGGCCGAGGCCAAGCAGAAACTGACCGGCAGCGGATTGCCTGCCATCGCCATCAAGGCGCAATAAATGCTGCCTCGCGCCGCCGGCCTGTTGCTGTGGTGGGGACTGATCGGCGCGGCGAACGCCACCGAGCAGATCCCCGACCGCATCCAGATCGACGGACAGGAGGCAGCGCTGCTGGCCGAGCCGTTGTCGTCGGTGCTCGACGATCAGGCCACCTGGCAGCGCTTCGTCGCCCATGCGCAGGAGGCGCTGGGCAATTGCAGCGCCAACTGGCGTGGTTACCAGGCCTCGTGGCGGGTGGAAAACGCGCAACTGCTGCTCGATCGCGTCGTCATCGGCGCGTGCGACGACGCGCCGCCGGTGTTGCCGATCGATGTGCTGTTTCCGGGAAAACGCGCACCACTTGCCGCCGACTGGATCGACGGCGAGCTGCTGATCGCCTTGCCAACCGCAACGCCTGCCAGCGCTACCGCAGCGTCAGCGTCCTATCTGCTTTTGCACCTACGACACGGCCGCGTGCTGTCGCGCGAGCCGCTCAGCGAGGCGATGGTGCGCGCACGTCGCGCTCAGGCACGCGCACCAGGCGCTGCCACCACGCCCTGATCCTTCACCTGCCCCCCCTCGTTCGCAGGAGTCATCCCCCATGTCCAAGACTGTTCTGATTACCGGTGCCACTTCAGGATTCGGCAGCGCTGCGGTGCGCCGCTTTGCCGCTGCCGGCTGGAAGGTCATCGCCACCGGCCGCCGTGCCGAGCGCCTGCAGGCGCTGGCCGCCGAACTGCCCGCCGGCCAGGTGCATACCGCCGCGTTCGACATGCGCGATGCGCAGGCCTTGTCGGCAGCGATCGACGCAGTGCCGGCCGACTTCGCCGACATCGACGTACTGGTCAACAACGCCGGCCTGGCACTGGGCACGGCACCCGCGCAGCAAGCCGACCTGACGCAGTGGCAGCAGATGATCGACACCAACGTCACCGCGCTGGTCACCCTCACCCACCGCCTGCTGCCGGCGTTGATCGCGCGCCGTGGCGCCATCATCAACATCGCATCGGTCGCAGCGACCTACCCGTATACCGGCGGCAATGTCTACGGCGGCACCAAGGCGTTCGTGCAGCAGTTTTCGCTGGGCCTGCGCGCCGACCTGCATGGCACTGGCGTGCGCGTGACCTCGATCGAACCAGGCATGGCCGAAACCGAATTCACCCTGGTGCGCACCGGCGGCAACCAGGCGGCGTCCGACACGCTGTATCGCGGCGCCACGCCGATGACTGCCGAGGACATCGCCGAGCAGATCTTCTACGTCGCCAGCCTGCCTGCGCATCTGAATATCAATCGGCTGGAAATCATGCCGGTGACGCAGTCGTTCGCCGGCTTCCAGGTGGCACGCGACGCGCACTGAGGCCAAGCACACATGAAGGGGGCAAGGATGCGAGATCACGGAAAAATCAAGCGGGCACATTGGCTGAGTGGTGTGGCCGTGGCAATCGCTGGCGTGATGCTGCCATGGCAGATGTTCGCCGAGGATGCGTGGTTTGGCATGGCATTTGGAGCGCTTTCGCTAGTCTTCTGGACGCTTGCTGTGATCTGGTTCGTGAGCGTGGCATATCTGCTGGGATGGGCAAGACGTTGGTGGATCCTGATCACTGCGCCGGTGGTTCTGTTTCCGATTGCAATGGCGTGCACCGTGCTGATTCAATGTGCGCGCGGCAACTGTTTCTAGCACTCCTTGGCCGCAGTGCCTGATCGAGACCCAGCTATACGGCAGGCGCCAACAGACACCTCTGCGGGCTGTGTATCGGTAGCGATACGACGTTGCGTGGATCTGGCGCGTGCGCACAACGCCCGGCATCGAGAGAGACGAACACGCCGCGCATTGCGCGGCGTGTTCGTATGGGCAGCGTGATCGCAATCGGCCATGCATCGCTTGAACACCCATGCACGTTCGCTGCCTTGCCGATAGGCGCTCTGCGCAGCGCCCGTCGGAAAGCCCGCGTGCGGCGTGCAGCAAATAGCGCATGGCATCGCGCGTTTGATCGCCACGCCAACTCGCCGTGACTGCGCAACCGTGAGGTGCGCGGCAGATGCACGGCATGGATCGCGCACCGCACTTTTGGGGGCCATCCATGGTTGCCCTGATGCCCGCTCGCCCTGCGCGATCAGCCACTTTCAGCTGCGGCCGAAGGCCGCGCGCCTCGCCGCACCAGCGTATCGCGCAGCTGCAAGAACGGGCGTTCCACTGCGTAATGCAACAACGCGCCGCCCAGCACCGCCACCACGCCATACACCGCAAACGCGCGCATGCCCTGCCCTTCCAGCGCGGGGCCAAACCAGAGGTGCGTCAGGTGGAAGACCGCCTTGTGGGTGAGATACAGGCTGTAGGAGATCGCCGCCAGCCATGCCGCGCCTGGCACGCGCAACCCGCCAAGCACTCCGCTGCTGGCGGTGCCTGCAAGCACCAGCAAGGCGAGCCCCAGCGACAGCACCGGCCAGCCCACCGCATTGCCGAGCAGGCCGGTGCGCTCGCGAAACAGCCACAGGGCCAACGCCAGAATCGCAACGCCTGCCAACAGGAAGGCGTTGCCATGTCGTTGCAGCCGTTGCCACAGGTCGGGGCGAAAGACCTTGAGCACCGCCAGTACGACACCGGCCAGCAAACCGTCCAGACGGTTCCAGGTCGGGTAATAGATGTCTTCGATAAACCAGTTGCGCTGCAGGCCCGCACCTGCGCTCTCCAAGGCCGTGTTGTGCAACCAGACGCCGGCACGCAGCGCGATGCCGGCGACCACGACCGCCACGCACAGCACCACGAAACGCGCCGCCGAGGGCCGCCGCAACAGCAGCGTCGCCAATAGCGGAAACACCAGGTAGAAATGCTCTTCCACACACAGCGACCAGGCGTGCGAGAACGCCGCATCACGGCCGTAGTCCACGAACAGATTCAGGGTGAAGGTGACAAACATCCACCAGGGCGCCAGCCCGGGTGACTCGCGAAACTGCGGCCATGCCATGTAAACGATCAGCACCACCAAGAACGCCGGCACGATGCGAAACGCACGGCGCAGATAGAAATCCTTGAAGTCCAGCCGCTGCCCGCGCGCCAATGGCGACAGCACCTGGGTGCCGATCAGGAATCCGCTCAGCACGAAGAACAGGTCCACGCCCATCCAGCCATAGCGCGACAACCACGCCCAGTCCGGCCCCAGGCCGCCGACCACGAACGAATGGAACAGCATCACCCAGACGATGGCGATGCCACGCAGCAGATCGAGGGCGGGATAGCGCATGCGGGCGAGGTGAGCAGAGGAAGCCCGATTGTGCCGCAGACACACCGATGCAGCGATGTCGGCATCGCTATGCGCCGCCGCTTTGCGCGTGCTCAGCCCAGGGGCAGATGGACCTGCATCCGGCCCGCCATCAGGAACTGCTCGGCAGCGGGCAGCGGGAGCCTGGGAGGCCGGGATCGCCTCTGCGCGGTTTCAGACGCAGGCGCCGTGGCCGCTGCACCGGATCGCCGCCGCTGCTGGGCCAGCATGGAAAACGGCGGCATGGACACGCGCGTTGTCACTGGTGACGCTGGATGCCCGGTCGGCTACGTAGCGCGGCGACCACCGCGCTGGACCGGGCCGGCACGCCGTGGCGTATCGCCTTCACCGGCAGCAGCCTGGCCGGGATCTGGACCCGTGAGCGCCAGGCCGGGATTGACCTTGCGCACGTCCGTCGGCCTGCTGGCAGTGCGGCCGCACGGCCACGCCGGGTTGCCGACACTGCCCGCGCTCGGGTTGAACCTGCATCGCGCCGAGGCAACACCTGCGCCAGCGATCGCACGGCCGGCCGCGATCCTCAGCCAGCGACTACACGAGGCGCATGCGGCGTACCTCGAGCCGACGTAGCGGCGCGTGCTGGCACAGCGCGTGGCCCGACGCGGGCGTCTGGCAGTGCGATACCCCATGACACCAACACGCACTGACAGCCGACGCCCCCCCACACAGCGGCTTACCTGAGTTGCGTACAGGTGCCCGTTAGCTGCCCGTGGTGACACGCGCCGCAGGGTGCTTCGGGCCTCGACGCAGCGGCTCCCCCCACTGCGTGAGCCGTCATGCCACGGCCTGCTGCTCGCTCCGCATGCGCGCTGCAACCGGCCGGGCGGGTTGCAGCAGGGCCCAGGCTTCCAGCTGATCCACCGCCGTGTTGATTCCATCTTCCTCGCGGATACGCTGGCCGAGTGCGCGTGCCGCCGCCCTCATTGCCGGTGCGCTGGCCTGTTGCATGGCATCGGCCAAGGCCTGCGGCTGCAAGCCGGCCCGTGCGAGCGCAGGCGGCGCCACGCCGCGCTGCGCCAGGCAGTGCGCCCAGAACGGTTGGTCGTAGCCGAACGGCAGCACCACCGATGGAATCCCCGCCGCCAGCGCGGCACCGGTCGTGCCGGCGCCGCCGTGATGCACCGCTACCGACACGCGTGGGAACAGCCAATCGTGCGGTGCCTGCTCCAGCTGGAAAAAGCGCCCGGCATCGTCGGACGCGTCTTCCGCAGCCGCCAGCCCGCCCCAGCCGCTGGCCAGCAGCGCGCGTTGACCGGTCAGACGCACTGCCGCCTTGACGATGGCGGTGAGCTGCGCCGCATCGCTGCTGATCATGCTGCCGAAACCGATGTACAGCGGCGGCGGGCCTGCCTGCAGAAACGCCTCCAGCGCGGCCGGCGGCTGCCACTGCGGCTGCGACAACTGCCAGAAACCGCTGACCTGGGCCCGGTCCGGCCAGTCCGGCGGACGTGGGCACAGATGCTCGCTATAGCCATACAACACGCGCTGCGCACTGCGATCTGGGCCAATCCACGGATACGCCGGCAACCCCAATGCCGGGCGCACGATGCCGTTGAGCGCCGGGCGCATCAGCTGCCAGCCGGCAAAGCGCATCGCGTGATGCAGCGCCACGCTCACCACCCCAGGCAGACGCACGGTGGGCATCACCATCAACGGCACATGGCGCGAAGCGGTCAGCGGCTGCAATTGCGTGAGCACCACCGGCAGGCCATAGGCCTGGCCCAGGCTGTGCGCCAGCAGGCTCGCGCTGCCGACGCCGAGAATCAAGCCGGCATCGGCACAGGCCGCGCGGCCCTGCTCGGCCCAGTCGCGCGCCCACTCCAGCAGCTGCGCACGCAAGGTGCCCCAGATGCCGCGCCAGCCACCGCGCATCTCGGCAACATCCGGATGGCCCTGCATCAGTTTCTGGTGGTCGCCGCTGAGCGGGAAGAATTCCAGCCCGTTGGCGCGGATCAGCGCCTCGAAGTTGGGACTGGTCAGCACCCGCACCGGATAGCCGCGCTGCTGCAGGCCACGCGCGAGCGCAATGATCGGACGCACATCGCCATGCGTGCCCAGGGTGGCGATCAGCACCGGGCGCTGGCGTGCGGGGTCAGCGACGGATTCACGCATATTCGGTCACTCCGTCGCTGGCGTTGGCGTTGGCGTTGGCGGTGCAGTCGGCGCGCTGCGTGGCCTGCGCGGTGGCCGCATGCAGCAACGTGCTGAGCGTGGCCGAGTGGGCCGACGAGAGCATCGAATGGTGGTCGCTGTCCAACACGTGCAGGTGCAGGTTGCGCACGTACGGATGCCACGCCTGCGGCCGGTAATCCACCCACTGCGCATCGTCGCCGCCGGAGCTGATACGCACCTTTGCTTCGACGAACAGCACGTCCTGGTCCAGCCGCTTGGGCCGGTGACGCCGCGCCAGGTGCAGGTGATGCTGGGTCACCCCACCCAGATCGTCCAGCAGCGTCGGGCGTTGCTCAAGCAACTGGCGCACTGCCGGCACATCGGTCAGCCCGTAGTGCTTGCACAGCAGGCTGGCCAGCTCGGCCACGGTGGTCGGCATCGGTTGGCCATGCGCCAGATTCAGGCCCAAGGCATGCACCGACGCGCGCACGTTTTCCGACTCCGGCAGCGACGCGGCCTGTTCCAGATGCGGATAGCTGTCGAGCATCGCCAGCAATTCGACCTCTTCGCCGAGTGCATGCAATTCGGCGGTGATGGCGTGGGCGATCAGACCGCCCAGCGACCAGCCGATCAGCCGGTACGGTCCGTGCGGCTGCACCGTACGCAGACGCGCCAGGTAATCGTGGGCGATCGCCTCGATGCTCTCCGGGCGATGCTGCGGGTCGCTTAGTGCCGGCGATTGCAACGCATACACCGGCCACTGCGGATCGAGCTGCCCGAGCAGGGTGAGATACGACCAGCCCAGCCCGACCACCGGATGGATGCAGAACAGCGGGGTGACGCCCGCGCTGCCCACGCGCAGCGGCAACAGCACGCCCAGCGGATCGTTCGGAATCTGCGCGCTGCGCTTGATCACGTCGGCCAGGCCGGCAATCGTCGGCGCATGGAACAGCGTGCCCAGCGATAGCTCGACACCGAACATCTGCGGGAAACGCGCGGCCATTTCCGCCGCACGCAGCGAGTCGCCACCGAGCTCGAAGAAGTTGTCGTCCACACCCACCACCTCGATGCCCAGCACGTCCTGCAGCATCGTGGCCAGCTGGCGTTCGAGTGCATCGCGCGGGGCGACGTGCGCGCGTTGCGACAAGGCGCCAGGAGCCGGCAAGGCGCGGCGATCCAGCTTGCCGTTGGGGGTCAGCGGCAAGGCCGGCAACGGTACCCACAACGTGGGAATCATCGAGGCCGGCAACCGCTGCTGCAGATGGGCGCGCAGCAGCTCGGTCGATGGCGTGTTGCCGTGCTTGCCTACCACATACGCCAGCAGCTGCAACGCGTTGCTGTCGCCATCGCTGTGGCCGACGACCACCGCCTGCGCCACCTGCGAATGCAGCAGCAAGGCGTTTTCGATTTCGGCCGGCTCCACCCGATGGCCGCGAATCTTCAATTGCGCGTCCGCACGGCCGATGAATTCCAGCAGGCCGTCGTTGCGCTGACGCACGCGGTCGCCGGTGCGGTACATGGTGCTGCCGTCGTCTGCGAACGGGTCGCGCACGAAGCGTTCACTGGTCAGCTGATGCTTGCCGCGATAGCCCTTGGCCACGCCTGCGCCACCGATATACAACTCGCCCACCGCGCCGGTCGGCAACGGTTGTCGTTGCGCGTCGAGCACGTAGACACGCGTGTTGAGCAGCGGCCTGCCGATCGGCGGCGCCGCCGCGTCGGTCAGCTGCAAGGGCATGATGGTCGACCAGATCGTGGTTTCGGTCGGCCCGTACAACTGGGTCAGCCGCCCGACCCGGCTCAGCAACTGGGTCGCCAGTTCCGGGATCAGGGCTTCTCCGCCGACCAGCGCGTGGATACGGTCCAGCGCCAGGTCCTGATTGGCCAGCAGGATGCGCCATAGCGATGGCGTGGCCTGCACCACACTGATCTGCTCGTGTGCGATCAAGCGCGACAGGCCGCGCGGGTCGTGGGTGATGCCCGCCGGCGCGATGACCACGCGTGCGCCCACCAGCAACGGTAGATACAACTCCAGCCCGGCGATATCGAAGGTGATGGTGGTGACCGCCAACACGCGGTCGCGCGGTCGCAATGCCAGCTCCTGCTCCATCGCATGCAGGAAATTGAACAGGTTGCGATGACTGATTTCCACGCCCTTGGGCGCGCCGGTCGAGCCGGAGGTGTACAGCACGTAGGCGGTGCCGTCCGGCGTGGCCAGCGGCGCGATCGCCTCCGGCAACACCGCCGGGCGCGGATCCAGCCAGACCATGCCACCAAGCAGATAGCGCTCGCACAAGGCCGGCTCGCACACCAGTCCGATGGCACCGGAATCGTTGAGCATCTGCCGGTTGCGCGCGGCCGGGCTCTCCGGGTCCAGCGGCAGATACGCCGCCCCGCTCCACATCACCGCCAGCAAGGCCACCAGCAATTGCTCGCTGCGCGGCAACGCAACGGCCACCACATCGCCGGGACGCACGCCATCGGCCACCCATTGCGCGGCGATCCGCGAGGCCAGTTCGCACAGCGTGGCGTAATCCAGCGTGCGGTTGTCGTATTGCACCACCACCGCAGCGGGCATCAGCTCGGCGCGCTCCAGCATGCCGTGCAGCAGCGTGGCCGCTTCCGGCAGCGGCGCGGCGGTATTGTTCCAGGTCTGCAGCAGACGCCGACGTTCTTCAGCGCCCAGCACATCGACCTCGCCCAGCGCGCATTCCGGGTTGGCCAGCACCGCATCGGCCAGATGGGTCAGGCGGCGGCAGTGTTCGGCCAGTTCGTCGCTGTCGTACAACGCAGGGTTGGCATCCAGATCGAAACGCAAGGCTGCGCCGTCGCCACGTTCGTAGCAGAAGATGGTCAGGTCGTCGGCCGGGCCGTTGCACAGGTTATGCGGCATCGCATACGCATCGCCAAAGCGCAGTGCGTAGTCGAACGCTTCGATATTGACCGCCAGGCGCGCGAACTTCTGTTCGATCCCGAACAGACCCAGATCGCGGCGCACGTCCTCGAAGCGATACTGCTGATGACGCAAGGCATGCCGCACCACCGACGACACCTGCGCGAACAAGGCATGGATCGGCTGCTGCGGATCCATCTTCAAACGCAGCGAAATCACATTGGCCACCAGGCCTGCGGTTTGCCGGTAACGCGCATTGATGCGCCCGGTCACCGGCATGGCCAGGACCAGATCTTCGGCGCCGGTGCAGCGGTAGTAATACGCGGCGATCAGCGAAATCAACATCTGCGGCAAGCTCGCGCCGTAGTCCTTGCCGAGCGCACGCAGGCGCACCACCTGCTGCGGCGAGAACTGTCCGATGCCACGCAACAACCCGGTCGACAAATGATTGCCGGGCCGCGCCAAGGTGGCCGGCGGCGGTAGATCGGCCAGCTGCTGGATCCAGTAGGTGCGATCGCGCTGAAACCGATCCGATTCGCGGTATTGCTGCTCCATCTCGAGCAAGGACAGCGCACTGCCGTACTGCGCAGGTTCCGGCTCGACATTTTGCGCGTAGGCGTTATACAGCACCGCCATGCGCTGCATCATGATCGATGCGCAATAGCCATCCATCACCAGATGGCTCACGCACTGCACCCACATATGGTGATCTTCGCCAAGACGGAACACCGCGCACTGCCATAACGGCCCGTCCTGCAGATTTTCCGGCTTGCGGATTTCCGCGTCTACCCAGTGCTCGGCGGCGTTGCGCGGCGACGGATCTTCGCTGACATTGAAAAAGGGAACCGTGCCGTTGTACTCGGGCATGACGACCTGATGCGGCACGCCATCCTGCTCGCGGATGCACAGCCGCACGGTGTCGAATTCGCGCGTCAGCTGCATGGTGGCGCGGATCAACACCTGTGGATCCAGTGGGCCGAACATCTCCAACGCTTCGGACAACATCAACGTGTTGTCGGTATGCAGTTTGCTGGCGACCCACAGGCCGCGCTGGGCTTTGGTCAGAGGAAACACGGGAGGGGCGTCAGTGTGCATTACGTGCATCCTTGTTGGGTGGCGCACAGCCGCCCGATGCGCCTAAACCGCAACGCGGCCGATGAGACGTCGGATCAGCTTGAAGGAGGTAGGGGACACCATCGACCACCAGCGGATGCCGGCGATACACGGTGGTAACGCACAATGGAGACACACAACGAAGCGACACGCGCCATCGAACCCCCGATGGACAACTGTCTGTTCCCACATCAACTTGCGTCCTGGCAAGTTAAATAGACACTAACAATTGGGCGCTGGAATGAACCGTGCAAATATCACGAATTCCGCCAAGAAAAAAAATATTTCTCTCAAAACTGTGATTTTGATTAGCGTTCTACGCACAAACGTTTGCAAGTAAGCGCAACCGTACGAGCAAGAGGCATGGAGAGCGCAATACATGCTGCGCAGGATTGGCTCAGCGACGTGCAGATGCGCCGCAACGGCAAAAAGCCAGAACGCGATAAGACCACTGCGCACCACATCACCGCCACACTTGGATAATGGCGCAAACCATTGATGCATGCCGCGATCTATTGCAAAAAAACCGTCTGTATTCTCACAATCACGCTTTGGCGGTTTGAATGTCATCGATTAGAAACATGCGCCCTGGTGGGGACACGGACGGCAGACAGGGGTGGCTCAAGCGGCATGCAGATGCGCCGCAACGTTAAAAAGCCAGGACGCGACAAGACCACTGAACAACACATCGCCGCCACACTTGGATAATGGCGCAAACCATTGACGCATGCCGCTATCGATTGCAGAGAACACCGTACGTATTCTCACAATCACGCTTTGATGGTTTGAATGTGATCGATCAGAAACATGCGCCCTGGTGGGGGACACGGATCGATTCGATCGCACAATCCGGCCTTGACGATCGACGCTGCCAATCCAAAAGATCCGCCATCTCAGGGCCAGACCCTGCAATCAGGTCGGCCCGTGCTAGTGCACGGTGTCGAATCGTGACGTCTTGCGGGTTTTTCCAGACACCGCACCGGCCAAGCCAGCGACGCCGGGGGGCGTCTGCACACGTCTCTGGCGCATTGACGCCCGTCGCGCAAACCTACCAACCCGCACATCGCGCGATGGCAGCCGCCGCCGCGCGATGCATGGGTTCGGGCGATCAGGCCAACGGTTCGTCGGACAGATAGGTGTACCCGGTCAAGCCCGCTTCCAGTGCCTGGCTCAGCTCCTGCGCGCGCTCCGGCGACAGCTGCGCGGCGGCGATGCGCTCGGCATAGGTCGCGCGCAGCGTGTCCAGCTGGTAGCCCACGTAGTCGAGCATCACGTCGGTGGTATCGCCACGGCGCTGCTGCGCGATGCGATAGCCGTCGCCGTCCACGGCCACTTCCACCGCGTCGGTATCGCCGAACAGGTTATGGATATCGCCCAGGATTTCCTGGTACGCACCAACCAGGAAAAAGCCGATGCGATAGCTCTCACCCGCGTTCAAGGTGTGCAGCGGCATCGAACTGTCCAGGCTCTCGTTCTCGACATAGGTCTTGACCATGCCGTCCGAATCGCAGGTCATGTCGGCAATGATGCCGCGCCGCTGCGGCGCTTCGTTCAGGCGTTCGATCGGCACGATCGGGAAGACCTGATCGATCGCCCACACATCCGGGATCGACTCGAACACGCTGAAGTTGACGAAGTACTTGTCCACCAGCCGCTCGTTGAGCTCGTCCAGCACCGGGCGATGGCTCTTCTCGTCGAAGCTCAGGCGCGCACGCACGCCGTGGGCGATGGCATAGAACAGGTCGTCGATGCGCGCGCGGTGGGTGAGGTCGATCTGGCCCAGCGCGTAGGCGCTCAGCCCTTCGGCATGAAAGTGCTGCGCTTCCTGGAACAGTTCCACCGCCGGGCGCACGTCGAGTTCGTCGTGGATCTCGCGCAGGTGGCGGATCGCCGCCGGTTCGTCGTCGTGCGCGTCGGGCACGCGGCCTTCCGGCGCCTGCTCCACTTCGGACACGTTGGCGATCAGCACCGCATGGTGCGCGGTCATCGCGCGGCCGCATTCGGTGACGATGCGCGGCGGGGTCAGGCCGTGTTCTTCGCAGGCGCTGGCCAGCGGCTGCACGATATTGCTGGCATACGAATGCAGGCCATAGTTGATCGAGCAATAGCTGCGCGAGCGGGTGCCTTCGTAATCGATACCCAGGCCGCCGCCGACGTCGACATGGCTGATCCTGGCGCCCAGCCGCGACAGTTCCACGAAGTAGCGCGTGGCCTCGCGCATGCCGTTGGCGATGTCGCGCACGTTGGAGATCTGCGAGCCCATGTGGAAATGCAGCAGCTTCAGGCTGTCGGCGTACTCGGTGTCGCGCAGCGTCTTCCACAGGTCCAGCACCTGACGCGGCGACAGCCCGAACTTAGCCTTGTCGCCGCCGCTGTTCTGCCATTTGCCCGCGCCCAGCGAGGCCAGCCGCATGCGCACGCCCAGGCCCGGCTTGACGTCCAGCGCACGCGCCTCTTCCAGCACCAGCTTCAGCTCGGAGGGCTTTTCGATGACGATGAAGGTCTGCAGGCCGAGCTTGCGCCCGATCAATGCCAGGCGGATGTATTCGCGGTCCTTGTAGCCGTTGCAGACGATCAACCCGCCCGGGCGCGACAGCGCCAGCACCGCCATCAGCTCGGGCTTGCTGCCCGCTTCCAGGCCGAAACCGTCGCCGTGATGGCTGGCCAGGGTGCCGGCCACGCCACGGTGCTGGTTGACCTTGATGGGGTACACCGCGGTGTAGCCGCCGGCGTAGTCCCATTCGGACTGCGCCTGCGCGAACGCCGCCTGCAGCTTGCCCAGCCGCTGACCCAGGATGTCCGGGAAGCGTACCAGCAGCGGCAGCTTGGCGCCGGCCGCGCGCGCGGCGTCCACCACCTCGGGCAGCGACACCGACGGGCCGTCGACGGTGGGGGTGACCACCACGTGGCCGGCGGCGTTCACATCGAAATACCCATCGGCCCAATGCGGGATCGAGTAGGTCTTGCGGGCTTGGTCGAGGGACCAATCGCTCATTTCGTTGTCTCGGCTGGGGCAAAAAGGGCGTGAAGTGTAACGCCTGGCACGCGCAGGGTCCGTTACAATCCGCGCCGACTTCACGCCCCGCTCCTGACCGGATCGGGGCAGAGCAAGGGTCAGCCGCTGCGCAGTTTGCGCTGCACGAAGCGACGCCCGACCCTCATCCGGCGCGACGCGCCACCTTCTCCCGCCGGGAAAAGGAACAGCCCGCTTCTTTCTAGGATCAACGCATGAGCGCCAACGACAACTGGTACATCGAACACTTCCAGCCGACCGGCTCGGCGATCGGCTTCCGCATCAGCGGCAAGCTGGACGAGGTGCAGTCCCCATTCCAGAAGATCGAGATCTACCAGACCACCGACTGGGGCAAGCTGATGCTCATCGATGGCGCGGTGATGCTGACCACCCGCGACAATTTCTTCTATCACGAGATGATCAGCCACCCGGCGCTGTTCACCCACGCCGCGCCCAAGCGCGTGGTGATCATCGGCGGCGGCGATTGCGGCACGCTGCGCGAGGTGCTCAAGCACCCGGGCGTGGAAAGCGCTACCCAGTGCGATATCGACGAGCAGGTCACGCGCATGTCGGAGAAGTATTTCCCCGAGCTGTGCGATTCCAACCACGATGCGCGCGCCGAGCTGTTGTTCGACGACGGCGTGGCCTACATGGCCAACTGCCCGGCCGGCAGCGTGGACATCGTGATCGTCGATTCCACCGACCCGGTGGGGCCGGCCGAAGGCCTGTTCAACAAGGCGTTCTATCAGAGCTGCTTCAAGGCGCTGAAGGACGACGGCATCCTGGTGCAGCAGTCCGAATCGCCGCTGGCGCTGCTGGAGCTGATCAAGGAAATGCGCACCGAAATGGGCAAGGCCGGCTTCCAGTCGTTCAAGACCCTGCCGTTCCCGCAGCCGTGCTACCCCACCGGCTGGTGGAGCGTGACCATGGCGAGCAAGCAGGCCAACGCCGATTTCGCGTTCCGCCAAAACGATGCGCAGGCCAAGGGTTTCGACACGCTGTACTACACCGCGCATCTGCATACCGGCGTGCTGGTCGCACCGCCGTTCGTGGCCAAGGCGCTGGGCGAGTAAGCCCGGCCAGCGATACAGCGTCAGCAGTGGCCAGGTGGACATGGACGGCGCGCAATCATCGCCATGTCCCCGTTGGCAGCCGGTTCCGCACGCCGGCGGGCTAAGTCGACAGGTCCATCAGGCGACATGCGCAGCGCGCCCGCCTGCCGGCTGGACGCACGGGCGTGTCCCCTGCCGCGCTCACTGACAGCCCGCGTTGCACTTTTGCGCGCAGGTTGCGCAAGCGCCGAGCGGCGCAGACAGACCGCCGCTCCAAGCGGCGATCTGAAGCACTGCAGACAGTGGCCGGTGCTTGGGTCTTGATAGGTACTGGGCGCCGCGCGTAGCGCACGCCCACGCTGTTGCTCCACCGCCCACGTCAGCGGACGGCTGCCTGCGTGGTCTGGCAGCCGCTCTCACAAGCGCGACAGCACCTCCGCCTTCTTGCTGTCGAACTCCTCTTGAGTGACCAGTCCCGCATCGAGCAGTTGCTTGAGCTTGCTCAGCACCTGTATCGGATCGTCGGTGGCGGGCACCGGGGTCGGCGGGACCGAAGGCATGGCGCCCTGTGCGGTGGGCGCATGCACCACCACGCCACCGGCCGACGCACGCAGCTTGTCGATTTCCAGCTGCTGGCGTTTTTCGTAAGCGGATTCTTCCACCTGTTGCGCATAGGCGTACACGCGCCGCGCCTGCTTCTTGGGCAGGCTGTCGACGGCGGCGTATTCGCCCTGCGTGGTGCGACACATGATCGTCGCACCCAGCATCTGCTCGCTCATGTGCACATCGAGCACCTCGCGCCACGGGAAATCCCGGAACGTCATGCCGAACAGCTTCGGGCACACCACAATGAATCTGCGATTGGTCAGCACCACCGCGTCCGGCGACAGGTTCATCACCACCTTCTTTTGCACGGCGATGTATTCGACCTGCTCGTCGCGGGTCAGTAATTCGGTCACCTTGGGCAGGATCCTGCCCACCGCCGCCGGATCCTGCTCGTCGGTCAAAAATTGCGCAAAGACATCCATACCTTCCTCATCGTGATTGTTTACGCCGCAGCGTTGTCCTACATGACACCACATCTGCGCGTTGGTGATGCCGGTGCGCGGGTGAAGAGCGTGCACTAGCGGATCGTCGAGCGTTTTACATCGTCAAAACGACAACAGGGCGGATGTTGCCATCCGCCCTGCTCGCCATCGACCCTTGCTCGGCTCGCCTGATCAGAAGCGCACTTCTGCGCCGATATTCAGTACTTCAGCGCGATTGATGGTGATGTCTTCGCTGTAGTCGTAATAGTCCTTGGCGTAGATGTAGTTGGTATACATCACACTCAAGCTGGCATATCTCCCCAGATCCACGCCCAGGCCAAGGCCTGCGTAGCCGCCGTAGATTTCCTCGCTCATGTCCTTGACGTCGGCATACCACGACCCCACGCGCACCACCGCAAACAGCGGGCTGTCACCGAAGTTGAAACGTGCCGTGCCTCCCAGGCCGGCGAACCTCACTGCGGGAACGAAGACGTCGTCCGCATTGCCGGTGCGATCCAAACGCCCAGCCGATGCCTCAAGACCGATCAGCGTCACCGAGCCGGCACGCCAACGGTAACCGGCGTTAAAGCCCAGCATGTCCTGCTTGTAGCCGTCGAACACCTCGCCTCTGCCGCCCTGCACGCCGATAAACGCACCGCTGTCGATGCGCGATGCTTCGGTCTGCGTGTAACTGGGTGCGGGCGCCGGAGCTACCGTCGCTGGCACCTCAGGGGCATCCGTTGTCACGGTCGTAAACCCATTGTCGGCCTGGCTCGCTGCGACCGAGGTGGCAGCAGTGGCGGCTTGCGACGTACTGGACGGCGCCGCTACCGGCGCGGTGCCACCCTGCGCGCCCGCCTGCTGCTGTTTTTGCTGCTGGCGATAGCTGTCCCATCCGCGCGACAACGACTGCGCCGTCGCGTCGCAGACGCAGCCAAACGCGGTGCACGCCAAGAGCAATATTGCGGTCCTTTTCATCGCATCCCCCATCAGTGGTAGTGCATCGTTTCCGCATCCTTGCGCACGCAGGCATAGCCCAACGACGTCTGGAAGTGGCGCAGTTGCCGTCAACACCTGGGGACTTCCCCGCATCACGGGACGGCGCGCAGCATCTGCGCCGGTCGGCGGCCGCATCGGCCCGCCGGATATTGCGTGTGATGCAGCCCCCTGACCGCAGCGCGCACAGTGTCTGGAGTCTCATTGGCTGTCAAGAAGAGGTGAGATGGTTTTCCGACCGACGGTTTGCCGCTCCGGTCGTCACTGCGCCGTCGCCGGTGCTGCTGCCGATGGCACGCGGTAGGCGATCAGCCTCGGCGCGTCGGCCACGAACCGGTCCAGTACGCCATCGGCGATCTTGACCGGGCCACCGAAGCGGGTGGCGCCGGGAATGGACGGGATCGCGGAGGCCACGGCGGCCGATGCGGCCGCTTCGGCAAACAACGCAGCTGCCTGGGCATCGCCGCGATTGGCCGCCTCCAATCCGGCTGCGGTCTGCTGCAACGCGCTGCCCCAGTGCTCCATCGCTTCCAGCCAGGGACGCGATTGTTCCGCAAAGCCCTTGTCGACCACGCCTGCACGAATGCTCTGCGGCGCAGCTGCGAACGCCTCCGCCGTGCGTGCCAGCTCGGCGATGGCCTGGCTGCGCGCTGCTGCATCCCCGAGCGCAATCGCCTCGCGCACATGGTCGAGCACGGCCTTCAGGCGCGGCGCCTGTTCCTGCCATGGCTGACTGCCGAAGGTCGGCGCCAGGTGCTGGGTATCGAAGAAGGTCAGCAGCGCGGCGGTCACCTGCGCGTCGCCACCGGCCAGATCGCGCGCGGCGGCGTGCCAGGTGCGCTGGGCATCGTAGCCGGTGTCGTTCCACGCAAACGCGGTCAGCCCCATCACTGCGACCCGGCTGGGCACTTCCTGATTCATCGGGTTGGAGACGATGCCGGACAGCTCGGCCGACAACCCGGCTTCGCGGCGCGCGTAGGGCGCCATCAACAGACGCCCGGCCGAGGTTTCGAAATCGTTGACCGGATAGTTGTCCCACAGCAGCGTCTTGCGGCCGAACGCCTTGGTCGCCGCACGTGCATCGGGAATGGAGATGGCCGGCGGCACCACGTCGGTACCGGTCCACTGCACCACGATCTTCGGGTCCAGGTGCTTGCGCAGCGCTTCCTTGTACGGGCTTTCCTTGGCGTCGAAATACTCGGTCGGCACCATGATCAGTTCCGACGACGCATCGTGGCGGGCGACCAGATCGGCCTGCACCAGGTTGAGCAGATGCGACTGCGCGATACCGGCCGCCTGCGCGCCGGAATCGCCGAAGGTGGTCTTGTCGCGCTCGCAGTTCCACTTGGTGTATTCGATATCGTCCAGCGCCACATAGAAGCTGCGCACGCCCAGCGCGCGGAACGCATCGAACTTGCGCAACAGCGCCTTGGCATCGGCCGGATCGGAGAAACAGACCGTCGGCCCCGGCGAGATCGCATAGACGAAATCGACATGGTTGCGCTTGGCGGTGGCCGCCAGCTTGCCCAGCGCCTTCAACGTGGCGGCCGGGTACGGCTCGCGCCAGCGATCGCGCGCGTACGGGTCGTCCTTCGGGCTGTAGATGAAGGTGTTGGCCTTGGTGCGGGCGAGAAACTCGATGTGCTTGCTGCGATCGGCCATCGACCACGGCGCGCCGTAGAACCCTTCGATGGTGCCGCGGATCGGCATCGCCGGATAATCCTGGATCACCAGCGTCGGAATGGCCGGGCGCTCGACCAGCTGACGCAGCGTCTGCGCCGCATGGAACAGCCCATCGTGATCGTAGCCGGCCAGCGTGATCAGGCTGCCGGTGCCAAGCGCCACGCTGGCGAGCGTGTAACCCTCCTTGTGCGTGTCCTGCGCTGCCTTGCTACGCGCCAGTGCATCGCGTACCACCGCCGCATCGCCGGTGCCGAGCACGAGGTGCGGGCGGTCGAACGTGGCCGGCAGACGCGACGCGGTGGCGATCTTGGTGACGCCTGCGGTGCCGAGGATGCGGCGCACCAGCGCGACCGACTCCGGGTCTGCGCCCGGTGCGACGACCAGCACCACCGACCGGCCCAAGGCGATCGTCTGCCCCTCCAGCGCGATCGACACCGGGGTCGGGAACAGCGCCGGCTGGGTCACCGGCTCGGCCAGCGCAGGCGCGGCCAGTCCCGCTACCACCAAGACCGAGAGCAGGCGCAAGCCCGACTTCCTGTTGCGTCGCTTCATGTCCGAACTCCGGTATTGGAATGGTATTACGGCCTAGAGTAGGCAAGTCGCTGCGTGGCGACAAGCGCACCTTTGGTCTTGGAGGGTCGAGCCTGCTTTGGCGTGCTTGCCATCCGCGTCTGCGTCGCCTGGGTAGACTGGAACCGGGCACGCCGGCCATGGGGTGCGGTATTGAAATGGTATGACAGCGGGGCGATTGGCGTTGTCGGGACCACGGTTGCGGGAGCGGCATCCCACGCGACGTGGCGACGGCTAGGCCAGCTCTTCAGATCACACATGGGCGTATTCGACGCTCGATCAGAGAACGGCTGCCAGGACGCGATCTGCCAAGGCCTCACGCTGCGCAGGAACCGACCTGAGCATGGCCCGTCTAAAGCGGTAGTCGCGTAGGCAGACACGTCTGCGCCCCGTCATTGCCGGTCAAGGCCGCGGTAGCCGCTGTTCCACTTGCTCGCAACGCAGCGCCCCCGCATGCATCGATCGGCGTGTGCGGTATAGGCGTCGGCGTCGGCGTCGCAGAAACTAACGCGTGCGTTAATGACGCCGCCGCTACGCCAGTGACAGGCGCGTCGCAGCCGTACCGGTTTGCCTGCAACGCGGCATTGCCCAGCGCATCCATCAATCTGGCGTGTGCTGTCAGGGTTGAGAAGGCCTGATGCGCGCCGCACTGCCGTCAGCGTCTTTCAGCACGCAGCAGAGGCGCCGCCACAACGCAGCGCCACGCGACAGGGCTACAGCGCGTCGCTATCCAGCTCGCCGGTGCGGATGCGCACCACGCTCCCCAGATCGTAGACGAACACCTTGCCATCGCCGATCTTGCCGGTACCGGCTGCGGCGACGATCGCCTCGACCACGCGCTCGGTCTGGTCGTCGGTGACCGCCACTTCGATCTTCACCTTGGGCAGGAAATCGACCACGTATTCAGCGCCGCGATACAGCTCGGTGTGACCCTTCTGCCGCCCGAAGCCCTTGACCTCGGTCACCGTGATACCCGCCACTCCGCAGCCGGCGAGCGCTTCGCGCACATCGTCGAGCTTGAACGGCTTGACGATGGCCATGATCATTTTCATCGGTGCAGATCCAGGGCATGACAGGCGCGCAGCATACCGTGGACAGCGATAACACTCATCCCATCGCGCGCGCCCGTTACCGCGACCGACAGCCGAATGGGACTATCCTTACCGCCTGCCGACTGACTTGCCGATGTTCCGCGTGCCCCGGCCTGCACTAGGCTTCCTACGGACCTGCGGAGAACACCATGATCGATTTCAACCAGCTCGACGACCTCGCCCGCCGCCTCAGCGACCTGGTGCCGCCGGGCCTGCGCCAATCGCGCGAAGAGCTGCAGAGCACCTTCAAGGGTGCGCTGCAGGCCGGCCTGGGCAAGCTGGACCTAGTCACCCGCGAAGAGTTCGACGTGCAGCGCGCGGTACTGCTGCGCACGCGCGAAAAACTCGATGCGCTGGAACAGGCCGTCGCCGCCCTGGAAGCCCGCGCGCCCGGCACACCGCCTGCCGCGCCCCCCACCACTCCCTGAGTCAAGGCCGCCCACCATGAGTCTGGCGCTGGTACACAGCCGTGCCCGCGTAGGGGTGCGTGCGCCTGAAGTTCGGGTGGAAGTGCATCTCTCCGGCGGTCTTCCCTCCACCCAGATCGTGGGCCTGCCCGAGGCGGCGGTACGCGAATCGCGCGAACGCGTGCGTGCCGCACTGCTGTGCGCACAGTTCGAATTCCCCGCACGCCGCATCACCATCAATCTGGCGCCGGCCGATTTGCCGAAGGAAGGCGGCCGCTTCGACCTGCCGATCGCACTTGGCATCCTGGCCGCCAGCGGGCAGATCGACCGCCAGGCGTTGGCCGATTACGAATTTCTCGGCGAGCTCGCGCTGACCGGCGAGCTGCGCGGCGTCGATGGCGTGCTGCCGGCCGCCCTGGCGGCCGCGCAAGCCGGGCGGCGGCTGATCGTGCCGCTGGCCAATGGCGCCGAAGCGGCCATTGCCGGGCACGTGGAAGCCTTCACCGCGCGCACGCTGCTGGAAGTCTGCGCCGCGCTCAACGGCAGCCAGCAAGCGCCCGCAGCAGAAGTGGCGATCCCCGCACTTGGCGCGCGCGCCCTGCCCGATATGGCCGATGTCCGCGGCCAGCCGCACGCACGCCGCGCACTGGAGATCGCCGCCGCCGGAGGCCACCATCTGCTGCTGGTCGGCAGCCCCGGTTGCGGCAAGACCTTGCTCGCCTCACGCCTGCCCGGCCTGTTGCCGGAAGCCAGCGAGGCAGAAGCACTGG
This sequence comes from Xanthomonas sp. 3058, assembly GCF_014199765.1. Lineage (NCBI taxonomy): Bacteria > Pseudomonadati > Pseudomonadota > Gammaproteobacteria > Lysobacterales > Lysobacteraceae > Xanthomonas > Xanthomonas sp. 3058. The sequence goes on along the minus strand of NZ_JACHOF010000003.1, from coordinate 343,127 downwards.
AAACGGCCGCGATCACCTCGATCAGCGGTCGCGGGCTGGATCTTGCCCGCTGGCGGCAACGCCCCTACCGCACTCCGCACCACACCGCCAGCGCGGTCGCGTTGGTCGGTGGTGGCACGCATCCGCGCCCGGGCGAGATTTCATTGGCGCACAACGGTGTGCTGTTTTTGGACGAATTGCCCGAGTGGCAACGGCAGACTTTGGAAGTGTTGCGCGAGCCCCTGGAATCGGGCCTGGTCACGATCTCGCGCGCAGCGCGCAGCGTGGATTTCCCCGCACGATTCCAATTGGTGGCCGCGATGAATCCATGCCCGTGCGGATGGGCCGGCGATGCCAGCGGACGTTGCCGTTGCAGCAGCGACAGCATCCGCCGCTATCGTAGCCGCATCTCCGGCCCGTTGCTGGACCGGATCGACCTGCATGTCGAAGTGCCGCGGTTGCCGCCGCAGGCACTGCGCAGCGGCAACCTCGGCGAAGCCAGCGCCAGTGTGCGAGAACGCGTGGTTACAGCACGCGAACGGCAACTGGCGCGCGCCGGCGCGCCCAACGCGCAACTGGACCAGGCGCAGACCGATCAGCACTGCCGCCTGCAGGACGACGACCAGGTGCTGCTGGAACGCGCGATCGAACACCTGCAGCTGTCCGCACGCTCGATGCATCGCATCCTGCGTGTGGCACGCACCATCGCCGATCTCGACGACAGCGCCATCATTGCCACGCGCCATCTCACCGAAGCGATCGGCTACCGCAAGCTGGATCGCGCGTTGAGTGCAGCAAGCGTGGCATAGCAGCGCTGATCCGCTGGCATGAGTCCCTTGATATTCCCGCAATGGCGCGGCGATTGAGGCCACTTTTTCAACACGCCAACACCCGCGCTCACCACCTCCCGACATCCATTTCATGGCGATGCACGTACAACATCGGTCTCTCCACTGCACCGAGACCGCCATGAGCCGAGCCGACCTCATCACCGTTCCATCGCTGGATTTGCAGCGCTATCTCGGCACCTGGTACGAGATCGCGCGGCTGCCGATCCGTTTCGAAGATGCGGATTGCACCGATGTATCGGCGCACTATTCGCTGCAGGACGACGGCACGGTCCGCGTGCAGAACCGCTGCCTGACTGCCGACGGCGCGTTGGAAGAAGCGGTTGGTGAGGCACGCGCCATCGACGACAGCAACGCGCGACTGGAGGTCACCTTCCTGCCCGAAGGTCTGCGCTGGATTCCCTTCACCAAGGGCGATTACTGGGTGATGCGCATCGATGCCGACTACACCGCTGCGCTGGTCGGCGGCCCGGACCGCAAGTATCTATGGCTGCTGGCGCGGCTCCCACACCTGGACGAAAACATCACGCAGGCGTATCTGGCGCATGCGCGCGAGCAGGGCTTCGATCTGGCTGCGCTGATCCACACGCCACACACCGGGCGACTGACCGAGCAGCCACTTCCCTGACTGCTGCGTAGCGCTGGCAGAGCGGCCAGCCACCTCCATGGCGTGAACCCGCACCCTCGAGCAGCGGCGGTGAGGGGACCGCTCACTCGACGGACTCAGCTTTTGACTGCGTACAACAACGCTCGAAGTCAACATCTCGGTGGTCCTGCGCCTCGAAATGATTGGCGTGTGCTGATGGATCAACTGCAGAGCGGATGATTAGCACCTCAGCTGCAAGGCCCCTGGCCTCCCACCCTCGCCTGTCTGATAGCCGACGACTGGCGACCGGCTTGCAGCCAGCTCAACCGTTGAGCGTGCCCAGATCCTTGGCCGCAGCCTGCGCACCTTCCAGGCTGTCGAAGGCCACACCGGTGTCGCCGACCACGTATTTGGTCAGTTCGCCATCGCGCGTGGTTTCCTGCATCTTGAAGATCGGCACGGCATCGGTGCCGCCGACGCGTTCTTTCTGCGTTGTCATGGGTGATTCCTCCAGTGAAAGCGCCATGCGTGGGACCGGATTGTCCCGTTACCCGCATGCGGAAGCGCCGACGTTTCGACCCTAGCGCGCGGTCGCGTGCAACCGCGTGAATCCACCGACACGTCGGACGCCCCGCAACGTGGATAATCCTCCTCCTCCACCACCGCCTGGCCGCCAGACGCAAGCAAGGCGTCCACGCGGCGTACATCCGCGACGTGCAGCCTGGGCAACCATGTCTCTGGTCTTTTTCCTGCCCGCGCAGCCTCGCCGTGCGGGCAACCCGGTGGCTGCGCGCCGCCTGCGCATGCTGCGCTCGCACCCGGCCAGCGCTCATTGCGCAGGATGCCTTGCGTGAACCGGCCTCCCGCAGATGCGGCGCTGACGTGCAGCGTCAACGCTGCCATCAGTGTGACCGTGCTGCTGGTGGTGGCATGCGCAACCCTGCCGATCTGCCTGCCCTACGACCTGGCCTGACGCTTGGCGCTGAACCGCGAACACAGCAAGCTCAGCCAATTGGCGCGCTGTCGCTGCGGCGCACCGAAACGGCCCTGGACGAAGCCCTTGGCGCGCTGCTCACCATGGCCACCCTGCAACTGCCGCCGTGCTCGACTGCGCACCTGGCGCAGATGCGCGCTGGTATTGACCAACCAGTCCATCGCGGAGCTGGGCGATTTCCAGCAGCACCGGCTGCTCTGCACGTCCTGGGGCAACTGCCCGAACGCATTCCGCAACGTGCGCCGGACTTCATGGTCAGACGCGGCATGGTGGTGACCACGCGACGACACCCGCGTGCCAACCCGCAACAACCGTTGATGACCTTGCAGCTGGGCAGTTACAACACAGTGATCAACCCGAACACACTGACCGACAGCAGGCCCAGCGGTGGCCGGTGCAAGCAAACGGCATGCGCGAATCGCCGCCGACGTGCTCGCCACTTCCGCAAGCACCGACGACACTCGCGTCCGTTCGTGCGCCACGTCGTGTTGCGACCTGATCGAACTGACACAACAAAAAAGGGCCGCCAACGGCGACCCTTTCAATCAGGCGCTTTGCAGCACGCCTTCGCGCTGGCGCACCGGCTTGGGCCGGCTCGGGAAGGCATGCCGCACGATCCGCCACATCACCTGGCCGAACTGACGCGGCAGCGAACCGGTGTTGTAGTGCTGACCGTAGCGCGCACAGACCTGCTTCACTTCCTCCGCAATCTGCGCGTAACGGTTGGCCGGCAGGTCCGGGTAGAAGTGATGCTCGATCTGGTGGCTCAGATTGCCCGACAGCACATTCATCAGCTTGCCGCCGGTCAGATTCGACGAGCCACGCAGCTGACGCAGGTACCAGTGACCACGCGATTCGTTGCGGATCGATTCCTTCGGGAAAACTTCGGCATCGGCGGTGAAGTGGCCGCAGAAGATGATCACGAAGGTCCAGATGCTGCGCAGCACGTTGGCGGTGAGATTGCCCAGCAGCACGGTCAGGAAGAACGGGCCGGCCAGCAACGGGAACACGATGTAGTCCTTGAGCATCTGGCGGCCCATCTTGCGGCCGACCGGCAGGAATGAGGCACGCAATTCGGCCGCCTTCATCTTGCCGGCGAACCAACGGCCCAGGCGCAGGTCCTGGATCGCCACGCCCCATTCGAACAGCAGCGCGAACACCACCGCGATGAACGGCTGCAGCAGGTAGAACGGGCGCCAGCGCTGCTCGGGGAAGATCCTCAGCAGGCCATAGCCGATGTCGTCGTCCATGCCGCGCACGTTGGTGTAGGTGTGATGCTTGAAGTTATGCGTCTTGCGCCAGTTGTCGCCGGTGGCGACGATGTCCCACTCGTAGGTGTTGCCGTTGAGCTGCGGGTCGCCCATCCAGTCGTACTGGCCGTGCATCACATTGTGGCCCAACTCCATGTTTTCCAGGATCTTGGACAGCGTCAGCAGCACCACGCCGGCGATCCACGCCGGAATCAGCACGCTGTGCACGAATGCGCCCAGGAACAGCAGCGCGCGGCCAGCCACGCCGGTCCAGCGCACGGCGGCCACGATGCGGCGGATGTAGCGCGCGTCGTCGGCGCCGACCTGGGTTTGCACGCGGGCGCGGATGGCATCGAGCTCGTCGCCGAAGGACTGCAGTTCGGCGGCGGACAGGGCACGGTTATGGACTCGGCTCATGGAGATTCCTTACAGATCCAGGATCAGGTCAGTGCTCGGGGCACTGATGCACAGGCGGACCTGTGCGGTGGGTTCGTTGCTGCGCTCACCGGTCAACAGGTGGCGCGTGGTGCCGGACTGGCGGGCGCAGGCGCAGCTGTTGCAGATGCCCATGCGGCAGCCGTGCTTCGGGCGCAGCCCTTGCGCTTCCAGCCCTTCCAACAGCGACTGGCCGCGCGGCAAGGTGAGCGTACGACCGCTACGTGACAACTGGACCTGGACGTCGCCGGCTTCGCCGTCGTCGAGCGTCGGCACGCTGAAGGCTTCGGCCTGGAATGCGGCCACGCGACCCTGCAGACGCTCGCGTGCGGCCTGCACAAAACCGCCCGGACCGCACGCCATCACCTGCCGGCGTTGAAGATCGGCGATGTGCTCCAGCGCATAGGTATCGATACGTGGGGCCGGGGTGTCGCCTTCGCGGGTGGTCAGCACACGTACGCGCAGGCGCGGATGTGCGGCAGCCATCGCCTCGAATTCGTCGACAAAACAGGCTTCGTCGCGCTGGCGCACCCAGTACAGCAGGTCCACGTCCATCGGCATGCCGGCTCGCGCGGCGGCCTGCAGCAGTGCCCGCATCGGGGTGATGCCCGAGCCGGCAGCCAGCAGCAACAGCGGGGTCGGGGTGGTCGGCAGCAGCATGTCGCCGAACGCCGGATCCAGCGACACCACCGTTCCAATGGCCGCGTCGCTTGCCAGATAGCGGCTGACCAGCCCGCCCTCGATCGCCTTGACGGTGATCGCCAGGCGACCATCGGCCAGCACGGTGGGGCTGTAGCTGCGCAACAGACGGCGGCCGTCGATCTCCACGCCCAGGCTCACGTGCTGGCCGGCCTGCAAGCCCTGCCAGTGCCCGTTGGGCTGCAACACCAGGGTCACCGCGTCGCGGCTGGCCGGCGTACGCGCGACCAGGCGGGCCATCGGCCGCTCCAGCGTCCACAACGGATTGATCCGGGTCGCCCAGAAATCGAACAACTGCGGCGACACCAGCCGGCGCGCCAGACGCGTCGGCAACGGGGACTTGGACTTGGGAGGAGATGCCAGCTTCATGGATTGCACTATACGCATGCATGCACAGCCGTGTATACAGTTGTATATCGACCAGAAGGGCTATGATTCAGGCCCACGCCCGGCGCTTGCCCCATGACATCCATCGCCCTGCCTTCCCACGACGCGCCGCCGTCACGCAAGCCGGCGATTTCACGCGAGGATCTGATTGCCGCGGCGCTGTCGTTGATCGGCCCGCACCGCAGCCTGTCCACACTCAGCCTGCGCGAAGTGGCACGCGAAGCCGGCATCGCGCCGAACAGCTTCTACCGCCAGTTCCGCGACATGGACGAGTTGGCGGTGGCCTTGATCGATCTGGCCGGACGCTCGTTGCGCACCATCATCGGCCAGGCCCGCCAGCGCGCCACCTCCACCGATCGCAGCGTCATTCGCGTATCGGTCGAAGCCTTCATGGAACAACTGCGCGCCGACGACAAGCTGCTGCACGTGTTGCTGCGCGAAGGTGCGGTGGGCTCGGATGCCTTCAAGCAAGCGGTGGAACGCGAGCTCAGCTATTTCGAAGACGAGCTGCGCGTGGACCTCATCCGCCTGGCGGCCGCCGACAACGCCAAGCTGCACGCACCGGCGCTGGTGTCCAAGGCGATCACCCGGCTGGTGTTTGCGATGGGCGCAGTGGCGATGGATTCGCCGCCGGAAAAGGACCCCGAACTGGTCGAGCAGATCTCGCAGATGCTGCGCATGATCCTGACCGGCGCGCGCACGTTGGGCACGCACGGCGATTGAGCTTGCCGGTGCATGACTGCGCCAGAGACCCACACCTCCGCGTGCCTTGTTCGACAGGTGGCCCGTGGTTCGACACGTGACTGATGTCACGCAGCGCGTGCATCGCGCCTCACTGCCGGCAATGCCATCCGCAATCCCGCCACTGCGCGTTCGCGCCGCGTTGCGCGTGGAGGCATCGCTGCGTACATCCTTAGGTCACGCAATGCTGCGTCGAGGATGTGCTTCAACGGCGAGATGACGTTCGTGCAATCGTGCTTGTATGCAGCGAGATACCGCTGACAGCCTCATCCGAGCTGCGAAATGCACAGTTCAGTCTTATCGCGATGACGCTCACATCCCAGCACACCCGTTTCACTCCTGCCTGCCCACTGTGGCCCCACGCTCGCGATCTGTCTCGACAGACGCACCTACAGGCACACGGAGACGACATGACCATTCACGACAGCAACCTCGACAAGCAAGAACGCAACGCCGAAGCAAAGGAGTTGAATCGTGATCCGATCACCGGCGCGCCCGGTTCGCATCCGGTCGGAGTCGGTGTCGGCGGCATCACCGGTGGCGCGGCAGCCGGCGCGATCGCCGGCACGGTGTTCGGTCCGCTTGGCACGTTGATCGGTGCAGCCGTTGGCGTGGTTGCCGGCGCGGCAGCGGGCAAAGGCGTCGCCGAGCGCCTGGACCCGACGGTGGAAACCGAATACTGGCGCCAGGAGCACCAGAACCGCCCGTACTACAGGGAAGGCACCGATTACGATCGCGATTACGCCACCGTCTACGGATTTGGCTTGCAGGCGCGCGAAACGCGCCCGACCAGCACCTGGGAAGAGACCGAAGCGACGTTGGCCGGCGAGTGGCCGCGCAACCGCGGTCAATCGCGCCTTGAATGGGAAGAAGCACGGTTGGCGGCCCGCGATGCCTGGGAACGCGCCGATCGCACGCACAGCGTCTATCGCGAGGGTGACACCCACTACGAAGGCCGTTTCGACAGCGCCAGTTATCGTGATGCCGAATATTCCTACGACGACTATCGCCCCGCTTATCGCTATGGCATGCAGGCGCGGCAACAACATGCCGGCCGCCAGTGGGACGACCATCTGGAACGCGACCTGGGCGATGGCTGGGACCGTTTCAAGTCCAACTCGCGTCTAAGCTGGGAGAAAGCCAAGCATGCGGTACGCGAGGCCTTCGATTCGGAGCGTCCCGATGCAGCCACACGTCGCAATCCCACCGATCCACGCGTGTAATCGCAGTCGCGTAGCACATGCCTGCGCGGTTGGCGGGTAGAAAAAAGAACGGGCCGCTGGGCCCGTTTTTTTTCGTTATTGCGTCTATCACTGCCCAGCGTTCAAATCAGAGCGGCAGCCGATCGAGGTGACATCCCAACGGCGATCGATGCGCTATCTGCATCTTGGCGAAGCCCGCATGTTTATTCATTCGATCGAAGCGCGAACCTGCGCATCGATGACGCTGCGCACGCAACCCCATCTCGTTTCAATGCCAGATTATTTCAAGACCAGATAGACCGCGAACACGATGACCAGCACGGCAATCAGACTGATTGCCACCCGTCCCCCACGCAGTTCTACCAAAGCATGCCACCACACACGCGCTTCGGGTGTTCCACTGGCGTGCTGCTGCTTACGACTGTCTTCGCTATCCCGCATCCTGAGTACTCTCTCCTTCACGTCATCACACAGCTTAAGGATCCGACGTTACACAAGTGTGGAGCGGTTCAGAATGTTATGTAAATTTCGCTAAAACACGCAGCTTTTTGTCTGTTGCATCACTGCATCTACGTCATTGCTTACCGCACCCACACAAGGCGTCCATGCCTGCACCGGCATCATGCCAACGCTGTTCGGGAAGATTGGTACGCGGCTGGATCTCTCACCTGCACGACCGCGATGGCAAGTGCATGCGTAGCGTGTAGAGGCGGAAAACAAATCTGACCAATTAAGCGTGCACGTCGGAAATCCGGCATCACGGTCGGGTTCGATGACCATGCGTTGACGGGTAGATGGTTACTCTAAACGTCAAGTTTGTTTAGCCCGGAACACCTCACGTCATGAGCAGAGATCCCTCCGTTATCGATGTACAAGCCGAAATCGCGCATTGGCAGGCGCGGCATGCCCAGGGAAATCTTGGCGCAGGCAAGTTCAGCGAATTGTCCCCGGTGGTGAAGATGGCCTGCGACATCTATCTGCAGGCACCGCGTTCGAGTGACCAAGAGCGTTTGCGCCTGTTCCGAGATCGTCTGGAGCATCACTTCATTTCATCCAGTACCCAGTCCAACTACGAACAGTTGGCAACCGATTGCTGGCAGCGCCTGGGTACGCGCAATAGTTGAGCACGCATCGTCGAGCAAGACCTGTCATTCATTGGAGAACGCCATGAAAACCCCGTATCAAGTGCAGCAGGAGCTGGAACGATTGGAGCGGCTGGTGCCGCACATCATCAGCGACCAGGGCGACCGTGCGGAGGACATCCTGGGCTTCCATGTGGCCAGTCTGCTCGGCAGCGCGCCGGCCAGCGAACATGCGGTGATTCGCGAACGCACTGCACGCATGGCGCGCGTATGCCGTACCGCGCAGGACAAACTCCGCACGCCGGCAAGTTTGCGCGGCGCCGGTCCGCTTTCCCAGGCACAGTTTGCTTGAGCTGTCGGTTTTGAATCGACGCACCACCGGAGCCGCATCGCGGCTCCTTTGCATTTCACCCTTGGCACTACCAGCCGAATTCTTTCCGGGACCTCCATGAAATCCTTTCTCGCTGCGACCTCGTTGTTGACCATGCTGACCCTCACCGCCTGCGATCGCCCCGGTGGCGATGCATCGCGCACCGCACCGTCCGTGTCGCCGGAGCCGACCGCCGCACCGGTCAGCGGCACCGGCGCAGCCGAGCTGGCAAAGGGCGACGGCGGCGCATTGGGCGTGCTGGCAGCAATCGACGAAAACGAGATTGCGCTGGCCAAGCAGGCCATTGAGCAGGATCTGGGCGGTGCCACGGCCGAATTCGCCCAGCAGATGCTGCACGACCACCAAGCCAACCTGGAAAAGACCAAGGCACTCGGTGCCAAGGACAGTTCGCGCGCCGATGCGATGCGCGCCAAGGGCAAGGCGGCGGTGGAGGCGTTGGCGAAGACGCTGACCCTGCCAGACGGCAAGGATGCATACCGCAATGGGCTTCTGAGCACGATGGTCAGCGACCATGGCGACACCCTCAAGATCATCGATTCCGAATTGCTGCCTGCGGCGGAAAGCGCACCGGTCAAGCAGCATCTGGAAGAGACCCGACGCGTGGTGTCGGCGCACTTCGAGCGTGCCCACGCGGTATCGTCGTCGCGCTAGGCGCCCCACCCGCTTCTGCAGTACGCAAACGCGCCGGTTCGTCCGGCGCGTTTGCGTTTGGGCGGGCGCTGGGCGAAGACGTCCGCACCACCCCTTCTTGTAGCGGCGTTCTTGTAGCGGCGTTGGCGGCACGCCGGAGCGGCTTCACTGTGGTTGGGTCGACACTGGCCTATGGTGCCGCATCGCGTCAGCCCAGGAGGTCTTCCATGCGTTTGCTCATCACCGGCGGCACCGGCTTCATCGGTCAGGCGTTGTGCCCGGCACTGCTGCATGCCGGCCATCACGTCACTGTACTGAGCCGCGACCCCCGTCGTGCCAGCCGCCGCCTGCCTGGCATCAGCGCGGTGGAGACACTGGATGGCGTGCAGGCTGATGCGGTCATCAACCTGGCCGGCGAGCCATTGGCTGCCGGCCGCTGGACCGACGCACGCAAGCAGCGCTTCCGCGCGTCGCGCCTGGGCATCACCGGGCAATTGCACGCCTGGATCGCACAGCAGCCGCCCGAGCAGCGCCCGTCGGTGCTGATCTCCGGTTCGGCGGTGGGCTATTACGGCGAACGCGGCGAAGCGCCGCTGACCGAAGCCGATGGCGCCGGCAACGATTTCTCCGCACTGCTCTGCCGCGACTGGGAAGCCGAGGCAGACACGATCGCCGCATTGGGCCTGCGCGTGAGCCGGGTTCGCACCGGCATCGTGCTGGACCGCGATGGCGGTGCGCTGGCACGCATGCTGCCCGCGTTCCGCTTCGGCGGTGGGGGGCCGTTCGGCGATGGCCGGCACTGGATGAGCTGGATTCACCGCGCCGACATGGTCGCGCTGTTGCTGTGGTTGCTGCAGCACGGCCAGGCCGGTGCCTACAACGCCACCGCACCGAACCCGGTCACCAACGCCGAGTTCGCGCGCACGCTGGCCAAGGTGTTGCATCGCCCGGCCCTGCTGCCGCTACCGGCCGGCGTGCTGCGGCTGGGCTTCGGCGAAATGGCCGATCTGTTGCTGATCAGTCAGCGCGTACTGCCGCAACGTGCGCTCGATGCCGGCTTCCGCTTCCAGTACGTGCAGTTGGAGGCCGCGCTGCGCGCAATCCTGCAGCGCTGAGCCAATCGGGCACGTTGTCCAAGTGCCTGGCCACGAACTGAAGAAGCACGAGACAGGCCTGTATGCACCTCGCCTTGCGGGCAAGGCACGGAGGCCGTCCAGCGATGGACCAGCGCAGCCTGCGACCGGGCAAGGCACGCAACGCTGACAGCACTTGAGACGAGATGTTGCGTGATGGATCGCAGGGTTAGCGATCGATCACGACAAGGGCCGATGCTGTTTGCACAGCATCGGCCCTGATTCACGTCATTGCGGTGTATCAGCTTCGCCGTGTGGCGTGCAGCATCAGCGGGTCACGCGCTTGGCAGCTTTCTTGCCCACTGCCTTACGTGCGGCGGTGGTCTTGGCCACTGCGCGGGTTGCCGGGGTCTTGGTGACCTTGGCGGCCTTCTTCAACGTGGTCTTGGTCACCGCCTTCTTGAGCGGAGCCTTCTTCACTGCGGCCTGCTTGGTTGCAGTCTGCTTGGCCACCGGCGCTTTCTTGGCTGCGGGCTTGGCCAACGTCTTAGCAGTCGACTTGCCGATTGCCGCCGACTTCCCTGCCGATTTCTTCGCTGCCGACCGCGCGCCGACCGCGGCCACCGCCGTCTTGCGCGCTGCGCTCTTGGCGGCCGTCTTGGCACTCAGCGCAGCGGCTTCGGCCTTGGCGTTGGCCTTGGCGGTTTCCAGCTTCTGCTTGGCATTGACCTTGGTGCTGGCCAACTTTTTCTTGGCCGCATCGGTGGTGCTGCTCAGTTTCTGCTTGGCCGCCTCCTTGGTCGTCGTCAGCTTCTGCTTGGCGGCCTCCTTGGTGGCGATCAGCTTGTCCTTGGCGGCCTCTTTGCTCGACACCAACGAGCGCTTGGTCCTGGCCACAGTGCCTTTCACCGCCGTGGCGGCTTCGCCGGCCTTCTTGACGACACGCTTTTCAACCTTCACCACTGCCTTGCGGGCCGTTGCCACACGGGTCTTGACCTCGCCCGCCGCCGCGTCCGCTGCCTCCTTGACGCTGGCAACCGCGTCGCTGGCGGTGCTGGCAATGTTTTCGCCCAACTCGGTGGCCGTGCTCTTGACGCTATCGACGGCGTCGGACAGGGTTGCCGTCACACCATTGCCGTTGCTCATAGACCCTCCTTAAGGGCATCAATCTGGAAAGCGGGCGATGCACGACGGCATTCGGAATGCTGAACAGGCATCGGATCAAGCGGACGCTACGCCGGGCCCAAGCAGCTGTCAACGCAACACCGGCAAGGCATGCGCAGCGCTTTCACCAGCAGTTAAATTGTACGCAGGCACTCTCGTTCAGCTTGATTTACGCAGTCAGACGCCCTATCCCTTTTCCACCGCGTAACCCGGACTCCGTTGCATGCGACCGCTCCCCACCTTGCTGACACTTTCACTGGCCGCCGCCTTCGGCGGATTTGCCGCCACCGGCATCAACGCCTGGCTGGACAACCGTGCCGAGGCCACCCCCACCAGCACGGCGGCGTCCAGTTTGCCCGCTGCGGCGGCATTGCCGGCCGCGGTCGGCGGCCAGCCGGTGCCGTCATTGGCGCCGATGCTGCAACAAGCAATGCCTGCGGTGGTGAGTGTCAACACCAAACAGGTGGTGCGTGTGCGCAACCCGTTCTTCAACGACCCGATTTTGCGCCGGCTGTTTCCGCAGGTGCCGCAAGACCGCATCAACGAATCGTTGGGCTCGGGCGTGATCATCGATGCGCAAAAAGGCTACGTGCTGACCAACCACCACGTCATCGAAAATGCCGACGATGTGCAGGTGACGCTCGGCGACGGGCGCACGGTGAAGGCAGAGTTCATCGGCTCCGATGCCGATACCGATATCGCCCTGATCCGCATCAAGGCCGACAAGCTCACCGATATCAAACTGGCCGACAGCAATGCGCTGCGGGTAGGCGATTTTGTAGTGGCCATCGGCAACCCGTTCGGCTTCACCCAGACGGTCACTTCCGGCATCGTCTCTGCGGTGGGCCGCAGCGGTATTCGCGGCTTGGGCTACCAGAACTTCATCCAGACCGATGCCTCGATCAACCCGGGCAACTCCGGCGGCGCGCTGGTCAATCTGCAGGGCCAGTTGGTGGGCATCAATACCGCCAGCTTCAACCCGCAGGGCAGCATGGCCGGCAATATCGGGTTGGGCCTGGCGATTCCGTCCAACCTGGCGCGCAACGTGGTCGAGCAGTTGGTGACCAAGGGCGTGGTGGTGCGCGGCACGCTTGGCCTGGAAGCGCAGAATCTCACGCAGCAGATGCTGCAGGGCCTGGGCGTGGATTCGTTGCGCGGGGCGTTGGTAACGCGCGTGCTACCAGGTTCCGCTGCGGCCGCGGCCGGAGTGCAGCCCGGCGATGTGGTGGTGGCGGCCAACGATCAACGCGTGGACAGTGCCGAAGCGCTACACAACTACGAAGGCCTGCAGGCGGTCGGCAGCGCAGTGACGCTGGATATCCGTCGCGACGGCAAACCGCTCAAGCTCAAGGCAACCTTGAAAGAACAGGATCGCGCCGTCACCGGCGACATGCTGGACCCGCGCCTGGGTGGCGCCACCTTCGTCGATCTGCCCGAATCGCTGCGCCAGTCCGGCATCACCGGGGTGATGGTCAGCGAGGTCAAACGTGGTGGTCGCGCCGCCGCCAATGGGCTGGTGTCCGGCGATGTGATCGTGGCCAGCAGCGTCGGCGACTTTGCGGATCTGGCCAGCTGGCGCGCCAACTTCCAACGCAAGCCGCAGCAATTGGTGGTGCGCATCCTGCGTGGCAACGCGCAGTACGACGCGTTGATGCGTTGATCTGAGGTACACCCGGACACTCCAGCCCTAACACCCCCTACACCCTGCCGATGCTATTGCTACTACACGACCGCACGCTGTGGCGGCTGCCCTCAACGACCGTAGGAGATATCGCATGAGCCCCACCAATACCGAACAGCTGAAAGACAACCTGAGCGAAGCCGGCACCCATCTGAAGTCGGCTGCCAGTGCTGCAGGCGAGGCCGTCAAGGGTGCCACCAGCGCGGCAGGCGATGAACTCAAACTCGGTCGCGCAAACGTCAAGGCCGAATTGTCCGATACCGCGCTTGCCGGCATGGCCGCAGCCGAGTTCGGCGGCGCTGCTGCCAAGGAGCAGATGGACGTGCTGGTCAGCAAGGGCAACGACCTGCTGGAAAGCGCGACCGACCTGATCCGCGAGCGTCCGCTCGCTGCATTCGGCGCAGCATTTGCCGCCGGCTGGATCATTGCCAAGCTGGCACGCAGCAACGACCACTAAGTCGTGAGCGATCAGGCCTCTACAACTGCTGATTCCGGCGCGCCTGATGCGCGTCCGGAAGCGCCAGGACTGGAAGAAAGCGTGCGTGCGGTCGGTGCAGCCGGCAGCGCGACGCTGAGTTCGGCCAAGGACACCAGCCGCGCATTGCGTCGGCTGGTGTCTGCCGATCTGCAGTTGGCACGCAGCGCCTTCGGACGCGGCCTGGCATGGGCATGCGTGGCCGTCGTGTTCGGTGCATCAACATGGTTATTGTTGGCCGGCGCAATCATCGCATTGCTGCAGCGTGCCGGCCTGTCGTGGTTCCAGGCGTTGTTTTTTACTGCCGTGGCCAGTCTGCTGGTCACAGGGATCGCTGCGTGGCGGGTGTTCTTTTACTTCGATCACACCGCTTTCAACGCTACCCGTCGTCAACTGGTCAAACTGGGCCTCTTTGACGATGGCAGCGACGACGATGCGGCTGCCTCGTCAGCCAGTGGAGCACGCCCATGAAGTTCGGCACCTTGCGTCAACGCGTCGAACGCGCCGAATTGCTGGTGGAAGGACGCGCCCAGGACACGCGCCTGCATTGGAATGACCTGCGCCAGACCTGGCGCGCAGGATGGTCGCCGGTGCGGATCGTGATGGTTGGCTTCGGTCTGGGTTTCGTCACCGGCCGCAACGAACCGCAGGCGGCACTCGGCAGCATCGCCGGCAAGTTGGGCGGTATTCCGAAAATTCTGCAGATGGTCAGCACGATCTCTGCGCTCTTCACGGCGCACCGTGCGCAGGAAGCCTCCGAGCAGGCCGAACGTGCTGCCGACAATGCCGAAGAGGTGGCCGCCGATCCTCCGGTGACGGTCGTCCAGGTGCCCACCGATCGCGCGGCGTGATTCGCAGCGCCCCCCGGTGTTCTGATTATCGCCAGGCTGGCCGGCATGCAGTCGCGTCCGTTACCTGGTCTCATTGGTACTGACATGACGCGCACAGTCTTTGTGCGCGCTGTTGACGCATTGCGCCGATAATGGCGTACCGCTGGCAGCACGCCAGCCGCATCCTGGCCACGCATGTCTCTTCCCGTCGATTCACTGGATGCTGCCGTTGCGGCAGATTCGCTTCCGCCGCCCCCCGCTCCACGTCCACGCGCACCGGTGTCGATGGTCGTGCTGGCTACGCTCGCGGTCGGCTATACCTTGTGGGCGGCGCAGACGATCATCTTGCCGATCATGCTGGCGGCATTCTTCGCGCTGATCGGCAATCCGATCCTGCGTGGCCTGCGCAAGCTGTATATCCCCCGCTTCCTGGGCGCATTGCTGGTGCTGTGCCTGGGGCTCTTCGGCACCGTGACGCTCGCCACGCAGCTGGCCGGGCCGGCGGCGGAGTGGGTGCAACAGGCGCCACAGCAGATGCGGTTGATTGCGCGTGACGTGCGTAATTTCACCAAGCCGATGATGCAGGCCAATCAGGCTGCGGAAAATTTCGCACGAGCGGCAGGTGGCGAAGGCCAACGCAGCGTGCAGGTCGTGCGTACGCAGATGGACGATCCCTATAGGGCGTTGGTGCGCACGCCCAAGCTCGCCGCATCGGTGCTGGCGGTGGTGCTGTTGACGTTCTTCTTCATGGTCTACGGCGAAAGCCTGCAACGGCATGCGATTGCGTTGCTACCCAATCGACAACAGCAGCGCTTTACCACCGAAATCATGTTGGATATCGAGCGCGAGGTGTCGCGTTACGTGCTGACCATCAGCGTCATCAACACGCTGGTCGGGCTGGTGTTCGCAGGCATCTTGTATGCACTGCGCATTCCGCTACCCGAAGCGTTGTTGTGGGGCACGGTGGTGGCATTGCTCAACTTCGCACCGTATGTGGGCCCGTTGATCGGCGTGATGTTGATGTTGCTGATGGGCTTTGTGGAATTCCGCACCACCTTGTCGTCGATGCTGCCGGCGATCCTGTATCTGGCGTTGCATACGATCGAAGGTCAGGTGGTGACGCCGATCGTGCTGGGCCGACGCATGGCGATCTCGCCGTTGATGTTGATCCTGGCGCTGATGCTGTTCGGCTGGCTGTGGGGCATGGTCGGCCTGCTGCTGGCAGTGCCGCTGCTGGTCTGCATCAAGATGGTGCTGAGCCGGGTGGAGGGGATGCAGCGCTGGGCGCGGTTGCTTGAGTAACCGGGAATCGGGAGTTGGGAATCGGGAATCGCAAGCGCGGTGACGCAGCCCGCAGCGGCGCGGCGCTGCACATTCTCCATTCCCGAGTTCGCATTCCCGGCATTACACTCTCGCCATGAGTTTTCTAATCCGCGCCATCACCCTCGACCTCGACGATACGTTGTGGCCCTTTGCGCCGATCGGCGCACGGATCGATCAGGTGCTATACGACTGGATGCGCGAGCACAGTCCGGTCACCGCCGAGCGGTTCCCGGTGGAGGCGATGCGCGAACTGCGCGAGCGCAGCTTTGCCGACAACCCCCACCTGCATCACGACCTGAGCGCACTGCGCCGATTGACGCTGGAAATGGCGCTGCGCGAAAGCGGGGGCGATCTGGCCTTGCTGGAGCCTGCGTATGAAGTCTTCTACGCCGCGCGCAACCAGGTGGAGTGCTATCCGGATGCGCTCGACGCGCTGGCACGCATCGCCGCGCATGTGCCGGTGGCGGCGCTCAGCAACGGCAATGCGGATCTGCACCGCATCGGGTTGATGCATCATTTTGCGTTTCAGCTGGGCTCGCGCGAACACGGCAGCGCCAAGCCGGATGCGAGCATCTTCCTGGCCGCATGCGCGCGCCTGCAGGTGCCGCCGGCGCAGGTGCTGCATGTGGGCGACCACGTGCGCATGGACGTGCTTGGCGCGCTGGATGCCGGCCTGCGTGCGTGCTGGATCAATCGTGAAGGCGCGCAGTGGTCGCATCCGACCCAGCAACCGGATCTGGAATTCGACTCCATGACCGGGCTGGCCGATTGGCTGGACGCCCAGCAGCCGCACCCGGACGCCGCACACGCTGGCATCCGCCTTCCGGCCTGAGCCACTTTTTGCTCGGCGCATGGCGCCGCCTCCGAGGATTTCCATGTCGCAGCTCACCGGTTTCATCGATCCCCACGCCGCAGCCCTGCCGCTGCATGTGCTCGACCGCGAAGGCTTTGCACATTGGTGCGCCGAGCAGCCCACCCGCGTGCTGTCGTGGGCACAGGCGCAACGTTTCGATGCCGCGCCGGGCAGCGTGCTGTTGCTGCCGGGCGAACACGGGCTGGCCGGCGCGGTGCTTGGCATCGGCGACCGCGCCGATGCCTATGCCTACGCACACGCGCCGATGGCGCTGCCACCGGCCAGCCGCTGGACGCTGGCCAGTGCGCTGAGCGAGACCGAACAGGCGCTGCTCCACCTGGGCTGGGGCCTGGGCGCCTACCGCTTCTCGCGCTACCGCAAGGTGCCGCGCGCACCGGCCGAACTGGCGGCCACACCGACGCCGCACACACGCGCCTTGATCGAGGCCTGCATCCGCGTGCGCGACTGGGTCAATACGCCAACCGAAGACATGGGCCCGCAGCAGCTGGAAGACGCCACGCGTGCACTGGCGCAACCGCATGGCGCGCAGGTGGACGCCATCGTCGGCGAGGAACTGCTGGCGCAGAATTTCCCCACCATCCACGCGGTGGGGCGTGCCTCGCATCGCGCCCCGCGCCTGATCGCGCTGCGCTGGGGCGCGGCCGAGCATCCGCATCTGGTGCTGGTCGGCAAGGGCGTGTGCTTCGACACCGGTGGGCTGGATCTGAAACCGGCCGACGGCATGCGCAACATGAAAAAGGACATGGGCGGCGCGGCACATGCATTGGCACTGGCCGGCCTGGTGATGACGCAACAGTTGCCGGTGCGGCTGACCTTGCTGATTCCTGCAGTCGAAAACGCGGTCGGTCCGGACGCATTCCGCCCCGGCGAAGTGATCACCACCCGCGCCGGTGTGAGCGTGGAAGTGGACAACACCGATGCCGAAGGCCGGCTGGTGCTGTGCGATGCGCTGAGTTACGCCACCGAACAGCGTCCCGATCTGATCCTGGATTTCGCCACACTCACCGGCGCTGCGCGCATTGCGTTGGGCCCGGACCTGCCGGCGCTGTTCGCCAATGACGATGCCCTGGCCGAGGCCTGGCTCAACGCCGGTGAGCAGACCCGCGACCCGGTCTGGCGCATGCCGCTATGGCGCCCTTACTTGCGCTATCTCAACAGCCATGTGGCCGACATGGCCAACGCCGGCTCGCGCATGGCCGGTGCAGTGACCGCCGCGCTGTATCTGGAGCGCTTTGTCGCACCGGGCCAGCTGTGGGCGCATCTGGACGTGTACGCCTGGAACGACAGCGACCGTCCCGGCCGCCCGGCCGGCGGCGAAGCACTGGCGCTGCGCTCGGCCTTTGTGATGCTGCAGCAGCGCTACGGCAACTGAGCTCCGCTCCCGACGTGGTGCGCCCGCCTGCAACTGCGCTTGATGGTGGACGTATGCGCGTTCCAGCAAGGCCCGCACCAGATCGTCAGCGCGTGTGGGTTCACCGCTGAGCACGCGAAGCGGCGCAGCGCCGGCACGGCATGCTGCGCAACCGCTCGCCGCCCAGCGCATCCATCGGCAGGTTTTGGTGATGGCATCACACCGTAAACGCGCGGGAGCGTGGACTATTCCCAGCACTGGTCCGCGCGGGGCGTTTTTTGGCGATCACGGGAATTAAAAGCGGCGGACAACACGTGGCCGGCGGTCGTCAGGTGGATGCGGATGGCGCGCTCGTAAACGCAATGTCCGCGTGCCGCGCCCCGCCCGACGGCAGCGCAGTCGTGTCTGTTAGCCGCTCACAGCCACCGGCACCGCGTCTCACTGCACCGATCACTCACCGCACCGACTACTGGAGCCAGCCATGACCTTGCCACCTCCCCCGCCGCCGCAGCGCGGAAGCGTTCGCGTGGCGCCACTGCTGGGCATTGCCGCGATTGCTGGTGGCCTCGCGGTTGCGTTCGCCTGGACTGCTGGCTGGATCGGTGGCGACCGGCTCACCGCCGCGCGCATGACCGACACCATCGAAGCCAGCGGGCCGCCGCATCCGGGCTTCCGCCGCGCGCATACCAAAGGCGTGTGTGTGAGTGGGGAATTCAAGGCCAGCGGCAAGGCCACCTGGCTGTCCTCGGCACGCATCTTCAGCCAGGCCAGCACGCCGGTGCTCGGGCGCATGTCGATCGGCGGCGGCGACCCGCATGGCGCCGACGGTGCGGCACGGGTGCGCAGCATGGCGCTGTTGTTGCGCAGCGACGATGGCCAGGAATGGCGCACCGCGATGAATAGTTTTCCATTCTTCGTGGTGGCCTCGCCGGCCGGCTTCCAGGCATTGAATGTGGCGTCCAGGCCGGACCCGGCCACCGGCAAGCCCGACCCGGCCAAGCTGGCCGCGTTCGGCAAGCAGTATCCGGAAGCGGCCAAGTTCCAGCAGTGGGCCAAGACCGCGCCATGGTCGGATAGCTGGGCCAATACGCAATACAACGGGGTGAACGCCTTTCGTGCAATTGCGGCCGATGGACGTGAGCGCTACATCCGCTGGTCGATGCGTCCGCATACCCCGTTCAAGGAACTGAGCGCCGAGCAGCGCGCACAAGCCGATGGTGATTTTCTCGCCACCGATCTGGACACGCGCCTGGCGCAGGGACCACTGCGCTGGGACCTGGTGCTGACCGTCGCCGAGCCGGGCGATGCGGTCGACGATCCGTCGCAGCCATGGCCGCAGAGCCGCAAGCAGATCGTGGCCGGCACCGTCTCGATCGATCATGCCGAGCCGCAGGCCAGCGGCCCGTGCCGCGACCTCAATTACGACCCGCTGATCCTGCCCAAGGGCATCGCTGCATCGAACGACCCGATCCTGGCGGCGCGGTCGTCGGTGTATTCGCAATCGTTCAACCGGCGCGAGCATGAGATCGCCAACGGCGCAGGCAGCGCCGCCACCGGCCAGGGAGCACACCGATGAGCAGCCACACCCACTTCAATCTGCCCGCGCGCGTGCTGCATTGGCTGATGGCCGCGATGATCCTGACCATGCTGTTCGTCGGCGTGGGCATGGTGGCCTCGGTCACGCAACGGCCGTGGTTGATCGATCTGCATCGCCCGCTGGGCATCGCGATCCTGATCCTTGCGGTGCTGCGGTTGATCAACCGCCTGCGCAACAAGCCACCGCCGCTGCCAGCCGATCTGCCGACATGGCAAAAGGCTGCCGCGATCGCTTCCCACTGGTTGTTGTATGCATTGATGCTGGGCATGCCGCTGATCGGCTGGGCGATGTTGTCGGCCGGCGGTTATCCGATCGTGCTGTGGCCCGGTGCGCAATTGCCGTCCATCGCGCCGCACGATCCCGCACTGTATGCGTGGCTGCGTAGCGCGCATGGCTGGTTGGCGTATCTGCTGTTCGCCACGGTGCTGGGGCATTTGAGCGCAGCGCTGTTTCACGCCTGGGTGCGTCGGGATGGTGTGTTTTCCAGCATGGCGCGTGGGGGGCGGTAGAAGCGCGCTCACCTCTACTACCCCTCTCCCGCAGGCAGGAGAGGGGAACAACCACCGCGCTGCGTGCAAGCGGCACGGAAGTTTCCTTCCCCTGTTTGCGGGGAAGGTGCGTGAAGGGCCGATGGAGCAACACCATCGCGCATCCCTCAGCAACTCCACGTCATCGCGTCTCAATCACTCAAGGTGCGCGCTGTCGCTGGCCTGCAGGCACGGTCTCTCCCACGCCGCGCCCAGCGGCTGCCCAGTAAATACCGCCATCTAGATGACCGAAATAACGCGGATCGTTATAGGCCTCTGCCAGATGACCCAGTGCAGTGGCAAACACGCGGCCACCTTCGAAGTGGCGGTACCACGCCACCGGATGCTGCTTGCCCATCCCCCTGGCGACCTGGCCGGGCGAGATCAGCATGGGGCGTCCACCGTCAGCAGCGTGACCAGAGCGTCGCTGTAGGGCGGATCGTACTCGTACCATTCGTCGGTCCATACCCAACGCCTTGGAGGCCGGAGGTGGCGGGGAGTTGGCGTCCACCACATCCACCATCGCGGTCTGCCTATAGGGATGGGCTCGGAACGAGCGGCCGATCAGATGGTCGTACCACTCCCACTCGCCACGCTTGATCGCAATGCCTTGTGCACCGCGACCACGCCGCCGCCGTTGCGTACGTGCTGCTGAAACTTGGCGCGCTGGGTCGGTTCCAGATCGGTGGCCGGCGTGTTGAGCAGCGCGATCGCTGCGTACTGCGACAGATCGCCATCGAAGGCCTTGGCATTCCATGCCCACACCCGTTCGAACTAATGCTTGCGTGCCATCGCTTCGAATTGCGGCTTGGCCACCGGGATATAGTCGTGGTGATACCGGTTGGGAATGGCCGCCACCAGGATCTTGAATTGCTCGGCAGACGCGTTGAACGCGTAGGCCAGCAGCAGGCACAACAGCCGCAGAGGTTTCATGCAGTTCGCTCGCGGTCAGCACCCGCTCGGCGGTGTACCGGCATGCGCATGGCATGCTTTAGAGGTGATTTGGAATAGCTGTCGGTTGCAGCAGTCAACGTTAACCGCGCGGCTTTTCTTGCAAATGCCATTCTAAGGATGCGTGCGCCGACACCGCCGCCGCAACGTGTCATCGTCACCGGTTTACAACCAGCCTTTCTGCCGCGCCAGTCGATACGCTTCGATGCGATTGGCCACACCCAATTTGCCGATGCATTCGGACAGATAGTTGCGCACGGTGCCGTGCGAGAGCTGCAGTTGCTGGGCGATCTCGCTGGCCGAGCGGCCCTCGCCGGCCAGCCGCAGCACAGTGCGCTCGCGTTCGCTCAAGGGGTCGGCTTCCACCCAGGCATCCCGCGCCAGTTGCGGGTCGATCACCCGCCCGCCACGCTGCACCTGACGCAGCGCGCTGACCAGTTGTTCGGCCGGCGCGTCCTTGAGCAGATACGCCGCCACGCCGGCATCCAGCGCGCGGCGCAGGAAGCCCGGACGGGCGAAGGTGGTGACGATCATCACCCGCACCGGCAGCGCCTGGCGCTGGATGCGCTGGGCCAGTTCCAGGCCGGTCAGGCCGGGCATTTCGATATCGGTGATCAATACATCCGGTTGCAGGCGTTGCAGTTCGCGCCAGGCACTTTCGCCATCGCCCGCGCTGCCGACCACCTCAATGTCGTCTTCCAGTCCAAGCAAGGCAACCAATGCGCCACGCAGCAGCGCCTGGTCTTCGGCCAACAACACCCGGATCATCGTGCGCGCTCGTATGCAGACAACGGTGGCGCACGATAGCAGCGGTTGCGCCTGCCGTGCATGGGTCCAGACGCAGTGGGCATCCCGGCGGTCAGCGCGACGGCGGCATCAGCGGGGCCGGCAATGGCGGCTGCGCCGTTGCCGGCGTGGGCTGCGGCAACGGCACGCTGGCGCGCAGGCGCATGCCACGCGGCAGCGCTTCCACCTCCAAGGCGCCGCCCAGGGCATGCAGCCGCGTGCGCATGCCGTCCAGGCCATTGCCCGGCACGATCGCGCCGCCGCGCCCATCGTCGGCGATGTCCAGCACCGCCTGTTCGCCCTGCGCGCGCAGGCTCACGCGCACGCGTTTGGCCTGCGCATGCCGTTGCACATTGGTGGCCGCCTCGCGCACCACCAGCGCCAGTACGGTTTCGTGTTCCGATGGCAGTGCCAACGTGTCCAGCTCGTGTTCCAGCACGATGCCCTCCATGTCCAGCAACACCCGCGCCGATGCCAGCTCGGCCACCAGACCGGCGGCGCGAATGCCGGTGACCGCGCGCCGCACCTGCGCCAAGGCATCGCGGGAAATCTGCGCGACTGCATCGATTTCGCTGCGCGCCGCCTGCGGGTCGCGTTCGACCAGGCGTGCGGCCAGGTCGGACTTGAGCGCCACCAGCGACAAGGTGTGGCCGAGCAGATCGTGCAGGTCGCGGCCGATGCGTTCGCGCTCGGCGGTGGCCGCCAGCCGGCGGACTTCGTCCTGCGACAGACGCAGCAGAGCGTCCTTGCGTTCGTTGATGCTGTAGACCGCCACCACTGCGGACATGCCCAGCACCGACACCGGAAACCACACCAACCCCTGCCAGGCCATTCCGAGCCAGCGCGCCCAGGCCAGGTACAGCGCGTTCATCAGCAGCAGGATGGCGAAATGCCGCCACAGCGCATGCCGCGTGGAAGGGCGCAAGCTCATACAGGCAAACACGAAGTAGCTGATGCCCGATGCGTACACCGGCAGCAACGCGGCACTGAGCGCCCCCATCGCCCAGGCATAGCGGTACAGCGCGTCGCGCGGCGCCAGCAACATGCGCGCATACAGCAGCAGGAACAGCGGATACGACACCACGGTGCACAGCAACCAGATGCTGTCGTAGCCACGCGCGGAAAACACCGGCACCACGAACACCCAGGCTGACCACAGCAGATGCACGCAGTCCATCCACGGTGACTGGCCCTGTGCCAGCCGCGCGGCAACCTGCGAATTGGCGGCGGGGCGAAACCAGGCGGAAAGCCACAGGCGCATCGGGCGGTGTCCGTATGAGTGGTCGGATTCTGCCACTGCCGGACCCGCCGCAGTGGATGATGCGCCGGCCCGGTCGCGGCGAGCGGTCTCACGCATGTTGGCCATTCCCGGTTGCGGACAGCCTGGCCGCAGGCAGCACGCGCAGACACGATGTGCGCAGGCAGAGCATGGCGGTTCCCGGCAGCGAGGCGATGCGCCAGCCTCGCCCAGCGCGTCGATGCCGACCAGTCGCCGCTGTCATGGCTTGCAGGTGACAGCTGTCACTGGTGGCCGCCGCCACGGTGGTCGCATGCTGCACAACACGTGCTGCAGCGTTGGAACGCCTGACCGTTCGTCGCCGCACCCGCGTTGGTCACTTGCGACAGCTTGCGCCGCCGCCTACGCCCCGTCACATTCTGCGCAGCCTCCCGTCCTGGTCATCGATGAACACTTCCGCCGATCTGCTCAAGCAACTCCGCATCGACCGCCAGCGTCCGGCCACGCCACCACCTGCGCAGCGCCGTGGATGGATCATCGCCGTGGCCGTGGTCATCCTTGTGTTGGCCGCAACCGCCGCGTGGTGGTTCACGCGGCGCCCGGTACTCCAGGTGCAGACCGCGCCGGTGGTGGCAATCAGCGCAGGCGGCAGCAGCGCCTCGGTACTGGATGCGTCCGGCTACGTGGTGGCGCGGCGCATGGCTACGGTGTCGGCGCAGGTCACCGGCAAGGTACGCGAGGTGATGATCGAAGAAGGCATGCGGGTCGAGCAAGGCCAGGTGATGGCCACGCTGGATCCGCTGGATGCCGATGCCCAGCGCACCTTGTCGGCATCGCAACTGTCGGCCGCACGCAGCCAGGTCGACAACATGCAGGCGCAGCTGGCCGTGGCCAATGCCGATGCGACGCGGCTGCAATCGCTGGTCGGCGCGCAACTGGTGTCGCGCTCGCAGTACGAGCAGGCCACCGCGCAACGCGACGCATTGCGCGCGCAGTTGCAGAGCGCCCAGCGCAATGTACGCGTAGCCTCGGACCAGCTGGCAATCTCGGCGATCCGTTCGGACTTCAACGTGGTGCGCGCGCCGTTTGCCGGCGTGGTCACCGCCAAGGCCGCGCAGCCGGGCGAAATCGTCTCGCCGCTGTCGGCCGGCGGCGGTTTCACCCGTACCGGTATCGGCACCATCGTGGACATGGAGTCGCTGGAAATCGAGGTGGAAGTCGGCGAGTCCTATATCGGCCGCGTGCAGCCAAAGATGCCGGTGGAAGCGGTGCTCAATGCCTATCCGGACTGGAAGATTCCCGGCGAGGTGATCGCCATCATTCCCACCGCCGACCGCGGCAAGGCCACGGTCAAGGTGCGCGTGGCGTTCAAGCTCAAGGACCCGCGCATCGTGCCGGAGATGGGCGTGCGGGTGAGCTTTCTGGAACAGGCCAAGCCGCAGGAGGCCAGCAAACCGCAGGGCGTGCGCGTGCCTGCCGCTGCGCTGGTCGAACGCGACGCGCGCACGCTCGCCTTCGTGGTCGGCGAGCACAACACCGTCAGCGCGCATGCGGTCACCACCGGCATGGTGTTGGGCGAAGACCGTCAGGTGCTGACCGGCCTGCAGGCGGGCGACAGCGTGGTGCTCGATCCACCGCAGACCCTGAAGGAGGGCGACAGCGTGGCCGAAGCCGAACCGGAGGCGGCCAAGTAAGCGCGACCAGGCACGACATGCGCAGTCATGCAGCTTGCCTGCGTTAGGCGTACCCGTCGCTTCAAGCACGCGTGCATGCGGTCTGCCGTGGTCACGCACAGGTGCGCGCGGGAGCGTGGTGTCCGCATCGGCGCGGCAGGGTCGCTTGCGTGCAGGTGAGGCAAGGATCGCCGACACACTGTCGATTCCGGCCGGCGTCGGACATCGTTTTGCAAGAACCGCTGTAGCGCAAGTGGTGGTGGCTTCACCGATCCGGCGCACCCACCGCCGCGATGTCTCAGGGACGCGTCTGTGCTTGTGCATTCGCATTCGCTTTGTTTATCCCGTAGTGCCGCAGTCGCCGTGCCGTATCGCTCCCCTCTTTTTCATTGCATCGCCAGGAGTCGCCATGACCGCTCTCGTCAGCTTGCGCAACATCACCAAGACCTATCAACGCGGCCCCGAGCAGGTGCAGGTGCTGCACGGCATCGATCTGGAGATCGCCAGCGGCGACTTCGTCGCACTGATGGGTCCGTCCGGTTCGGGCAAGACCACGCTGCTCAATCTGATCGGCGGGCTGGACAGCCCCAGCGGCGGCGAGATCGAGATCGAAGGCGAGCGCATCGACCGCATGAGCGGCGGCCAGCTCGCCACCTGGCGCAGTCACCATGTCGGCTTCGTGTTCCAGTTCTACAACCTGATGCCGATGCTCACTGCGCAGAAGAACGTGGAGCTCCCATTGCTGCTCACCTCGCTCAACGCGGCGCAACGCAAACGCAATGCGGAAATCGCACTGACCCTGGTCGGCCTGCAGGAACGTCGCACCCACAAGCCCAGCGAGTTATCCGGCGGCCAACAGCAACGCGTGGCGATCGCGCGCGCGATCGTGTCCGACCCTACTTTCTTGATCTGCGACGAACCCACCGGCGATCTGGATCGCCACAACGCCGAGGAAATCCTGCGCCTGTTGCAGGAACTCAATCGCGAACACGGCAAGACCATCGTGATGGTCACCCACGACCCCAAGGCAGCCGAATACGCCACCCATACCATCCATCTGGACAAGGGCGAGCTGGCCGACGCGCCGCTTGTGCTCTAAAGGAGTGATGCCATGAAGTATCTCTCGCTGGTATGGGCGCAATTGTTCCGTAGCAAGACCCGCACCTTGTTGACGCTGCTGTCGGTGGTGGCGGCGTTCCTGTTGTTCGGCATGCTCGATTCGGTGCGCGTGGCCTTTACCTCCGGCGGCAACGTCAGTGGCGTGGACCGGCTGGTGGTCGCCTCGCGGCTGTCGATCACCCAATCGCTGCCGATCCGCCTGGAAACCCAGATCCGCAGCGTGCCAGGCGTGCGCAACGTGACCTCGGCGATGTGGTTCGGCGGGATCTATCGCGACCCGAAGAACTTCTTCCCGAATTTCTCGGTGGCGCCCAATTTCTTCGATGTCTACAGCGAGTACGAGCTACCCAAGGACCAGCTCAAGGCGTTCCAGACCACGCGCACCGGCGCGGTGGTCGGCGAGGCACTGGCCAAGCAGTTCGGCTGGAAGATCGGCGACACCATCCCGCTGCAGGCCACCATCTTTCCGCGTGGCGGCAGCAACGATTGGCCGCTGCAACTGGTCGGCATCTTTCGCATGAAAGACCGCACGGTGGCGGCCAACCAGGAACGTCAGCTGATGATGAACTGGAAATACTTCGACGAATCCAACGACTACATCAAGAATCAGGTGAGCTGGTACACCGTGACGCTGCGCAATGCCGACCAGGCCTCGCGGGTGGCACTGGCGATCGACGCGCTGTCGGCCAACTCCGATCACGAAACCAAGTCGCAGACCGAATCGGCCTTCCAGCAGGCCTTCGTCAAACAGTTCGCCGATATCGGGCTGATCGTCACCTCGATCATGGCGGCGGTGTTCTTCACCCTGCTGCTGTTGACCGGCAACACCATGGCCCAGGCGGTGCGCGAGCGCATCCCGGAGCTGGCCACGCTCAAGACGCTGGGCTTTCAGGACCGCACCGTGTTGAGCCTGGTGATGGTCGAATCGGTGCTGTTGATCGGGCTTGGCGGCCTGATCGGGATGGGGCTGGCCACGCTGGTGATCCCGATGGTGGCCGCACGCAGCGGCGGCATGATGCCGGTGCAGACCGTGCCGCTGCAGACCTGGCTGATTGCGCTGGGCCTGATGATCGGCATCGGCATCGTGGTGGGTGTGCTGCCGGCGTTACGCGCGCAGCGCTTGAAGATCGTCGATGCCCTCGCCGGCCGCTGACAGGAGCAGGCACATGCAAAGCAAATGGAAGAATCGTTTCGTCAACCTGCTGTCGGTGGTGTTGCTGGCGATCGGACTGGGCGCCTGGATCGCGTTGCCGTGGATGTGGCTGCTGCCGATCGGGTTACTGCTGGCGGTATGGCTGGTCGCCACCCGTAGCGGCCGGCTGTCGCTGGCGGCTGCGCGCATCGGCATCGCGACATTGCCGCAACGCTGGGGATCGAGTTCGGTGATCGTGGTCGGCATCGCCGGCGTGGTCGGCGTGCTGGTGGCGATGCTGGCGATGGGCCAGGGCTTCCAGGCAACGCTCAACAACACCGGCGACGACACGACCGCCATTGTGCTGCGTGGCGGCTCGCAGGCCGAGAGCAACTCGGTGATCACCCGCGATCTGGTGCCGCTGATCGGCAGCCTGCCCGGGATCGCCGCCATCAACGGACGCCCGCTGCTGTCGCCGGAGCTGGCGCAGGTGGTCAACGTCACCTCCAAGTCCGACGGCACCGACGTCAATGCGCAGCTGCGCGGTGTGGGCGACCAGGCCTGGGCGGTGCATGACAAGGTCAAGGTCGTGCAGGGCCGACGCTTCACTGCCGGCCTGCGCGAGATCGTGGTCGGCAAGGGCGCGTTGAACCAGTTCCGCGGACTGGAGCTGGGCAAGACGCTCATGCTCGGCAACCAGCAATGGACCGTGGTCGGCGTGTTCGCCTCCGGCGATGCGCACGACTCGGAGCTGTGGACCGATGCACAGACGCTGGCCACTACATACAAACGCAGCGCGTATCAGTCGATCAGCGTGCGTACGACGGGCAAGGCCGGATTTACCCAGTTCAAGGCCGCCATGGCCGCCGACCCGCGCCTGAAGCTGGATGTGGAAACCACCCGCGCCTATTACGGCAAGCAGGGCGGTGGCTTGAACAAACTGATCAGTATCCTGGGCACGGTGATCGGCGCCATCATGGCGGTGGGCGCGGTGTTCGGCGCGCTCAACACCATGTACGCGGCGGTGGCCACACGCGCGCGCGAAATCGCCACCATGCGCGCAATCGGCTTTCGTGGCACCCCGGTGATCATGGCGCTGATGCTGGAGACCATGTTGCTGGCCTTGCTCGGTGGCGTGCTCGGCGGGCTGATCGCCTGGGCGGTGTTCAACGGCTATACCGTGTCCACGCTGGGCAACAACTTCAGCCAGGTGGTGTTCCAGTTCAAGGTGTCGCCGGAACTGCTGTGGAGCGGGCTCAAATGGGCGCTGGGCATCGGGCTGGTCGGGGGGCTGTTTCCGGCCTTGCGCGCGGCGCGGCTGCCGATCACCACGGCCCTGCGTGAGGTGTAGGCGGGCTGTTGGCCGCCGGAAATGGGGAATGGGGAATCGTTGCAGCCAAGGCAGCGGAGCGCGGGGGCTGCGGCTGAACGTATTGCAAGCTGTCATCGTTTTGTCACTGCAGTGCGGTAGATGCGCGGGTCGGGCAGGCCGTAGCCTGCTCGGCCGTTGCATCCATCGATCTTCGCCATGACGCGCCTGATTCTGCTGGCCTGCGCCTGCCTGTGGCTGGCCGGCTGCTCTTCGTCTTCCACCTCGCTCAGCGAGCGCCTGGTTGCGCCCGGTGGCACCTCGCCGTTGCTGGATGAAGAGCGCATTGCCGCCACCATCGCCACGGTGCCCAACCGCAGCGGTCATGTGGTCACGCGCGATCAGGTGCCGATCTTCTGGCGCGCCATCGATCCCGGCCAGTACGCCATGCAATACCGCTATCTCGGCCAGCGCAACGATCCGGCGCATGCGCTGGATGTGGATTTCAGCTTCACGCCGCCCACCGCCGCCCCGCCCGCCCCGCGCGGCACCGTGGTGCTACTGCACGGCTGGATGATGGATGGCGATTCGCTGCTGCCGTGGTCGCTGGAGTTGGCGCAGGCCGGCTACCGGGTGATCACCATCGACCTGCGCAATCACGGCCACTCCGGCGGTGGTCCATCCGGCTACGGCACGCGCGAATCCGACGACGTGATCGATGTGCTCGATGCGCTGCAGCCGCGCGGCGAAATCCGCGGCCCGCTGTACCTGTTCGGCATTTCCTATGGCGCGGCCACCGCGTTGTTCACCGCCGACAAGCTCGGCGACCGGGTGGCCGGGGTGGTGGCGATGGAGTCGTTCGCCAACGCCGGGCGCGGCATCCGCGACATGGTCCCGCACCTGCTCGCCAGCCAACCCAACGGGTGGCGCGGGCAGGCGGTAGCCGCGTATGCACGCTGGCGCTATGCCGACCAGAATATCGACGCGGTGATCGCTGCCGCCGACACCCAGCTCAAGCTGGATCTGGACCACGTCGATGTCGCGCACGCATTGGCCGACACGCGTAGCTGTGTGCTGTTGCTGCATGGCGATGCCGATCAGCACATTCCGGTCGCGCATGGTCGCGCATTGGCGCTGGCAAGTGCGCGTGCGCACTACGTGGAGCTTCCCGGCGAAACCCATCTGAGCCTGCCGCTGCGGCTGGACCTGCTTGGCGGGCCGATCGACCAATGGCTGGCGCAGACGCAACAGGATCCGGGCCATTGCCCCGCACCGCAATCGCTGCCGGCGTCCACACTGGCGGTGGCGACACCGGCACCGGCGCCGCGCGGCTGACACCAGACAGCCGCATCGCGGCGACAGGCTGCCGGAGAACAGACATGCGTGTTGCTGCACAGCGTGCCGCGCGATTACCGGGATCGCGCACGGCCGAAAGCTAGCGGACCATCCCAACCGGCTTGCGCGAGCGCAACACGCTGTCGCCCACAAACAGCAGCAGCCCCAGCCAGATCGCGGCAAATCCGATCACCCGCCCCTGATCGAACGGCTCGTGGAAGAACCACACGCCCAACAGCAGCTGCAGGCTGGGTGCGATGTACTGCAGGATGCCCACCAGCGACAGCGGAATCCGCCGCACCCCGTACGCGAATCCGATCAACGGCAGCGCCGTCACCACGCCGCCAAAGATCAGCATCAGATCGGTCTGCAGGCTCCAGCCACTCAAAAAGCCGCCACCGTGGCCGTACTCGCTCCATCCCACCAACAACAGCGCCGGCACGAACAGGTACACGCTTTCCACGCCCAGACCGGCCACCGAATCCACCGCCACCAACTTGCGCAGCAAGCCGTAGGCCCCGAACGAAAACGCCAGCCCGAGCGCGATCCACGGCGGCGCGCCGGCATCGATGGTCAGCCACAACACGCCCAGCGCAGCGCAGACCACCGCCACCCACTGGATGCGGCGCAGGCGCTCCTTGAGCACCAGCACGCCCAGCAACACGCTCAGCAATGGGTTGATGAAATACCCCAGGCTGGCCTCGATCACGTGGCCGGCATTGATCGCCCAGATATACAGCCCCCAGTTGAACGCGATCGCCACGCTGCTGCCGGCCAGCATCCATAGCGCGCGCGGCTGTGCGGCGATGGCGCGCCACCAACGCATCCCCGATGTCGCCAACAACCACGCCACCACCATTAACGCGCTCCAGACAATGCGGTGCGCGATGATTTGCAGCGACGGCACCGCCTTCAGCAGATGCCAGTAAAGCGGTACCACGCCCCACAACACGAAGGTCGATGCGGTGATCAGCAGCCCGCGACGCGCCTCGATCGACGAGACCGCGCTCATCGCCGCGCCTTGGCGAAGGTCACCACCAGCACGCCGGCCAGGATCACCGCCATCGCACCGATGTCATGCGCGCTGAAACGCTCATGCCCGAGCCAGGCGCCCAAGGCCACCGCAATCACCGGGTTGACGTAGGCGTAGCTGCCGGCCAACGCCGGGCGCACGTGATGCAGCAGCCATACGTAGGCCGTGAACGCCACGATCGAGCCGAACACGCACAGGTAGGCCACTGCCAGCAGCCCCTGCGGCGTCGGCAGGCTCTGTGGGCGCTCGCCGATCAGCAGGCCGGTGCTGACCAGCAATACGCCGCCGCACAGCATCTGCCCGGCGGCGGTCATGAACGGCGAGGGCAGATCGCGTCCGCGCGACCACACCGACCCGAACGCCCAACCGATCGGCGCGATCAGCAACAACACCAGCCCACCTGGGGTGGCAGTGAGGCTGCTGCCGGCGTTGAGCCAGACCACACCGACAAAACCGATCACGATGCCCAACCACTCGCCACGGCTGGCGTGCTGCCCGCGCAAGGCGCCGAACAACGCCATCCACAATGGCACCGATGCCACTGCGGTGGCCGCCAACCCGGACGACACGCTGCGCTCGGCCAGCACCACCATGCCGTTGCCCAGCAGCAGCAAGGCGGCGCCGATCAAGGCCACGTTCTTCCATTGCGCATGCGTCGGCGCGGCCACACCACGCCAGAGCAGCACCGTATACAACACCGTGCCGGCCACGATGAAGCGGGAGCCCGACACCATGGTCAGTGGCAGTGCGCCGCCCTCCAACGCAAAGCGGATCCCCAGGTAGGTCGATCCCCAAACCACGTAGACCAGCAACAACGCGACAACGACCAACCCGCTGCGCGCAGGCGCAACAGCATCGTATGAAGAGGACATCGAAGATTGCCAAGTGCAGCGGAAGGTTCAATTCTAGATCACCTGCCCACCTCCACGCGGCGCACACCCTCAGCGCCCTGCCGCGTTATGGTGCGCATTGATCCTCACATCGGAGTCTCTATGCAACGTCGCCTCACCTGGTTGACCTTGGCCGCCCTGACCGTGCTATCGGCCAACGCGCTGGCACGCACACTGGAACCGTGGGAACTCAGCGGGCGCAAACTGCTCGAGGCCGGGCTGGATGGTTCCTTGGCACCGGAGATCGCGCCGGAACAAACCGAACTCAAGGTCATGCTCTCGGCGAACCGCGCCGGCGCTTACCTGCTCGGCGTCGCCAGCAGTAGCTACCGCACGCAGTGGTGCATGCCGGCCGGCAAGAGCGGCCCGCCGGATCTGCAGGCGATCATCAGCGATATCGGCGCGCTACCCGATGCACGCCTGGACGAAGCGGCGCCCGCGTTGATCGTCCAGGCGTTGGCCAAGCGCTATCCGTGCCGCAAATAGGCAGCGCGGCCGCAGAAATCCCGCTCCAGGAACCGGGACGCAATGCCGGTATGCGGTGCAACGCGCGCATCGCCGGTCACGCAACGCCCGGGCTTGAAAAACGCCGGGCGTCGAACAGCGCTTGTCCTACTTGCGCGCGGCATCGCTGCTGGCGCGGATCGCCTTGAATTCCGAACCGTCCTGCCAGCTCGGCCACTGCCGGCCGTTGGCCAGCGCCACGCCGACGTCGTAGACCAGCGTGGTATCGGCCGCATGACCGCTGGCATCCCACTGCGGGGTCCAGCGATCGCACGGCTGGTGATAGCACTCGGCGAAGTATTTGTCGCGCAGCGCCTTGCCGGCCGCCACGCCGCCTTCGAGCATGTCCAGCCCGGGGCCGGCGGTGATCGCCGGCACGCCCATGCGCGCGAAGGCGAAATGGTCGGCGCGGTAGAAGAAGCCTGCTTCCAGATTCGGGTCCGGCGAATAGCGGCGACCGCGCGCCTTGGCCGCCGTTTCCAGATCGCCTTCCAGCGACACCCGTCCGCGTCCCCATGAGGCGATATCGCGGGTGGGGCCATCGGGGCTGAACATCTCCATGTTGAGCACCGCCACGGTCTTGTCCAACGGCGCCAGCGGATGCGCGGCGTAATAGTTCGCGCCAAGCAGGCCCTTTTCTTCGGCCGTCAATGCGATGAAGTACAGCGTGCGCTGCGGCTTGGGACCGGCGGCGAATACGCGCGCCAGTTCCAGCACGCTGGCCACGCCGGTGGCGTTGTCCACCGCGCCGCGACGCACCGTATCGCCGCTGGCATCGGCCTTGCCCACACCGAACGCATCCCAGTGCGCGGAGAAGATCACCGTCTCGTCCGGATGCTGGCTGCCGGTGAGCTTGGCCACCACGTTATGGGTGACCACGCGCTCGCGCTTGAGCTTGAAGTCCACCGACAGCGTGGCGTCGCCCAACGCGATCGGCGCGAAGTCGCGCTGCTGCGCACGGTGCTTGGCCTGCGCAAAATCCAGCCCGGCGCGCTGGAACAACGACACTGCCAACGCCTGCTGCATCCAACCGCGCACCGGCACGTGCTGGGCCTTTGCATCGGCATCGCTGCGCTCGATATCGAACAACGGCGACAGGCCCGAACTCTGCACCGTCGCCCAGCCGTACGCGGCCGGTGCGGTCTCGTGCACGATCAACACGCCGACGGCGCCGCGACGCGCGGCCTCTTCGTACTTGTAGGTCCAGCGGCCGTAGTAGGTCACCGCCTTGCCATCGAATGCGCCGGGCTGGCTGGATTCGAAGTCCGCATCGTTGATCAGCACCACTGCGATCTTGCCGTGCAGGTCCACGCCCTTGTAGTCGTCCCACTGTCGCTCCGGCGCGCTGATGCCGTAGCCGACGAACACCAGCGGCGCATTCTTCAAGCTCACCGCATCCTGCGGGCGCAGACTCTGCAAGGTCACATCGGTGCCATTGACCAGCGCCTGCGTCTTGCCAGCGACGCGCAGGCTGGCGCTTACCGGGCCATCCAGCTGCGCGCGCACCAACGGCACCGCCTGGGTCCAGCCGCCCTGCTCGCCGCCCGGCTGCAGGCCGGCAGCCTTGAACTGCTCGACCAGGTAGTCCACGGTGCGCTGCTCGCCGGCGCTGGCCGGCGCGCGGCCTTCGAAGTCGTCCGACGCCAACAGGCGTACATGCCGCGACAACGCCTCGGCATCGATGCCGCCGCCGGGCAGATCGTTGGCGGCCTGCGCCACGCCTCCCACGAACAGGCAGGCGGACAACAACAGGATGCGCATCGGATTCACGGCGTGGCCTTGCAACAGATAGATGACACACAGTTTACAAGCCTGCAGCCAACACCGGCTATGACACGACTTGGCAGGTGCGATGTCCTCACCGCTTGCACGATCCTGTGGCGGCATGGAGGCGATCACGGAGCCCTATCTGTGCGGACGTTGTCAGCTCCATGGACGGATGTACGGCGTGTCCCGCAAGAAGTGAGGGCATCGCGCGCTGGACAAGTTCGGCTTTGGAACGTCGAAACGCCGCTGAAGCTCAGGCTCTCCGTCGCCTCGAGGGGTGATTGATTCAGAGCACTGCCACTGCCCGTCCCGATATCACTTCACTGATCGACGAAAGCGAGTGCGGACAACACGTTGCCGTCATCGCTACAGCGTTCAAGAGGTTTTGCCGCTCCAGTAGCGCTAACTCGCGCGCGTCGCGCGATCCAGCCAGCAGGCCAGGCCCTGCGCGTTGAGTTCGATATCGGTGCCCAGCAACTGCGCCACGCTCGCATCGTCCAGCCGGCAGCCGTGCAGGCGGGCGCGCTCCAGATACAGTTCGGTCAACGCCGCCACCATGCAGCGATGGCGGTCCGCACGCTGCGCGCAACCCAGCGCGATGGCGGTCATTGCATGGATCTGCTCGACCAGCGCCTGCGCCAACGGCATTGGCGCTTCGACCCGCCCGTAATGGGTGAGATACATCGCCTGCGGCGCGGCCTCCATCAGCCGCGCGATCGACTGCAGCATCGCCTCCGGTTCGAACTGCACCGGCGAGGACGTCGGCAGGATGAAGGCGCCTTGCGCGCCATCGAGCTGGCGATACGACAAACCAAAGGTGTCGCCGGTGAACCAGCTGCGGCTGCGCGCATCCCATACGCAGAGGTGATGCCGTGCATGCCCTGGTGTGTCGATGGTGCGCAACGTGCGCTTGCCCACCATGACCGTGTGCCCATCGATCGCTTCCACCACCCGCTCGGCGGGCACCGGAACGATCGCGCCATAACTGCGCGCCATTTCCGCCTCGCCGTACACCGCCGTGGCACCGGCAATCAGCCGGGTGGGGTTGATCATGTGCGGCGCGCCACGTGGATGCACCAGCACCCGCGCATTGGGCAACTGCTGCAGCAAGGCGCCGGCACCACCGGCGTGATCCAGGTGCACATGGGTCAGGATCAACCACTCCACCTGCGCAGGCGTCAGCCCGGCAGACTGCAACGCGGCCAGCAGGTGCGGCACCGACAACGACGTGCCGCAATCGACGAAGGCCCCGCGCTGCGCATCGACGATCAAGTAGGCCGCATCGAACTGCGCGCCACCAAAACCGGTATCGATGGTGTGGATGCTGGATTCGGCTGGCGCTGTCATTCCCACCTCATGGTTGCCCAACAGGTGGCAGTGTAGGCGCAAGGTTCTGCGCCTGCCTGGGCCGCGATGTCAGCAAGCGACAAGGGCGGCCATCCACTGCCACAGCGCGCCATGCCAGCTCAGTGCGCACGCGGGAGCACATCCTGCACGGGCCATGCGCGCTGCACGGCCGACGGCCATCCGACCACTACTCGCTGCACCCGCAAGCCAGATGATCGCCAGTCCGGCATGGTTCTGCAACACGGTCACGCCTACCGCAGTCCTGCGTCGCCGTGCAGGTCTCCACATGCAACGCGCTGCGCAGACGGCCGTTGCGGCCATCTGCGCGCGCAGCATCGCGTCGACTACGCCTCGCGCAGTACCCGCATCGCCGCAAGAATCGCGTCTGCCTCCACCTGCGCATGCACGCCCGGCAGCTGCAGATCGCTGGCCTGCTCGGCCTGCTTCAAGCGCGCAATCAGCTGACCGGCGTCACGCGGCGATGCAAAGCCTTCGCTCTGCAGCAACAGCACACCGGCGCCGTCGTTCAACTTGAAGTAGAACTGCCCGTCGCTCTCGCGATACTGTTTGAACACCGGCGGCGCGCTCTTTTCTTCTGCGGCGACGGCCGTCGCATCGCCTTGGCTGGAGAGATCGCGCAGGCCCACCGCAGCACGCAGCTCGGCCAGAAACGGCGTGGCATAGCGCGCGCGCAGACGTGCGCCACCGGCGCGCAGAATCGTCTCGATCTTGCCCGGCTCGGCCATCAGCGCCGCATAGCGCGTACGCAGCGGCGCAATCTCCTGATCGATGCGCTCGAACAACCGCTGCTTGGCATCGCCCCAGGCGATGCCGTCGGCAAATGCCTGCGCAAATGCAGCCGTTTCCTGTGGCGTGGCAAAGGCCTGATACAGCTGAAACAGCGCCGAACCCTGCGTATCCTTGGCTTCGCCTGGCGCGCGCGAATCGGTGAGGATGGAAAACACCAGCTTGCGCAACTCCTCGCGTGATGCGAACAACGGAATGGTGTTGCCATAGCTCTTGCTCATCTTGCGGCCGTCCAGGCCCGGCAAGGTGGATACCTGCTCGTCGATCACCACCTCGGGCAAGGTGAAAAAGTCACGCCCGTACACATGGTTGAAGCGTTGCGCGAAATCGCGCGCCATCTCGATATGCTGGATCTGATCGCGCCCCACCGGCACCTTGTGCGCGTTGAAGATCAGGATGTCTGCGGCCATCAGCACCGGATACATGAACAAGCCGGCGGTCACGCCTGCGTCGTCGTCCTCGCCATCGGCACGGTTCTTGTCCACCGCCGCCTTGTAGGCGTGCGCACGGTTGAGGATGCCCTTGCCGGCCACGCAGGTCAGCAGCCACAGCAACTCGTTGGTTTCCGGAACATCGGACTGGCGGTAAAACCACACCGTTTCCGGATCCAGGCCGCAGGCCAGCCAGCTGGCAGCGATTTCCAGCGTGGAGCGCTGGGTGCGCGCCGGGTCCTGCGCCTTGATCAAGCTGTGCAGGTCGGCCAGGAAATAGAAGCTCTCCGTATCGGCCGCCGCACTGGCCTGGATGGCCGGACGGATCGCACCGACGTAGTTGCCCAGATGCGGGGTTCCGGAGGTGGTGATGCCGGTAAGGACGCGAGTGGTCATCTGCATAAGGCCAGGGAGTAGCCGCCAAGTTTAGCGTTTCCCTGCATCAGGCACCGGCGCGTCGCCGCTGCAGGCACCATCGCCCTGGCGCGCACGACAGACCGATCGTCGCTGGCGGCCCCTCACTGCGTCGTCCGGCGCGTGCAGATGCGTGCACCCCCCCCGATCAAGGCGTGCCGGCACACCGCGCGACGGCAGCAGTGACGGCGCGCCCGTCGGTCCTGGCAGGCTGCGCTGCCTTGAGCTGAAGATGCCGATCGCGCAGGCCGCAGCGCGACGCCACGCCGCCAGCGCCAGGCAAAAAAAACGGGCCTTGCGGCCCGTTTTTTTATGCGTGCAGCGCTAGATTACTTGCGCGCAGCGTCTTCCACTTTCTCGCCAGCGCCCTGCACGTCCTTGCCGGCACCTGCCACGGTGTTGCAACCGGACAGCATTCCAACCGACAACATCGACAGCACCAGCAGCACAATTGCACGCTTCATAACAGACTCCTTCAGGGGTAAGCGGCGATTTGCCGCAGAACAATTCCAGAAACGATGACGCTCAAACACAACCAGGAATCAGCACTTACCGTCGCTGCAGTTATCGGCCTTCTTTTCGACCTTCTCACCTGCACCCTGCATGTCCTTGCCGGCGCCGGCCATCGTGTTGCAGCCAGTCATCACGCCAGCCGAAAACAGGCCCAGTACCATCAGTGTCAGCAGTCGCTTCATTGTGTCTTCCTCAGTTCTGCATTCGGTGCCAACGCACCTTGCTTGGCCCCAAATCTGACTGCGCGGCCGTGGATTTGATGTGAACGCGCGGTGCGCGGTGTTCAGCGATCGATCAATCCCGCATCAATGTCGACTTGCCGAACAGGCTCTCCACCAGATCCACCGCCAGCTCGGCGGTCGCGTTGCGGTTGTCCAGCACCGGGTTGAGTTCGACGATATCCAGCGATCCCATGCGCCCGGTGTCGGCAATCATCTCCATCACCAGCTGCGCCTCGCGGTAGTTGGGACCACCGGGTACGGTGGTGCCTACGCCCGGCGCGATGCTGGGGTCGAGGAAATCCACGTCGAAGCTCACATGCAGGTGGGTGTCGGCGCTCATCCCCTGCAGCGCAGCTTCCATGGTGCGCTTCATGCCGGCCTCGTCGATGTAGCGCATGTCGTAGACGTCGATGCGGTGCTGCTTGATCAGGCGCTTCTCCTCCGGGTCCACCGAGCGGATGCCGATCTGCCGCATCTGCTCGGGCAGCAACGCCGGCGCGCTGCCGCCCAGATGGGTCAGCGCCTGCGGGCCCAGCCCGCACAGGCAGGCGACCGGCATGCCATGCACGTTGCCCGACGGCGTCACCTCGCTGGTATTGAAGTCCGAATGCGCATCCAGCCACAGCACCCGCAACGGGCGTTGCTGCTCGCGGCAGTACCTGGCCACTGCGGTGATCGAACCGATGCCCAGGCAATGGTCGCCACCGAGCATGATCGGCATGCGCCCGGCGTGCAGCTCGCCATAGCTGGCGTCCATCAGCGCCTGATTCCAGGCCACCACTTCGTCCAGATGCCGGTAGCCGGCCTGCGGCGCCTGCCAGGGATTGCGCGGACCATCCAGGTTGCCCAGATCGCGCACCTCCACGCCACGGCCGATCAAGGCCTCCTGCAACCCGGCGATGCGTAACGCCTCCGGTCCCATCCGCGCGCCACGGTGGCCGGCACCGATATCGGTGGGAACGCCAATCAGGGAAACCGGCAGGTACTGCGTCATGCATTGCTCCAGCATCGTCAAAGCCTGGCAGTCTAGTTGCGCGCCGCGACACTGACGCGCGGCAGCGCAGCACGGCGCACGCGTGGGTGCGCTCGGATCAGTCGAAGCTGCCGCATCCTGCCGTCGCAAAAGGATGAGGTGCGTGGTGCACGCTCGACCGGCCGCATCACCTGCGCGGTCAGGCCGCTGCAGTGCTCGCTACGCGCCGGCGACCCATTGCTCGGCAACCCGAATGGCGCATGTCTGCTTGGTGGACGCACCAGACAAAACAAGGAATCCGGTCACGACGGTGCCTGAAAGGGCGTCACGCGGGGGATGCCGCCTCTAGGGTGGCGGCGACGCGTCCATCTTCCTTGATGCCAGCAAAACGCGACTCACCCGGCATGCGGCTGAGTCTGTTGTCTGACTTGTTCAGTATGCCTCGCAGTCAGAAGCGGAACCATCGGGACATTCCCGACATCGCGCAGGACATCCCGGCGACCCGGCACTCCCAATCGCGGCGACGCTGGGTGCGACAACCCCCCGATTGATGATCGGTGATCCACACTGCAGCGCGACCGGCACGAGGGCTGCGGGGCGCTGATCCGACACTACGATCGGATGACGATCGGATAAAGTAGCGCGATGACAATCGAACTGAAGCCCGGCGGCTTGTTGATCGCCATCGAAGGCATCGACGGCGCCGGCAAGACCACCCTCGCCCGCAGCCTGGCTGCCACGCTGGACGCGTCCGGCGCCCGCGTCGTGCTGAGCAAGGAGCCGACCAATGGCCCCTGGGGCACGCAACTGCGTCAGTCCGCCGCCACCGGCCGCCTGAGTGCGGACGAGGAAGCCGATCTGCTGATCCGCGACCGCCATGAACATGTGGACAACTTGATCGCACCGGCGCTGGCACGCGGCGACATCGTGATCCTGGACCGCTATTTCCCGTCGATGGTCGCCTATCAGGGTGCCGCCGGCCTGCCGCTGGACGCGCTGCTGGAGCGCAATGCCTTCGCCCCGCGCCCGGACCTGTTGCTGCTGCTCGACCTGCCACCGCCCACCGGCCTGGCCCGCATCCGCGCCCGCGGCGACGCACCCAATCACTTCGAAACCCAGGACAACCTGGAACGCTGCCGCTCGATCTTCAACGCACTGCAGTTGCCCGGCAAACACGTCGTGGATGCCAGCGCCGATGCAGACAGCGTGCTGCGCCAGGCCCATGCCATCGTGGTGGCCGCACTGGCCGAACGACTGAGCGGCGACGCCGACAAGGCCGCACTGGAACTGTTATCGGCCGGTCGGCCGGCCTGATCTGCCGCGCGTGCTGACGCGCGCGCAACAAAGGCATTGCGGGTTGCAGGTCGTAGGTCGTAGGTTGCGGATTGCGGATTGCGGATTGCAGATTGCAGGCAACTTACCGGTGTGCGATCAGCGCACGCCGATCAAGCCCTTCTCCCCACCGCGAGCGCGCGGTCTTGATCAACTGGCCGCGATAGCGCCCCCATTCGCCCTGCGGGCACCTTCCCCCGCACGCGGGAGAAGGGAGGTTGCACGCGAGAGTAAGCATGTCGAGACCGGATGTGCCCCAGTTCCTCTCTCGCGTGCGGCACAGGGGTTGGGCTGGGGGCAAGGCCAGCCACAGCAACCGACGGCCCCGTTCACCGACCTCGGGACTTCGCGCCAGACGCGATCATCATCCAGATGGCGATCGCCACGACAGGCGGCGAACTTGGCCCGCATCACCACCGTGCGTGACAATCGGCCGCAATACAAACCCCCGGCCACGGCAAAAAGCGCTTAAACGGCTGCACGGCACAAGCCAGTGTGCTCACAGAAGATGTGGATTGAAGATGGTGCCGGCACCCGGATTCGAACTGGGGACCTACCGCTTACAAGTTGGTGCGCCTGAGCCGTACCATGATTTGAAATCGGATGGTCCGGGGCCGCTTACACCGAGGAAAAACCGCGACTTAATGAGGCTTCAGGGGCACAAACGGCGCGTCTGAACACGGCACCTTGTGGTGCGAAACCGTGTCCGAGCCGTGGCCCCGTCACCCGGAGCCAACATGAAGTCGAAGATCACCCAATCCCTCGTCGAGAGGGCGCCCCGACCCGAGCCCGGCAAGTCGGTCCTGTACGCCGACACCGAGATGAGAGGGTTCTATCTCATCGTCACCCCCACCAAGCGCAGCTTCTATGTCCAGTCCCTTGTCAACGGGCGTCAGGTCAGGACGAAGCTGGGCGACCACCCGGCAATGGACGCCAAGCAGGCCCGCGACCTCGCCCGGCAGACCCTGGTCGGCATGCGGGGCGGCACCAACCCGAACGAGGAGCGCCGCAGGGCCAAGGCCCGCGGCATCACTCTGCGGGAGGCACTGGACCTGCACCTCAGCTCGCGCCACCTCGCCGACAAGACCCGCAGCGGCTACGAGTACCACATCACCTACTACCTCAAGGACTGGGTCGACAGACCGCTGGCCGAGATCGGCGCGGACCGTCAGGGCGTGCGCGAGCGCCACCGCAGGATCACCGAGCGGAGCGGCGCCACCTCGGGCGACAACGTCATGCGGGTGCTGCGCTCGGTCTACAACCGCGCCCTGCGGCAGTTCCCCGACCTGCCGCCGAACCCGGTGGGCAACGTGGACATGAACGGCATGCGCCGCCGCGAGGTGGACGCCAGCCCCGACAAGCTCAGGGCGTGGGGCAAGGCGGTGCTGTCGCTTGGCAACCCGGTGCGGCGCGACCTCCAGCTCTTCATGATCCTGTCGGGCATGCGCCGCACGGCGTCGTGCGAGGCGAGGCGCGCGGACCTCGGCGACGGCCACCTGCACGTCCCGAATCCCAAGGGCGGTGCGGCCAAGAAGTTCGACCTGCCGCTGTCGTCTGCGCTCGCCGACCTGCTTGCGCACCGAGAGGCGAACGCCGACAGCGTGAGGCGCAAGACGCCCTACCTGTTCCCTGCCGACTCGGCGTCGGGCCGGGTGGCGGAGGTCCAGCAGCACGAGCTGGGCGACCTCACCGGCCACGCTCTGCGGCACGCGTACGCGTCGCTGACATTGCAGTCTGGCGTGCCGCTGCTGGAGCTGCGTTTCCTGCTGAACCACAGCGCGTCCAGCGGCGGCGTCACGATGGGCTATCTGCACCCGTCGCTCGACCACCTGCGCGAGCATCAGGAACGTGCATCCAAGTACATCCTCGACGCGCTCGGCCTCGTGCACGAGCTTGGAACGTGGCCGCCGAGGCTTGTAAGCACGCCTACAGAAGCGCTGTAAATCATCATTTTTCAATTCTGCTGGAGGCGACAGTTTCGAGAAGTGTTGATAGCCGGCGTTTGCATTTCCGAAGGAACATCTGTCCCGCACCACGCGCGGTGTTGACCCGGAGTTCGGCGGGAACCTATCCCTTCCGTCAGCTCCTTCATCAACGAAGTAGGAGATTCACATGAACAAGAGCAACGAAACCCCCGCCATCGAGCGACTGGCCGCCAGCATGTCCGAGGTGTGCCGCGAGTTCGAGCGCATCGCCAGCAACAGCGGGCCGGACACGGACGCGATGGTGGTACTGATCCGAGCCTTAGAGCGCCAGCCGGCGGCCACTGTTGAGACGCTAACCGCTGAGTGGGTTGAGGAGCTGGGAGACCACCCCGTCAACGAGGAAGCCGTCAGCATGGCACTGGAACTGCGCCGCCTGTTCGGCGCGGAGTGGTACGTGACCTGCGCGAACTACAGGATGCGCGAGAACAACGAGAACTGCCGTGGTGAGGGAGACGAAGACCTCACGCTGTATGGTGACGACGTCTAGGAGGTCCGCGATATGTGGGCAGAGCGTTTCGAGAGCCTCGACCGCAAGCGCGCGCGCGAGGAGTCGGCAGCGCAGGCATGGCTCAAGCGGCAGGCACGGAAGGCTGCCTGATCCACCGTCGGGACGTGATTGCGCACAAGCGCATGAAAAGAAACGGCCACCGTCACGGTGGCCCTTTTTCGTATACGACGGAAAAACGGCTTCAGTCGTCGGATGGCGCGGGCTTGAGCACCCGAACCGTGGACAGCGCCTCGGCCGACTGCTCCTCGTCCATGTCTGCCGGGTGATGCTTCTGACGCGGCGGCACCTCGACACCCTTCTTGCGCATGTCGTTGGCATACCAGCGCACCGACTTCGCAGTTGCCGCCGCGCCCTCGATCTGCGCGTTGACCATGTCGGCCACCAGCGCGTGCGGGAAGCCCGCTGGGTCCATCAGGATCGCGCGTGCGAGCACACCGACTCCAAGGCCGCACGGCTTCTTCTCGGTCTCATCCGGCGCTTCGGTGGCCTCGGCCTTCGACTCTGCGCGCTGCGCGGCTGCCGTGGGCTTCTTCGGCTGCCCGAAGGAGGCCAGGTCGATGTTTTTGCCGGCCGCGATCTGCTCGATCCGGGCGACGAGCTTGGTCCGCGTCGCGAAGGTCTTGGGACCGGCAGGCTTGTCAGCGATCCGGTTGTGCAGGGCCAGCAGTTCCTTGGTGGGCACTTCTTCCAGTTTCATGGCTTTCTCCTACGTGTTGGTGGGCACGTAGGTATTAGGTCGCGTTCACCTCGATTTTGGAGCGGGCTATCCAAAGAAAAAGGGGCCAACTGGCCCCTTTTGCCCCACCACTTCCGAACCGCGTCACGCGTTGATCAGGCCAAGCTGAGCAGACAAAGCAGAATCATGCGACTCAAGGGCCGCGTTGCCAGTAACTTGATCAAGCTTGAACTGTGCATAGCCAATAGCATTCAGCTTGTTGACTTGACGGTTCTTTTCAAACTCATACATGGCGTTCAAGTCGTGATCGAACTTAGAGAACTGCTCCTCGGGAACGAAGCCGTATCGATCATTCAAGTAGCGAATCTCCTTGCTCACATCAACACGATGGTCCACTTTGACCAAATGTCGCGCGAGCGAGTGCAGCTGTGCGTCGAGAACAAGACCTGCCATGACTTCCTCCTGTAGCGTGGATGTTCTCCGCATATTGCGGATACAGCGGCTGTTTTCAAGACACCCAACTAGCTGTCGGCGCGCGAAGGTCCGCAAGCGCATGAAAAAGAAGGGGATGCCGTGAAGACATCCCCTCCGAAACACGGCCGGGCCACCCGTTGCCCTCTTCGCACCTAACCAACCCGGCCGGGTTTGCTCGGTCAGGCTGAGCAGAGCGCGAGGTGCGCCTGGTGATAGCCAAGTCGGTCGGCACGGCGCTTCGTGGCCCGGTCCACGTACAGGTCCAGCGCCCGGCAGTACGGCATGCCCGCCAGGCGCGCCGCGTCGTCGAAGTAGTCGGAGTACGGGCGGACGCCCGCGGCCTCGGCCCGCTCGGCCAGGGACGCGAGGAGGTCGCGGCCCGTGCGCAGGGCGCCGACCATCCCGGACAGCGCGATCGCCACCGGGTGGTCCGCCGAGTAGTGGGCCAGCTTATTCATCGCCGCCCCCGATCAGTTCGTGGTCGATGTCCCGCTCGCGCATCGCGAGCTCGATCGAGCTGATGGGGTTGGCCTTGCCGGCGTTCCAGGCGCGGATGGTGACCAGGATGCCCTGGAGGCGCGCGTCGCCCAGCTTCACGTACTCCTGGACCTTGAGGTAGTCGTCCATGCGCATGGCGGTGGCCAGTTCGACGGGGCCGACCGGGCGGTCCTTGGACGGCATGCGGTCGATCAGGGACAGCACCGCCGA
Organism: Xanthomonas sp. 3058; assembly: GCF_014199765.1. Taxonomy (NCBI): domain Bacteria; kingdom Pseudomonadati; phylum Pseudomonadota; class Gammaproteobacteria; order Lysobacterales; family Lysobacteraceae; genus Xanthomonas; species Xanthomonas sp. 3058. The sequence continues at coordinate 298,883 of NZ_JACHOF010000003.1, read as the reverse complement.
GGCCAGGGCCAGGTTGCGCGTGCCGACGGCGACCTGAGCCATGTGGCCGAGCTCTGCCGGGCCGGCGTGCTGGAGCTGCTGGAGGTACTCGGTGCGCTTGGGGTCGCCGAGGGCCGCGCGGGCCAGGACCTTCGCCGGGGAGTCGTAGAACGGCTTCTGCGCGATGAGCTGCGCGTGCGGGGCACCCGCCTGCTTGAGCAGCGCGTCCAGCTCGGCCTTGCTGTTGTCCCTGATCTGGCGGACGGCCGCGAGGGTCTCGTTCTGCGCGAAGCGCGCCAGCTCGCCCGCGCCGACGCCCGGCGCGTTCTTCCAGCGCGAGGCGATCTCGTTCTTCTTGGCGGCGACGTCCTTGTTGAGGCGCTCGATGGCCTTGAGGACGCGAGAGTGCAGCGTGTCGAGCTGCGAGGCGAGCTCGCCGATCTGCTGCGGGCTGAGTAGCTGAGTGTCGCTGAGGGTGATCTTCATGGCTCGTGTGCTCCGGTGGGTTGTGGTCCTCCGGTCGCCTGTCACGAGCGCGTCCCCAGCCGCGGGGTGGTCTGCGCGCCAATGCGCTGACCGGATGCGTTCAATGTGTCGGGGAGCGTGGGCAACGAACGCCATCGTTCTCCGGGCGTGTTTCCCTCGGTGCTGCCCTGCCGAGGCGGATTGCGGTGAAAGCTTCGGCGTCGCGGCACCCTCTAACCGCGTGTTAGGCTTCCTGAACAAACTCAGGGGGTTAACGGAATGAAAGTCAAGATCAAAGACCTGAACGTCAGCATGGAGCTCGGCAACAATGGCGTCACGTTCGACGTATATGACGGCACCGAAGCCTTTTTGGGTGACCTGCGCCTCGGCAGAGCGACCGTCGAGTGGTGCAAGGGACGCACTCGGGCCGGCAACGGCATTAAGGTGAATTGGAATGAGCTTCTTGCCTTCTTCGACGAAGTAGCTGCGAAGAAGGCGGCCAAGAAAGTGAAGAAAGGCGCTAAGAAGGCTGCCAAGGTCGCCGCACCCAAGGCTAAGAAAGCAAGAGCCTGAGGCTCAAGTGGGTCAACCGTGGGAATTAGTGCCCGCGGTTGACGCTGCCATGCTCGCGCCTGTCCTCATACTCCAGCGACATGCGCTCCCACTCGCTCGCATCCAGGCGTGGCACCGGGCCGAGGCACGTCATCTCGCTGCGCCGCGCCAAGGCGTCGCGCCCGCCCATCGCCGCGACCGCGTCTGGCGCCGTCGCCTGGATCGCTCTCAGCATCACGTCGATCTGCTCTGCCTTGGCGAGCGCCTCGGCAACAGTCAGCTTCTCACTCATTGTCCTGGTCCTCATCGTTCGGCCGCGCCGCGTTGTACTTGGAGAGCAGCGCCACGAGCTGCGCGCGCTCGTCTGCCGGCATCGCCAGCAGGGCGTCGGCCGACAGGCCGGTGTCCTCGACCTTGACGCGCAGCCTGTCCGCCATCTGCTCGCCGTAGCGGAACTTGAGCAGCACCTCTAGGAGCCTGTCGCTGTGCTTGCGCACAGTGAGCGGCCTTTCCTCACCCGTTGTCGGGTCCGCGGTGGTGGCGAGGCGCCCCTGGTGGATCACGGGCTCGTCGTAGCCGAGCGCGGCGCGCCTGTACGCCTCGTCGAGCAGCGAGTCGAGCGCCACCTCGACCGCCTTCTCCCACCGGGTTCGGAACTCGATGTCGTTGGCCTTGTGGTAGAAGGCCGTCTGCCTGCTGATGCCCACTGCTGCCGCGGCCAGCTTGGGCGAGCACGTGTCCTCCAGCACCTGGAAGAACAGCTCGCGCCGCTCGGGCGTGAAGGTGTTCGGGATGGACTGCACGTCGCCGTCTCCATGAAAAAGTGGCTTACGGCGTGATCGTGTCGTGCTTACGCGCGCAGGCACGCCATCGTTCAAGCAACTGGATCAACGGCTTGAATAGCGTCGGCCACCCGATGCTCGATTAGATGGCGTGCTTCGATGGGATCGTTCGGCCTGTTCGCCTCGCGCGCGAGGGACAAGGCACGCAAGGTTGGACGCATCCGTCCACGCGCTGTCGATGATGTGGAGGGGTTCGGTTTTCGATAGTCGGTCTGATTGTCACGTTCGTCGTCTATAGACTGACGAACGCCGTGACAATCGAATCCGCCAGTGACTTTCGGTTTGACAATCGGGTGGCCGAAAGCTGCCTAAATGCTTGCCGCGCTTAGATTGTCGCGCTGACAATCGAAACTGACTTTCGGCGACAATCTGATTGTCGCTGGGCGCGACAATCGAGCTCCGAAAGTCGCGCCCCATGACAATCGAAATTGCGCGTTTACCCCTCCGTCCTGACCAGGATACCGAGCTTCGGGTTGCGCGGATCCATCGGTTCCAGCCACACCATGAAACCGTCGATCGTGGCCCTCGCGTTGCTGCGCCCCTCGGGCACTGCCTTCTCGATCTTGCGCCGCGCCGTCTTATCCGAGACGCCGTCCCGTTCGCAGACGATCGCAGCCAGCTCCTTCAGCGGGATGCTGCCGCCGCGCTCGTTCGCCTCCTGGCGCGCCAGCTCCAGGATGGGGTCCATCCCGCCGCCGAACTCGCCCTGCGGATCGACCATCACGGTGGGTCGCAGCACCAGGGAGTCGCCGACCTTTTCCATGTTGAAGCGCATCGGGGGCTCGCGCTCCGCGTCCTTCTGCTTCTTCACCGTCACCCTGATCGAGCGCCCGTCGTTGTCCCGCTCCACCTCGACCGTCGTGTCCATCGCGCCCAGCAGCGCGGTGCTGCCGCGCATGCCCTTGCTCAGGTCCTTGCCCGAGTGGTGCACCACGACCACCGTGGCGCCCGTCGCGTCGCGTAGCCGCTTCATGCTGGCGATGTAGCGCCCCATGTCCTTCGCCGAGTTCTCGTCTGCGCCCGCGGCCGTCTGGTTCAGGGTGTCGATGACGACCAGGCGCAGCTGCCCCAGACCTTCAGTCACCACCTCGACGAATGCGCGCACGCCGCCGTCCTTCTCCGCCGCGAGGTTGAGGTCGTCGCGCATCAAGTGCAGATCGAACCTGCGTCCCTGCGCGCACCTGTCCATCTTCCAGGCGCGGAAGCGCTTGCCCAGGCCGGGCGCACCCTCTGCGGCGATGTACAGGACGCCGCCGTGTTCGACCTGCCTGCCGTGCCAGTCGATACCGCCCGCGATGGCCATCGACATGTCCACGGCGAGGAACGACTTGCCCGACTCCGGCGCGCCGTAGATGGCGGCGAGGCTGCCCTCGGTGAGTACGCCGGGCACCAGCCACCTCGGCGGCGGTAGCGACTCGACGTCGTCCAGCGACAGGAAGTTCCAGCGGCTGCGCTCCTCGACGACCTCGACCTCGTCCCACGCGTCGAAGTCGTCCGCCGCGTCCGGCGGCGCGATGTCGGCGCCCGCACCGTTGAGGTGGAGGCGTAGCGTGGCGATGGTCACCGCACCGTCGCGATCGGCGTGCAGGGAATCCCAGCGGCGCCCAACGATCCACTCATGGTCCGCGAACTGTGGGTCGGAGGTGGACCAGTCGATGAACTGCTGCCTGCCCTCGCCGTCGGTGGCGTGGTGGCAGGCCATCATCAGCTCGAGCCAACGATCGTGGTCCTGGTAGTCGGATGGGTCTAGGTATTCGAGCGACGACGCCAGCTGCTCCGGCGTGATCTCGCCCGCACCCGCGCTGTGCTTCTTCTCCGGCCTGCGCGCCATTTCGACCAGCCGCGCGGGCAGGTCCGGCATGTCGCCCAGCGGAGGCGAGTCAGATGCCCAGCGGTACAGGCCACCGGTAGGGTGCACGGAACCCGCGGCGACGACCTGGCGGCCGAGCGACTTGAACTCGACGCCCTCGAAGCCCTCCACGCTGTCCAGCAGCGACACGCCCGCGGGCTTGAGGAAGTAGTAGTGGTGGCCCGGGTGGTCCCGGTTGCCGGTGAGGACGTGCGGCGCCGACGAGAGCGGCAGGCCGACGGCAGCGGCGAGCTCGGCCAGGCTGTCGCGCCCCTCGGGAAAGTTGCGCGGGTCCACGTCCACCACGACCACCTCGGCCGGCAGGCGCACGCCTAGGTTCAGGCCGTCGCGCCTCGCGCGCTCCAGCACCTCGGTCTGGTCGTAAGCGCGCTCCTGCCAGCGGCGGTCGGCCGGCATCTTGCCGCGGCGGCGCAGGGGGATCAGGTCGAGGCGGACGCGGCGGTAGCCTTCGGCGGACTCAAATGATGGCGTCGCGACAGCAGCCCCCACGGCATCATTGATCCCGTGAGCTTCGGCAAGCTCCGTCTCCTGGTTGGTCACCTCGCGCCCACGGTCTCGTACGCCGTGGGCGTTTCTATTTGCGGCCATCGGTCAGCCCTCCGCATTGGCAGTGCGGGCGGCCAGCATTGCGGTGGCGACCCTGCGGACGCCCTCGCTCATCGGCTGGCCTTTGGTGTACTCGCGCAGGTCGCCCATGCGGTAGCGGATCAGCTTCGGTCCGACGCGGGCGTAATTCGGGCCACCGCCGTGGCATCGGTACCACGCCAACGTGGCGCGCTTGAGCCGCAGGACTGCGGCGGCCTCCTCGGGCTTAACCATCGCCTCGTCGGGCAGTGCGTGCAGCTCGGCAAGCTCGTCGGGGGTGAACTTCTTGGGTTCGGGGGTAGTCACAGGCATGCTCCATCTCCAAACTCCCGCGGAGACGGAATGCCGCCGGGGGACTGGGCCTGCTGTGCGTCGCAGAGATGGGCTGCTCAGTTCGTCATGCTGAGCTGGCCTCGGCTGTTCTTGCCACCGAAAGCACTTCTGACCGCCATAGCCATTGCCGACGATCCTCGGACTGGTCTGGTCCGCAGCCCGATTAACCACACTGTATCCGGATGGTTCTCGCGCTGATACCAACATTGCGGCCGGGCTTCCCAAGGAGCACGTGTCGCCAGATTCGGTCCGGGCTGCCCGGTATCAGGCCATGCGGCATCGGTCGCGACACGGGCTGTCTGGTGAGGCCGTACTGCCGTCCGTCTAGTGCGCTCGCCTGACCGGCAGCTATCCTCCTAAGTTCGTCGTTGGGGTGCATGCATGGAAATGGAATCTAAGAAGAGAGTGGCCGGCCCCCCTGACCTGCCAAGACTCATCCAGGACGTTCTGGCGGAGTTGGGATATGACGCGGACGCAGCAGCGGTAGCCGAACAGGTTCGTCGCCTCGACATTGGCTTGCCAGCGGAGGATGAGTTCTCGGTGGTATGCGCCTGGCTCGGGAAGTGCCAACTCCTTCACAAGCTCGACCAGCACCAAGTACCCATCGCCTCCAAGCAGCAGTTCCAAGTACCCGACCTGCTGGCCAAGTTCTCGACCCAGACAAGCAAGCTCCCCTTGCTAATCGAGGTGAAGTCGAAGAAGGACAAGCTACTGTCCTTCAAACCCGAGTACATGGAGCGCCTACAGAACTACGCCGATATGGTGGGCATGCCTCTGCTTATCGCGTGGAAGTTCCATAGCTTATGGATGCTGTTCGAAGCGCGGCACATGGCGAAAGCAAAAAAAAATTTCAACATCACACTCAACACGGCCATGCGAGAAAACATTCTCGGCACGCTGGCTGGCGATGTTGCGTATAAGATCGGCGCAGGTGCAGGAGTCCATCTTCGGTTTCGCAAGGACAAGCTACTTGGCACTGAGAAGACCGACAATGGCTACACAGAGCAGTGGGCGATGACCATCGACGACGTGGGATTCACTGATCGCGAAGGAGCGCGCTGTACGGACCTCGACGGCGAGGTCCAGTCGTTGTTCACCGCGTGGGATCTGGAAGAGAAAGAGGAGCACACCGACTCGCATGTCCACCGGCACTACGTCGCAGGAAATGAAGGGATGCAGTTTGCGCACACCGCCCTCGTCCACCTGCTGAACTGGGAGTCATCCAACGATGGCAGGCCCCACTGGCGGGGGCTCATGCGAAAAGAACAGGTGACCGCGAACGTCGCGAACTTTTCAGCTGCGCTGGAGGCCGCCTTCCGGCAAAAAGTTGTGTCCCACATCTTCCACGTGCAGCCGCACACCATGCCGGCTTTCTTGGAGCCGGCTTTCTTGGAGCCGACCACTGACTAGGCCGTGATCTCGGCTACAGGCACGCACCGGCCCATGCGTCGGCGATGTTATCCCGCCCCTCAAGGATCACGCTCTTGCCGCTCGATAAGAAGCGCCGGAAGCCCGTGTAGCCACCAAAGTCGTTCTTGGCGTTAACCTGGCCGCAGGCGACCACGCCGAACTCCTCGGTGTAGTTGACACGAACGTCCTTGAACTGCGCCGAGTCCGAGTCCTTCAGTTGACGCCTGACGGCGCGTTCGGCCGCGACAATGGTCTCGGCGCCGAACCACTTCTCCTGCTGCGCCTTCTTCTCTTCCGCCGGCATAGGGCGCTCGGGCTGCGGCTCCGCTGGCCTCTGCGGCTTCGGCACTGCCGCGGTTGCAGGTACGGCAGGCGCGGACTCACCACCCGGCACCAGCTTCGACCCGACCCAGGCCAGGGCCGCCAGAACGACCAGAAGGACCCCTATTCGCTTCATGCACTCACCCTTGGCAACGCCAGTAAATAGTCTATTTTGGACTAATCGAACATGGACTCTAGCGTGCGGTGACCAGCCTGTCACCGTGCGATGGCCCAATCGACCCACAACTCCGACTACCAGCTACTGCTGACCGTCCTGAAAGCGGCCCGCAAACGGGCGGGCGTGTCGCAGGTCGACCTGGCCTCGCGTCTAGGCAACACGCAGACGTTCGTGTCGAAGTGCGAGCGCGGGGAGCGTCGGATCGACGCCGTTGAGCTGGTCGAGTTCGCCGAGGCGCTCGGCGTACCGCCGCTAGGACTGCTGGGCGAGTACCTAGAGCAGCGCGCGGCCAGGCTGCAACCGAAGTCCAGAAAGAGCAGCTCAAAGAGGCGCTGACTACGAGGGATGGCGGGACCGACTTACTTGAAGCACCATTTGGATAAAAGTCACCTCGGACCGAAAAAATGCAAAAGCTTTCCAGCTTTGGTGACATTCGCCAGACAGGGTTTTGCGTTCACTGCGGGGGTTCAACGGAATCGCTGGATCACGCGCCTTCAAAAGTGTTCTTAGACATCCCGTACCCTCCTACTCGCCCCACGCTGCCAAGTTGCACCGAGTGCAACAACCAGCTGTCATCCGATGAAGAGTACTTAGCTTGCTTCATTGAATGTGTCATTTGCGGAACAACTGACCCCGCATCGCTCGGACGCGAGAAGATCGCCAAAGCCTTAAGGCGAAATAGCAAGCTTAGACAGTTGATCGAGACGTCCAAGATGGATACGGAGTCTGGGGAAGATGCACCGTTAGTGTGGATGCCAGATGAGGCCAGAGTCAGACAGGTCATTTTGAAGTTGGCGCGGTGCCATGCGGCCTATGAACTCAACGAACCTCAATTGAGCGCCCCCAGCCACCTCTCGGTGTTGCCTCTTCCGACTCTGTCAGAAGCTCAACGCGAACACTTTGAGACCCCGCCAAACAGCTCGGTGTGGCCTGAGGTGGGAAGCAGAGCTATGCAACGCCTATTGATCGCAGACGAAGCGTATTCAATGGGCTGGATCACCGTCCAAGAAGACCGGTACAGGTACATGGCCATTGGAGCAGAAGCCGTCATGATCCGAGGCGTCCTAAGCGAATACTTAGGCTATGAAGTGATCTGGGAGAACTGACGATCCGCCCGAGTTTGGTGCCGCTTGTCCGAATCGAACGGACGACCTACTGATTACAAATCAGTTGCTCTACCGACTGAGCTAAAGCGGCAATGTCGTACTTCTCTTGCTCAAACCGTGTCCGGCTTGTCCCGCAGTTTACGCGCTGGCGAGCCTAAAGCCTTGCCACGCTTAGCCTTCCGGCCGGTCACCACAACAACCGCGTCCGAGTTACAAGGCGGTTGCTCTACCAACTGAGCTATGCCGGCAAAGGCGGGCGCGTTGCGCGCCGGTGCGCATTCTAACGCAGCGCGGCGCAATCTAGCGATCGTTGCCGCGCCGCACCCGCTGCGCCCTGCAACGCGGTCGCCGTCAGCGTGCTGCGTACATCGATCCACCAGCGCGATTGCCCCGTGCCGCTGGACACCAACTGGGCGGGAAATCCTGCACTGACCAGACTCGCCTGGCGCCGCTCGGCACGCTCGCGGCTCTGGTACTGGCCGAGCGCGACAGTGGTGTTATCGCCCTGCGCGATCACGTAGTAATCGCCCATCCCGGCTGCGGTAATACGCTTGACCAATGCCTGCGCCGCGGCGCGGTCGCCCACGTTGGGCAGCAACACCCGAAACGTGCCGCCCCCGGCGTCCTTGTCCTCACGCACGCTGGTGCGCGTGGCCTGACCGCGCACGCGTGCCAGCGCGGCGTCGGCATCGCTGCGCGTGGCATACGGTCCCAGGCTGGCGCAGCGTTCCGGTGCAGGTGCAGGTGCAGGTGCAGGCGTAGGTGTCGGTGTCGGTGTCGGTGTCGGTGTCGGTGTGGGCGTCGGCGTCGGCGTCGGCGTCGGCGTCGATGCTGCGGTTGCCGCAGGAACATCGGCGGGTTTGCCGGCAATCTGCGTTGTCGCTGGAGGTTTTTCGGTCGCCGTCGGCAGCGTTTCGGATGGCGCGGTTCTGTCCGCCGTTGTCGATGAGGCTGCCGGCTCCGCGTCTGCCGTGGATGCTGCGGCCGGCGCTTGCGCAGCCGATGTTGGTGGCGCGCCGGCATCTTGCGCAGCTGCTGTCTGCACCGACGTCCCGCGTACCGCAACTGCCGCGGCGGTCTTGCTGTTCGGTAGCAACTCCAACCGTGCCACACCAGCCGGTTGTGCCGGCGCGGCTGGCGCTGCAGGTGCCGCCTGCAACGCCCACCACAGCGCCACACCGGCATTGAGAACGATCAGGACAACGATGAGTGCGCGTACGTACATGCGCCGATTCTACGGCGAGGACGCATGGGTCGCCCAGGTTGCCAAGCCGTCCAGCACCAATGCGGCGCGGTAGGTGGCCTCGGGCAGCAACGGCAGCAACGGCGGTGCCCCGCCACCATGCACCAGCAAGCGCACCGGCACGCCCAGGCGCAGCCGTGCGTGCTGCAGGCTACGCTCGATCAGTGCCACCGCCGCACCATCGCAGCCGGAAGTCAGCGCATGGTCGGTGTCGTTGGCCAGCTCGACATAGTCCCCGCCACGCGGCGGCAATTGCACCGCGCGCGCGTGCAGGGCTTCGCGCATCGTGGTCGGCGACGCGGCGATGCGTCCGCCGTGGTGCTGGCCGTCGGCGCCGAGCACATCGATGGTCAGCGCAGTGCCCACTCCCGCCACCAGCACCGGCGCATCGCCGCGCGCACCGAGCAGCGCCAGGAAGCGATCCACGCCAAAACGGCTCGGGTCTGCATAGGCAATCCGGATCCCGGCGCACTCGGCCGCAGTCTGCACGATCCGCACCTGCTCGAAGCGCTCGCGCAGGCAGGCGATCATCCGCTGCGTCAATGCGGGAGCGGCCACACTCGCCACATGCGCGATCCGCCCGGACGGCAACGCCGACACCGCGGCCGCATCCATCGCCTCGGCACCGTGCGGCCACGCCTGCACCTCGCCGGCGCGATGGCCGTGCAACGGCGCGTACTTGAACCGCGAATTTCCCAGGTCGAACAACCACTCGCTCATGCAGGTCTCACGCTCACTTCTCCTGAGTGGAACAGGCGTTCCGTCTCGCCCAACCGCACCCGCAGCGCGCCATCGCTGGCCAGGCCGCAGGCGACGCCACGGTGCCGGCTACCGGCCTCTTCAACATCCACCGCGCGGCCGCTCAACACATCCAGCGCCGCATACCGATTCAAAAACGGCGCCAGCCCCTGCGCCTCGAACAAGTCCAATGCCGGCAGCAAGCCGGACACCACTGCGGCCACGACGGTTTCGCGCGACACCGCGCGGCCAGCCAGCGTGTCCAGATCCACCCACGGCTGATCGATCGCAGCGGCCGCTGCAGCCGGCATGTGCACATTCACGCCCAACCCGATCACCGCGCGCGCATTGCCGGCCATTTCGCCGCCACCTTCGATCAACAGGCCGCCCAGCTTGCGCTCGCGCGCCAGCAAGTCGTTGGGCCACTTCAGCCCGACATCGGCAAAGCCGCAATCCCGCAAGGCTTCGGCCACTGCAACGCCAACGGCCAGGCTGAGTCCCGCCAGCTGCCCCAGGCCGCCATTGAACTGGCGCGAGGCCGACAGATAAATGTGCGCACCCAGCGGCGAGGTCCATTGGCGGCCACGCCGGCCGCGCCCGCCGGTCTGGCGCTCGGCCAGCAGCACGGCAACGCCCCGCTCCGGCGCCGGGCGTGCCAGCAGGGTGGTATTGGTGGATTCCAGCGTCCAGGCCACCTCCAATGCGGCCAAGCCCGCGACAGCATCCGCCGCCATGGCCGCGCGGATCCGTGCGGCGTCCAGCAGGTCCAGCGGGGCCGCCAGCCGGTAACCGCCGCCGGCCCGCCCGTCGATCTCGACCCCGGCCGCGCGCAGGTTCTGGATGCGTTTCCACACTGCCGCGCGGGTCAGCCCGGCCTCGCGCGCCAGCGCATCGCCGGATAGCCGGCCGCTCGCAAGTTTGGCCAGCAATGCGCGGTCATCCACGGCTGGTAGCGGGCGTAATGGAGGGCGAGATGCGTGCAAAGCGTCCTGTGCTGGATCGAAACGCGACGTGCCCAGCAGCCCAGGCGGCCTCGCGGGGAAACCCGCGCCAGGCCGTATCGGCATGCCACAGGCCGCTCGCTTCCGGCTTGGCCGGCGGCAGCGCAACGCGCGCACAGGGCCGGTTGCCTTGGCGCCAGCCATGCTGGCGCTTCGCAGCCGCGGCTCGGCATCGCTGACGACCGACGCATCTCATCTCAAGGTCCATCACACGCTCGAAGTCCCCACATCCATCCGTGAAAGTATGCGCCAAGCCTTCCCGGGCGCCCAGCGTGGCTTGCGTGAGGGAGTGAAAACCGCGTTATGATCGGGAACTCACGCCGCCTGCCTGGATGTGGACGATGCGCCGAATCACGGTTTGCTTGCTCCTGTTGTTGGTTCCGCTTGCCGCGCTGGCATCGGACCAGCTGGTCGATGGCGACCATGAGAGCTGCGTCAGCTCCAATTCGGCCGCGCGCGGCAGGACCCCGAATGGCGAGGCGGCGGCCCCCGCACGCGCGCCTGCCCACAAGCCCGCACCATCGACCGGTGGTGGCGGTGGTGGCGACGGCGATTCGTTGTTCCCGCGCATGCGCATGATGCCGCGCTGGCACAGTTTCCTGCCGGGCATGTTCCGCTGATCCAGTGGTTGAGCCGCTGGCTGCGCCGGCCGCCCATCGAACTCCCTGATGCGTTGTGGCAGCCGGTACGCACCGGTTGCGCCTGGGTCGCCGCGCTCGACCCACCCCGCCAGCAACGTCTGCGCGCGTTGAGCGCGCAATTTCTGCAGCAAAAAACCATTTCGCCGGTCGATGGGCTGCAGCTGCAACCGCACGATCACGTGTTGCTGGCGGCCATCTGTTGCCTGCCGCTGCTGGAAATCGGTGCGTCGGGCTGGCGTGGTTGGTCGCAGCTGATCGTCTACCCGAACGCGTTTCGCGTCCACCGCACCCATGTGGATGCGGCCGGCGTCATGCATGCCTGGGACGACACGCTGATCGGCGAGGCCTGGGAGCAAGGTCCGCTGATCGTCAGCTGGGCCGATGTGCAGGCCGACCTGGACGATCCGCATGCTGGCTTCAATGTGATCGTGCACGAGATGGCCCACAAGCTCGACGCGCTGGATGGCGCACTCGACGGCACCCCGCCGCTGCCGCGCGATGCGCAGCGCGCATGGGCACGCGATTTCCAGCAGGCCTTCGATGCGTTTTGCAAGCAGATCGATGCCGGCCAAGACACCGAGATCGATCCGTATGCTGCGCAAGCGCCGGAAGAATTTTTCGCGGTCGTGAGCGAATACCACTTCTCCGCACCGCAGGTCCTTGCGCGTGTGATGCCGCAGGTCGCTCAACAATTGACGCGCTTTTATGGGCCTTCGCCATTTGCGGTGCACGCGTCGAGGTGATGCCTCGGCGCGGGCCGGTTGCATTGGCGACATGCGTTTGGGTTCGCAGACAGTTCGCTCGATCGAACGACACACCACACGAGCCCTCGCACTACCTCATGCGGCACTGCAGCCGGCAACCGCATGCCACGCACTCACACCAAACCCAGATCGCGCGGTTTGGCACCGGGAAACACCCGCTCCAGCTGCGCGGGCGACAATCCCCACAACCTGCTCAACACGCCACCGAACAGGCTACGGTAATTGGTGAGCACCGGGTAATCGCGATTCTGCAGCAGCTGCGCTTGTGCAACGGCGACCTGTTCGCCTGCAATGCGCCCACCATGCACGCCGCCACCCAAGACCCAGTAGGTGGTGCCGTGTCCGTGATCGGTGCCCTTGCTGCCGTTCTCGCGGAAGGTGCGGCCGAACTCGGAAATCACCACCACCACGGTGTCGTTCCAGGCCGGACCCAACGCGTCGGCATACGCGGCCAGCCCTTCGCCGAGGTTACGCAGATTATTGGCCAGGCCGCCTTCGATGCTGCCCTGATTGGCATGCGTGTCCCAACCGCCCACATCGACGAAGCCCAAGCGATAACGCTCGCGCATCAAGGTCGCCATGCGCCGGGTTTCGTCGGCAAAGGTGCGCGCACTTGCAGCGCCACGACCGGCCCGCTCCATCTCATCGCGCAACTGCGCCGTCACCTGCTGACGCAGCGCCAGGCCGTCGCGCGCTGCCGCCGCCAACGGCGTCGCGTCGTACATCTGCGACAGGATCTGCGCCTGGCGTGCATTCACACCGCCCTTGCCGATCCCTTTGAGCGAGACGTTGGGCAGATCGCCGCCGCCTTGAAACGTCAGCGGCAACGAATCGGTGAAAGCGATTGCCGGCACACCGCTCAGCACGCCCGACAAGCGCGCCATGAAACCGGAACGATAATCGCGGCGCGTACCGGCCTGCCCGGATTCGATGTCGTCCTGGGTCTCGAAATGGCTGCGCGACAGATCATCGGTGCCGGCAAACGGCACGAAGGCCAGTTGCTTGCGTTGCCAAAACGGCAGCAACGCATCGCGCATCACCGGGTTGAGCCCCCATTGGGCATCCAATGCCACGGCGCTGTGCGGGTTGGATGCATCCGGCCGCGCGATCGCCAGCGTCGGCCGCGCCTGGTAGTAAAAGTCGCTGGCATGCGGCACCAGCAGATTATTGCTGTCGTAGCCGCCGCGCAGGAACACCACCAGCATGCGTGCGCTGTCGCGCGGTGCGGCGAACAGGCGGCCGGCCCACGGCATGCTTGCGGCAGCCGCAGAAGCGAGCAGAAATTGACGTCGTTGCATGATGCGTGCACTCCTGCGCCGGCAACCGCACGGCGATCGTTGAATCAGCGATAGTTGAAGTCCGGCGATGCCAGCAGAAACCCGTTCCATTCCGCTGGCGACTGCGCCTGACCCAGTGCCTGGCGCGTACCGCTGGACAGCGTCGGCTCCCACCACCGATAAGCGGGGCGTGCATCGATCCGCAGCAGTGCCGGAATCGGCGTGGCGTTATCGCCGTCCTGGCGGAACAACTGCTTGGGGCCACTGCCCAACGACCGTGCCACTTCGAAACGCCGTGCCAGTTGTCCGGAGCTGGTCCAGGCCTGCGATTGCAATGACCATCCATCTGGTGTGATGCGGCCGAACAACGGCTCGCCCAATTGCTGCATCCAGCTCACCATCGGCGCGGCGTTGACGATGGGTTGCCCCTCATAGCTCAGACGCATCGCCGAGACCACGAAGCGATTGGGGTCCTTGAACTTGCGCGGCTGGACCTGCGCGAACTCCGGCGACTCCAGCATGGTCTGCATCACCTTGGCGATATCGCCATCGCTGCGCCGGAAGGTATTGGCCATGCGCGTGACCAGTGCGGCAGGCGGGGTATCGCTGACGAAGTATTCGGCCAGGCGATGCGAAACGAATTGCGCACAGGCTGGTTGCCGTACCAGCAGTTGCACGGCGCGCTCGATCTCATCCAGGCCACCGCCGGCGATGCGCTGCCCCAGCAAGGTCTTGTCGCCCGGTTGATGGCGCGACGGATTGAATTCGAACAATCCCTTGCGCACCGCCTGCGGCTGCCCCGGCACGGCAGGCCGCAGCGGGGGAGCGCCTTCGGCCTTGATCGGCACCAGGCCGGCGCCGGTAAGGATCAATGCAAGTTGCTGCACGTCCTGCTGGCTGTAGCCGCCATGCACGCCCAGCGTGTGCAACTCCATCAGCTCACGGGCGTAATTTTCGTTGACCTTGCCCTTGGCGTTTTTGGCGTTGTCCAAAAACTCCAGCATGGCCGGGCTTTCCAGCGTGGCCATCACCAGATCGGCGAACTTGCCGGTGGCATTGGGCCGAATCGCGTTTTCCATGTAATCGGCCGCCATCCACTTCACGCGGCCCTTGTCGGCATACACGCTGAAATGGTTGAGCCAGAACCACACCAACTGCTCGCGCAGCTGATCCGGCGCATACACCGCACGCAGCAATTGCGCCTGACGCGCCTGGGTCAGCATCTGGCCGCCGCGCGCTTGCCACGCCTTGCGCGCAGCCACCTTGTCGTCGCCATCAGGCATGGCCTGCAGCTGGATCTTGTCGGCCTCGTATTGCGTCAGCAGGTCCACCAGCGGTGTGTGCAGCGCGTCGAATTGCTGCAATTGGTCGCGCGCCGGCGCCGGCAATGCGGCATCGCCGCTGGGCTGCAGTAGCAACGCGCCGTAGCGCTTTGGGCCAAGTCGGTGCAGTTGCGCGATGCTGTCGGCGTCCATTCCATAGGTGGCCCGTTGCAACCAGCGCGTTTGTGTCGGCGTCAATGGCGCTTCGGCCGCGACGCCCGGCAGCGCGACTGCGCAGCTGGCCACCAGCAGCGCGCTACGCCAACGGCGTTGCCAGTGCGCTTTGGTCAAGCCCGCTTTTACGCGGGCTGCCTGCGCAATGCGCTCGAACATCTGGTTCTCCATCACAACGGCCTCCAACCGACCCAGTATGGTCAAGCGAACGCATGAGGCGTTAAACGGTTGTCGGGCTGTTGCGCCACATTGACCGGGGATTCATCCGGCCGCGCCGGGCCGTCACAAGCCCGGCGGCAGGGTCACATCGAAGCGGGCGCCACCCAGTTCCTGGGAACGCACCACCTGCAGTTCGCCGCGATAGGCCTTGATCAGATCCTGCACGATCGACATGCCGATGCCATGGCCTTGCACGCGTTCATCGCCGCGCACGCCACGCTGCAGGATCTTGGCCACATCCTCCGGCGCGATGCCGGGGCCGTCGTCTTCCACCGACAGGATCAGGCCGGCGCGGCGACTACCGGTGGTGGGCCCGGGCTGTGCGGTCAGCAGCACACGGCTGCGCGCCCACTTGAAGCCGTTCTCCAGCAGGTTGCCGAGCAACTCCTGCAGATCGCCCGGCTCGCCATGGAAGCGTGCATCCGGCGAGATATCGAACTCGCACAGCACGCCCTTGATCGAATATACCTTCTCCAGACCGCGCACGATTTCCTCGGCGGTCGACTCGATCGGCAACGGCGCAGCGAACAACTTGTGGCCACTGGAGGCCGCGCGTGCAAGTTGATAGGACACCAGATCGTTCATGCGCCGCAGCTGCACGTCCATTTCTTCGTGCAGATCGCGCTCGGACGAACCGCTGTCCAGCTGGGTCCGTAGCACGGCGATCGGCGTTTTGAGACTGTGCGCCAGATCGGCCAGCGTGTTGCGCTGCCGATCCAGATTGTCGCGCTCACTTTCGATGAAGGCGTTGATGCTCTCGGTCAGCGGTTCGAGTTCGCGCGGATGCTGTTCGCTCATGCGCTGAATCTCGCCGCGTTGCACCTTGGAGAGCTCATTGATCACCCGCCGCAGCGGGCGCAGGCTCCACTGCAGGATGAAGGCCTGCAGCACCAGCAGCACCACGCCGGCACTGCCGAGATAGAACCACACCGCACTGCGGAACACGCGCAACTGCGCGCCCATCGAGCGCGCATCTTCCATCACGTAGATGGTGTAAGGAATCTCACCACCATGTTCGCGCTCGACATAGCTCACGCCCAGGCCGTAGCGGTATAGCTGGCCCAGGCTGCCATCGATCTGGGTCATTTCCAGCGGGCCGATGAACTCTTCCTGGCGCGGCTCGAGCATGCGCCCGTGCGGAATATTCGGGCCTTCGGCCGACATCGAGGTCCAGCTTTCGTCCGGACGCACGACTTCGACGTACAAGCCGCCACCGGGCACATCGAAACGCGGGTCGGGCGGCTGACCACCGATATACAACGAGCCATCGCGCACGAAGTCGATGTTGGCGGCGTACGCGGAGGCGTAGTTCTTCAGCCGCTCGCGCAGGTTCTTTTCGGCAGTGTCGGCAAACGCCACATCCAGGGCATAACCGGCCAGGGCCAGGAAGGCCACCAGACTGAGGCTGGCGGCCAGCAGCTGGCGGGCCTGCAGGGAGCGCGGCCGCCAGCGTCTATACCATTTGGAGCGGCCCGGCACCTGATCTTCCTGTTTGCCGACGCGCGGACTCAGCCTTCTGTACGCGGAATGGCGAAGCGGTAACCGCGACCACGCACGGTTTCGATCGGCTTGAGCTCACCATCGGGGTCGAGCTTCTTGCGCAGGCGACCGATGAACACTTCCAGCACGTTCGAATCGCGATCGAAATCCTGCTGATAGATGTGCTCGGTCAAATCGGCCTTGGACACCAGTTCGCCCGCGTGCATCATCAGGTACTCAAGCACCTTGTACTCGTAGCTGGTCAGATCGACATTGGCGCCGTTGACGCTCACCGTCTGCGCAGCCAGATCCAGGGCAACCGGCCCACACTCAAGCGTCGGCTTGCTCCAGCCAGCCGCACGCCGCAGCAGTGCATTGACACGTGCCAGCAACTCTTCGACATGGAACGGCTTGACCAGGTAGTCGTCGGCGCCCTGCTTGAGGCCTTCGACCTTGTCCTGCCAGCTCGAACGCGCGGTCAGGATCAGCACCGGGAACTTCTTGCCTTCGTCGCGCAGCGCCTTGATCAGCTCCATGCCCGACATCTTGGGCAGGCCAAGGTCGATGATGCCGACATCGAATGGGACTTCGCGGCCCATGTACAGGCCTTCCTCGCCGTCCTGTGCAGCGTCGACCGCAAAGCCTTCACGCTTCAGGCGCGCGGCGAGCGTCTCGCGCAGCGGAGCTTCGTCTTCGACCAAAAGGATACGCATGCACTCTCCCTAGTTACGTTATCGGCCATCGGCCTGGGAATTTATGAGACTGAACGTACGACTATCTACGTTCAGTGGTTATCGTCGCGTGGTGGTGGCGCATCCGGCGGTGCCGGGTCGCGCGGCGGCGGCGCATGCATCTGCTCCGACTCGTACACGGTGTGCACGCGCCCATCCTTCATGTATTTGACCCGATTGAGGTTGCCGCCATCGAACGGCACCCGCTCGGCCCCGAGAATCTGTCCCCCGGTGGACCGCTGCACGTGCCGGATGGTGTCCGATAGCGTACGGCTATTGGCGCCGCCACGCGCGGATGGCGGCAGCGCCTCGCGACCACCCTGCGCCATCGGGTAGCCCTGGCTCCACGCCGATGGCGCGGCCATGGCGACCCAAAGGGCAACCAAGGCGACATGGCGAGTGCGGCAGAGCGGCTGGGTCACAAACGAATCCTAGCGGGTTGTTCAGGAACATTCAAAATTCGTGAATCCGGTCACGCATAATGCGCTGGACCGGGCCTGGAATTGAGCCAAATTCTTGATTTTTCAGGGTGAATCCGATCTGAACTTTTTAGCTAAGCATTAACGCCGTTCAGTGAAATGAATTCCATGAGCCACTGTGCATCTTGTTGAAGGCTCATCCTGACGCCATATTGCTGCCCCCGATCGCCCGACAACGGCGATCCTGGAAGGCACGTTCAGCTGATGCAAGCTTCGGGCCGAAGCTCAGGCAACCACGCGCCAGGGGCGGTCATCGGTGCGCTGCAAGGCCTGTTCGACCAGATCCCAACCGGCACCCGGGCGGTGCGCGCCCTCGCTCAGCACCTGCCGGAATATCCGTCCGCCCGGCTGTCCATGAAACAGGCCCAGCACGTGCCGGGTGATGTACTTCAAGGCCAGGCCCTGCTCCAGCTGGGACTGCACATAGGGCTGCAGCGCACGCAACAAGGATTCGCGCGACTGCACGGCACGCTGATGCAACGCCGCATCCAGCCGGTGCAGCACATACGGGTCGTGATAGGCGGCGCGGCCGAGCATGACGCCGTCGGTGTGCTGCAGGTGGTCCAGCGCGGTGTCGACCGCAGCGATGCCTCCGTTGAGGACCACCGGCAGGTCCGGCCGCTCCCGCTTCAGGCGATACGCCCAGTCGTAGCGCAGCGGCGGCACTTCGCGGTTTTCCTTGGGTGAGAGCCCCTTGAGCCAGGCGTTACGGGCATGCACCACCACCATGGCTGCACCGGCCGCTACCACCTGGTCGACGAAGCTGGCAAACGCCGCATAGTCGTCATCGTCGTCCACGCCAAGGCGGCATTTGATCGTGATCGGCAGCGTGGTGGCCGCGCACATGGCGGCGACGCAGTCGGCCACCAATGCCGGCTCGCGCATCAGGCAGGCGCCGAAGCGTCCGGCCTGGACGCGGTCGGACGGGCAGCCGCAATTGAGGTTGACCTCGTCATAGCCCCATTCCTGCGCGATCGCCGCCGCCTGCGCGAGCAGGGCCGGCTCGCTGCCGCCCAGTTGCAGGGCGAGCGGATGTTCGACCGGATCGAAACCGACCAGCCGCGCACGGTCGCCGTGGATCACCGCGTTGGCATGCACCATCTCGGTATACAGCCGTGCCGAGGGCGCCAGCAGGCGGTGGAACACCCGGCAATGGCGGTCGGTCCAATCCATCATCGGGGCGACGGACAGGCGCAGGGAATCGGCGTACGCGGTGGACGGGGAAAAAGTCATCGACAATGGGCCGCGCACATGGCGGCCTGGAATGCAGAGCAGGATCAATAGCTTACACGGCAGGCGCTGAATCTGCGGCAGCCCGGCGTGGCAGATGGGCGCCTTGCTGCCGACCCTGCCCGACGATCATCTGCTCGTAGCGCCTGGCGATTGCGCCCTACCTGCTGGCCGAGGTCGACCCCTGCACGCTCGGATCCCGCTGGAGCCGCGCTTCGGCGGCCAGCATTACGGCAGCTTACTTACCGTCCAGAGGTGCGAACATCGCGTTGGTGTTGTTTCCGCTTGCTTGGCTTGCCGCATGCGAGCGCTATCGGATCGCGTCGCTGCGGAACGCGCAGTGCCTTGTGGCGTTTGCGTATGCACGGCAAACGCGCTGCATCATCAGTGACGAGCGGAGCTTCTTTCGTCAACTGTTGGGGCAAGCGCTGCTGCGCTCCCCCAAGACCACCCATCTCAGCTGCGGATGCTGGCGCGCTCTTCAACGCTCAGCGGCTTGCCCAGTGCGTGGTAGGAGGCCACCAGCGTGATCAGGGCGGTGCCCAGCACGGTGTAGAAGCTCCACGAAGTCGCCAGCACATGCACCTGACCGAACACCAGGGCGACCACGGCAGTGGCGGTGCACAGCACCATGGCCAGCAGGGACATCAGAAAGGGAATGGAGGGATCGAGCTTCATGGGCCGGGGGGTTCCGTGTGCGATAGCGGAAGCATCGGCGCTTACGGCACTTTCTTGAACTGTTTTTTGTGCTTTTCCGAGCCGGATGCCAGGCAAGTCAGCGCACGCTCAGTTTTATGTCAAACCCTTGGCGCACAAGGGTTTGCGCGCCAGCAAAATTCCGCCACTGCGGTCGAAGAATCACCACTTTCGCCAAACTTCCAACGCGGCAGCGGCGGAAAACCGGCGGCGCGGCAAACGTTGTTTTTGGCAACCGGAAGGCCGAAGCGGCGGCGTGGCGATCGGCCACCCGCATTTTCGAGCCACGGATGCACAGACGCGCTGACTGGACGAGCGCCGACGACCAGCAGGAGCGCGGGTGTCCTGGGCGAACAGGGTGTCCTGGGAGAACTGGCCGATACCGATAGACACCGGCTGCGCGTGCTGCACGACACCGCGCGCAGGGCGCAGGGCATGGCGGCCGATTCGATCCTCGCCATGCCACCGATCCAGGCGGGCCTGTTACGGCTGGCACGCCAAGGCCTGAGGTCGTCGTCGCCATGCGGTTTCCTGGGCGGCCTGTGCACACCGGTGAAACTGAAAGCCCACCTGGAATCAGCGTGCAGGGCACGTAGGTGATGCAGGGCAGAGGCAGACAGGCAAAAACGCGCGGCCCCGGCGTCGCAACGCGCAGCGGGAGGTTGCGCCAGATACACCGCAGCCCGGCATTGCAGCCGCGCTCAGCGAGCCGGCGCGGTGGCGAATTCGCCGCGTTGCAGCTTGGTCACGTCGTTGCCCTGCCCGTCCTTGAGGCTGAGGTCCGCGCCCTTGGCGGCCAGATCCTTGAGCACATCGGTGCGCTGGAACAGCGCCGCGTACATCGCTGCGGTCTGGCCGGCGTTGTTGCGCTGGTCCGGGGCGCAATCGGCCTGCATCAGGCGCCTGGCGATGCCCAGCTCGCCCTTGAAGATCGCGCCCATCAGCGCGGTGTTGCCACGCTTGTCCTGCGCGCAGGGATCGGCCCCAGCGCTGAGCAGTTGCTCCACCGCCGGGCGCTGGCCGTGATACGCGGCCAGGATCAAGGCGGTGTAGCCCTTCTCATCGCGGGTGTCGAGGTCGTAATGGGAGCGGATGAACTCGGCCAGCATGTCCTGGCGTCCCTCGCGTGCCGCGTCGAAAAAATAGTCGCGCAACTGCAGCTTGATCTGCTCGGGCGTGGTCACCGCGTTGGTGGCACTGGCAGGCACGGGCGCGGGTGAGGCGGCGTTGGCACCTGCAGACAAGGTGCCAAGGATCAGAAACAGCAACGTGCGCATGGCGCTCTCCGAAGCGAGGACGGCACTGCGGCACGGGCCGCAGTGCCGTCGGGTGGATCAGTCCTGCAAGCTGGAGGCCAGCTGCTTGACGCGGGCCAGGTCGCCCTTGGCAACACGGGCTACACCGGTGCCGTACTCCGGGTCGGCCTTGTACAGGAACGACAGCACCAGGTGCTTGCTCTCGGTGTCCGTATTGGCCAGCGACTCGCCAAAACTCTGCACCAGGTCGGCGCGATCCTTCTTGCTATAGGACCGATACAGCTCGCCGGCCTGCTTGAAGTTCTGCTCGCGGGTGATCTTGGCCTGCTGGGTGGTGCCCGACAGCGGCAACGCGCTGTAACGCGCTGCGGTGTCCTGCGGACGCGGCTCCAGACGGCTCGGCTCGTAATTCACGCCGCTGGTGGTATGGCCGTTGTTGCCTTCGCCATCCTGGTTGCCGTTGTTGACCGCCACCCGCGGACGGTTCACCGGCAGGTTCAGGCCGTTGGCGCCGATGCGATACAGCTGGGTGTCTGCGTAGGAAAAGATACGCCCCTGCAGCAGACGGTCTTCGGATGGTTCGATGCCGGGCACCAGGTTGGCCGGCGCCATCGCGACCTGTTCGGTCTCCTGGAAGAAGTTGTCGACGTTCTTGTTCAACACCATCTGGCCGACCTTCTGCTCCGGCACGTCCGGCCAGATCTTGGTGGCGTCCAGCGGGTCGAAATCGAACTTGGCCAGGTCTTCGGGCTTGAGCACCTGCACGTACAGATCCCACTTGGGGTAATCGCCCTGCTTGATCGCGCCGACCAGATCGTTGGTCAGGTGGCTGTAGTCCTTGGACTGGACGGCGGCAACCTGCTTGGGATCGAGGTTCTTGATGCCCTGCAGCGTTTTCCAGTGGAATTTGACGTAATGCACTTCACCTTGCGCGTTGACCAGCTTGTAGGCGTGCACGCCGTTGCCATCCATGAAGCGGTAGCCGGCCGGCGTGCCTTCGTTGGAATACAACAGTGTCAGCGTGCGGGTGGATTCGGGCACGTGCGAGAAGAAATCGAAGCGACGCGAGTCGTCGTCCAGGTTGGTGCGCGGGTCCGGCTTGAACGCATGGACCATGTCGGGAAACTTGATCGCATCGCGGATGAAGAAGGTGGGGAAGTTGTTGCCGACCAGATCCCAGTTGCCTTCGCTGGTATAGAACTTGGTGGCGAAACCGTGCGGGTCGCGCAGCGTTTCCGGCGAGTGATTGCCGTGTACCACCGAGGAAAAACGCACGAACACCGGGGTCTTTTCGCCGGCGCTGAACACCTTGGCCTTGGTCAGGCTGGACAGATCGGCGGTGGCGGTGAATTCGCCTTTGACGCCGGTGCCGCGTGCATGCACCACGCGCTCGGGGATGCGCTCGCGATCGAAACGCTGCAGCTTCTGGATCAGTTGCACGTCCTGCAGCAGCGTCGGGCCGGTGGCACCTGCAGTCTGCGAGTTCTGGTTGTCGCCGACCTTTGCGCCGTTGTCGCGGGTCAGAACGGATTGCGCGAAGACCGGCGGGGCGATCAGTGTCGGCGCTAGCAGGGCTAGCACCATGAGGGAACCTGGGCGCATGGCGTCAGCTCGTGTTGAGGGAGCTGAATCATGGCCAGCAAGCCGAAGCGAGAGAAGTCATTCGTTATGATCGCTGCGATAGGCGAATGTGATCGGTGCCGTTTTGCGTGATATGCATCGCTAACTGCTGAGGCAGTGGGTTGCAGATACGTCGCTTGTTCGCTTGACGATCACATTGATGCCCCGTGCATTCGTTGATGCCATTGCGGAGGCATTGCAGGCAATGCTGCGCTGCACGTTCGAAATGCCTGGCGTGATCGTGCAGCGCTTGCGTGTTGAGCGCCGTCTCTTCGCTGAGCGCATCCTGTTTGGGTGGCGCACTGCGCATCCATCTATCAATCCAGCGCAGCGATGCACGTCGTTGGCAATGCGTCGATCGATGGCGCGTGCCAACAGCGGATGCGCTGCCGATCATCTGTAGCAGCTGCGGCGCGTGCACAACGGGCAGTGGCTGCCTCCATGCAGGATCTGCACGGAGGCAGCACACTCGATCAACGTCCGATCACCCGCTTGAAAGGCGGCAGCGCGTCGATGATGCGCTTGCCGTAGCGGCGCGTGAGCAGGCGCGAGTCGAGGATGATCACGCGGCCGTGGTCGTTGGAACTGCGGATCAGCCGGCCGGCGAATTGCGTCAACGTGCGCAGCGCATGCGGGATGGCGATCAGGTTGAAGGCGTTGTGGCCGCGGCTTTCCAGCCATTCGCTCAAGGTGGAGGTCTGCGGGTCGGTCGGCACCGCGAACGGCACCTGGGTGATGACCACCGTGGTGCAGGCATCGCCGGGCAGATCCAACCCTTCGCCGAACGAGTTCAAGCCGAACAGCACCGAGCCCTCGCCTGCCGCAATGCGACGCATGTGTTCGGTGATCAGTTGCGACTTGTTGCCCTCGCCCTGAACCAGCACGCGGTTGCGCTGCACCAGCGGCATCAGGTCGGCGACCTTTTCCATCTTCCAGCGCGAGGTGAACAGCACGATGCTGCCCTTGGCGTTCCAATCGAGTTCGCGCACCAGATAGCGCGCAACTTCCTTCGGGTGGCCTTCGCGGTCGTCGGGGGTGACCGGAAAATTGGGCACGATCAATTCGGCCTGATTGGGCAGGTCGAATGGCGACGCCAGCGAGGCCATCTCGGCATGATCGGGCAGGCCGTTGTCGATGGCGAACGATTGGAAATCACCGCCGCCGGTCAAGGTGGCCGAGGTCATCACCACCGAATCCACTTCGTTCCAGATCATCGTGCGCAGCACCTGCGCGGCCGACACCGGCGAGCAATGGCAGATCAGATCGCCGTCGCGCGAGAGGGTGATCCAACGCGCCATCGGCGGCTGGCCTTCCTTGTCTTCGCGTCGCCAGCCGCTCCACAGATTGTGCTGCTGCTCGGCCATCTCCAGCGCCAGGCCAAGACTGCGCTGCAGGCGCTCGCGCGCCGAATCGTCCTGCTTGCCCTTGGCGATCGCGCTGTGCGCGGCATGCACCCAGTTGAACAGCGCGCGGGTCTCTTCGCCGAGCTCTTCGATCGCCGGGCCCCACTGCGGCGGCAGCTTGCCGTTGACCGCGCGCCACAGCGGATCACGCTCGCCGGGCTCGGGCTTCCACACGCGTTCGACCTCGGCGTGGAAGGCCTTGAGCAGTTTGGACACGCGCGCGGCCACCTCGATGGCCTCGTTGGGCAGCAGGGTGCCGAGCTTGTCCTTGTCCACTGCGCGGTAGGCGGCAGCGATGAGGATCTGCATCCGGCCGGTGCGCTTGGCCATTTCGTCCAGCGGCAGATTCGCCGCGCCCTGGTCGATCGCCACGCCGGCGATGTGGTGGCCTTCGTCGAGCACCAGCAGCATGTCGGCAGGCGCAGCGATCAAGGGCTGGCCATTTTCTGCATCGCCCAGCGACAGCGACGACAGCAACAGGGCGTGATTGGTGACCACGATCTGCGCTTCGCGCACGTCGGTGCGCGCCTTGAGCACCGGACACTGTGCGGCGTAGCTGCAGCGGCGACCGGCACAGCCGGAGGCGGGCGTGGTGATGCGCAACCGCAGCGGGACCGAGATCTGTTCGGGCGCATCGTCAAGATCGCCATTCCAGCTGCGCTCGGCGTAGGCCTTGGCCAGGCGCTTGGCCAGGTCGGCGTCGGCCGGGCTGAGCGGGCGGTCGTAGAGCACCTGCTCGTCGTCAAACATGCCTTCCTGGCTGGTTTCGCCCTGCAGCTCGGCGGCGTTGCGGGTGCACAGGTAGCGGGTGCGGCCCTTGGCCAACGCCACGGTCGCTTCCAGGCCGGTGGCCTTGAGGAAGGCCGGGATGTCGCGCTCCACCAGCTGCGATTGCAGCGCCACGGTGCCCGTGCTGATCACCAGCTTCTTCTTGGTCGCCAGCGCGATCGGCACGCCGGCGGTGAGATAGCCCAAGCTCTTGCCGACACCGGTGGGCGCTTCGGCGATGCCGATACCGCCGGAAGTGGCCAGCGCGCGCGAGACCAGGCCGATCATCTGGCTCTGCGCCCGCCGTGTGGCGAAGCCGGGCGTATTGGCCTGCAGCTTGGCGTATGCCTCGCGGATGCCGGCCTTGATCGGGTCGGTCAGGCTGCGCTGGGTAGGAACGGGCGCGGACGGCGCGGCCGGTGGGGCAAGGTCACTCATCGCGCTATTTTCGCACGGACCGGCGCCGCGGCTGCGACCGGCGCGCCGCGCAGCTGAATCTGTTTGCCTGGGCGTCGCCACTGCCTGGATATGGGGCTAGCGCTCTGAAGGCACGTTATAGTTTTGGCTCAAAGAACGGGCCCAACCCTGTTCTGGCACCGCCAAGCACATTCGCAGGGGCTGGAAGCATGAGGATGCCGAACATCAAGAAGGGCCATGAGGGCGCTTTTCCTCTTGCCAAGAAAGCTGATTTCGATGTACGTCCACATGTCCTGTGCGACGACCTTCGCGCAGAGATATATCCGGACACGTCCGATGAATTGGCTCGATTTTACTTCCTTGATAAAAGCTTTCGCGATTTCATCGAGCATGATCTTTTCAGCAAGCCGTTCTTCCGAAAATCCATGATTGAAAGCTATAGCGAGGAATCCACCGACCATTCAAGAAGGTTGACGCTTGACTACCCGTGGGGTGAAGTTTTCATTACCGTACATCCGTGGGCCGGCCCGAGTACCAGCGAAGAAAGTTCTGCATTTTCCACCTTGATTTCGACTGGCAACCCGCCGTCCGAAGCATCCTTTGCCTATTACGTGCAAATGTCGCTCGACCAGCACGCGATGGTAGGGTTTTGGGAGGACGAGCGATGCGACCGCGTCCCCGATGCATTTCTGGGCAAAACGCCGCTAACCGATCTTGTCGAGCTCGCCGCCGCCAATCCTTCGATCTTGTTCGGCTCGGAAGGATTGGCCACTTATCTGAAGCCTAGCGACCATATCAAGGGGCTGGAAAACATAGCCGGTGATGTCTTCCTGGCATCCGGAGAATATTTCAAAGACAAGAAAGACTTGATCCCCCAGTCCGCGCTATACCTGTGCAGATATTCGGAATGCGTCAAGCGCGTTTTAGAGATGCGTGACAACAAAGATGCAGATTTCGAATTCTGTCTTGCATATCTCCTGGATGTTATGGAGTTAATGGGAAACGGCATGTTCGGCTCACCCGTTCGCCTTGATGATTTCAGTCGGTACGGACTGGCTGGTTCCATACAGATGCCGGATTCACTGGCAACACCACGAAGCTGGAAATACGCTTGAACTGCAGGTCAACGCCTTGGTCGAGGTGATAGCGGTTTTTCGGTTCGCCCCGGACGATTGCAGTGTCCTGGAATGGCAATCGGCGCTTGAAGATGGCTTCAGGCAAGTCGATCGACTAGCCGGGTGGTCAAAGCCTGGTGGCGCACGCTATCGCGTGTCAGCGCCATCTGATACATACAGTGTGGCCAAGCGTTCGACAGCGCCGCCGCGCGCACGCGAATTTGCCAGCAGGACGTAGCAAGCACCCGTTCGCTGGACGCGTTGACCGCTCAGCAAAGCGCGGTGCAACACGCGGCGATCAGACAAGCGAACACCAGCCACAGTCGCTTCGCGGTCAACACCGCAGTGCGATCAGGGGCGACGCGGCCAGGCGTAGCGCGTCCACACCACGCCGATCGCCAGCATCAACGCGCCGGTGACCAGCATGCCGACGCCCACACCGGTCGGCCCGAAGCGCGCGTACAGGCTGCCGCCACGATTGACCTCCGCCAACGTATCCGGATGCAGCAGCGTCCAGACACCCTGACCGGTGCAGACAAGGCCAATCACCGTCAGCGCCAGCGGCTTGATCGGGATCATCGGCGCTTGCTCGCTGCGGGCGACAGCCGCTGCAGGCTGCGTGCCAGGGTCCATACCAGCATGCCGATGCCCACGCTCTGCACGACCGTCAGCACCAAGCGCGACGCGCCCAGCACCGAGGCGATCTGGCGCGCATTACCCTGCTGCAGCAACAGGACGGGAATGACCTGAAAGGCAACCTCGCACAGCACGCAGCCAAACAGCAGCCACACGGCTGCCAGGCTGGTGCGCCTCGGCGGCACGCGCGGGGCGCGCCACAGCAGCACCACGCCGAGCAGCAGGGCGATCAATAGCGGCACCCGCGACAGCAGGCTGGTCACCAGCATCAGCAGGATCTCGGTCGTGGTCACCGTGCCGGGCTCAGTCAGCGCTGATCAGGACGGACTCGCGCGCGCGCAGCGCGGCGTAGACCGGGTCGGTGTCCGGGCGCACGCCGTGCCACAGCGAGAAACTTTCGGCAGCCTGTTCCACCAGCATGCCAAGGCCATCGATGGCGTAGCGGCAGTGCGCCGCACGTGCCCAGGCCAGGAACGCGATGGCGGTTTGGCCGTAGTTGAGATCGACTGCAGCGGTGAGGCTGTTGACCAGCCCCAGCGGCATCGCAAAGGCACCGGCGTCACGGTCGCGTCCGGCGGCGGTGGCGTTGACGATCAACTCGAAGTCGCCCAGATCGCGCAGGTCTTCGATGTAGCGCGACACCACCCGCCCCGGCTCGCCAAGCGCATCGCACAGCGCGTCGGCACGCTCGGGCGAGCGGTTCACCACCACCATCTCGGTGATGCCGGCCTCCAGCAACGCCGGCGCCACACCCCGCGCGGCGCCGCCGGCACCCAGCAACAGCACGCGGCGGCCGCGCAGGTCCAGCCCGTGGCGGTCGGTGAGGTCGCGCACCAGGCCGGCGCCGTCGGTGTTGTCGCCTTGCCACTGGCCGTCGTTGCGCACCAATGTGTTGACCGCACCGGCGAGCCGCGCGCGCTCACTCAGGCTGGCCGACAATGCGCAGGCGGCCTCCTTCAGCGGCAGCGTCACGTTGGCGCCCTTGCCACCTTCCTGGGCGAAGCGCTCCAGCGCGGCGGCAAAGTCCTCCGGCGGCGCATCGATGGCGGTGTAGTCCAGCGCGATGCCGGCCTGCTTCCCGAAGTCGGCATGGATGGCCGGCGACAGCGAATGGGCGACAGGGTGACCGAACACGGCATAACGGGATGCGGGCATGAAACGCTCTCTGGTTGACTGGACTGTGCGCGACGTGAGGCAGGAACACCCCATGCAACGTCGCTGGACGCTGCTGGCGCTGGCGGCAAGTTTACGCTTGGTCCCGGCCGCGTCGGGACTTGCCGAGTTCGGCAGCCCGGGCATGGACCTGGTCTCCACGCCCGGCAACGCCACGCCCGGGCGGCCAGCGCATCGCGTGGGCCAGCGACCGCCAGCGGGCGGGTGACTGGGTCTACGGCAAGCCCGGCTGAGCGGCAGGCGGCGGCAACAGGCGCAGCCCTTGCCGATCGACACCGCGCGGAGGAGCGCGCGCCACTGTCCGCTGGCAACGGCCGCTGGCTACGGCTTGCCTCGGATCACCCAGGCGGTACCGGCGGCGCGGAGTTGTCTCGCGCGACGATGGATATGCAGGGCCGGATCGATGCTGTGCAATCGTTGGGAGCGGCGATCTACAGCTAGGGCGACCAACGCTCCCTCTTCCTTAATCCAGAACGTCTCACGCCCGGATCATCGATATCCCGATGAACTGCGTTTGCAGTACACCTCTCCGAGGCATTCCATCAAGCATTAGCTCAATCGCCGATTTACCCTGCGCAAAGTGGCGGCACTCCAGCCAATGGAGAAACCCACTTCATTGACCAGGCATATCCGAGAAGCTGATCGGCGCATTACTCGACTGGATGCGAATTCGAGCGCCCGGGAGAAAGTAAATATCGTACTCAGCGCCATCGGGAATATCTATTTCCACCTCATCCTCAGTCTCGTCACCGAATAGACTTGATGCTGAAGGAGCCAAGCCGGTAGGGGGAGTGATCTCGGCCAGAACATCGCTGGATAGATAAAATACACCTTTGACATATAGCTTGACCGGATTCGACTGCAGGCTCTCTTTGGTGAGGACCCAGCGCCTACCCTCTGGAACGGTTACCTCCTCCCCATTTTTCGCAGAGACGACACGCGGACTTGAGTCGGCCGCGAGCAGTGGAGGCAGGGAATAAAGAGAGAAAATGACAAAAATGAATGCCCTGGCCGCGTAGAGTTTCATCCCTCACTCCTGCTCGAGCAATAATGCTTCCAACGAATCGTAGGCAATTACTCTTGAGCCGCAGCGTATCACAACATCGCCTCCCGCCAAATCATTGAACGTGATATCGAACCTGCCGGAAATTTTTATCTTTTTCTTGCTTCCAAAAACGATGGACCCATTGAGACCGATATCGGGCGTACTATATTCACCTCTCTCAGCAACGCCGCCAAAACGTCTTGCATTCAATTGCTTGATGCGGAGCCCTTTTTCCTGGGTGACATCGTACTCGTCTTGTGCCTTTAGAGTGACAGCGGTGTCTTTCGCCACTGCGCCGCATGGGAAAATGAAGGAGGCTGCGAATAGAACTGTGAAAAACCGTAATGAAACGAGCTTCATATCACCCCCGAGTCCTTTATCTGCATCATTCAATAACGCGCGCTTTCTAAGCCGAACGCCTGGGACCTTGCATCCTCTCCGTCGTATCACCAGACGCTGCGAACCTGCGGGCAGCATATGTAATTACCACGTTCAAGCCACTTGCGTAACAGACCATTTTGAATGCGTTTTTTAGCGAGGAAAAGGATTTCAGTCGTCAGCAGGAACGCTACCGTGCTGGATACGGCCACGCCAGGCGAACGCTTGATTATCGGCAGCATATCCCTGCGGCGTGCGGGGCCGCTGGATATCTAGCGCACAAAGACGTCGTGGTGGGTGCCGATACCAGCTGCCGCCAAGGCGCAGCCCATTGTCGCGCCGTAGCAGACGTGACGCACCCGCGCAGCCGTGTATTGCTGCAGAACTGCGTAGTGAGCGCGATGGGCGCACGCTGCCGAACCTGAAGATGCGCACATCCGACGCAAGCCGCCCTGCAGCCGCCGACGCGCGCGCTCAATACACATCGCGCCGATAACGGCCCGCTGCGGTCAGCGACTCCAGGCGCGCCTCGCCCAGCAATTCGCGCAGCGCGGCATCGACCTCACGCGCCATGCTGTCCAGACTGCCGCACACGTAGATCACCGCGCCGCGATCGATCCAGTGCCGCAGCGTCTCGCCGGCGTCGCGCAATTGGTGCTGCACGTAGCGCTTGTGCGGCTGGTCGCGCGAGAACACCCAATCGAGCTGCTGCACGTGCCCGCCGGCGTGCCAGGCCTGGAGCTCGTCGGCGAACAGGCGATCGTGCGCGGCATGACGTTCGCCGAACAGCAACCAATGCCCATGCACGCCGGCCAGGTCGGCCTCGCGCAGCAAACCGCGCAAGCCCGCGATCCCGGTGCCGTTGCCGATCAACACCATGGGCGCCGATGCAACGCGATGGAAGCCGGGATTGGTGCGCAGCCGCGCGCGTATCGGCGCGCCGACCGCTGCGTGGCAGATCAACCATCCCGAGCCCAGGCCGGGGCTGCCATCGGCACGCCTGGTGAGCCGCACCACCGCCATCGCCGTGCCATCGGCCGGCACACTGGCCAGCGAGTAGTCGCGCGTCGGTAGCCAGGCGCAGGCATCCAGCCAGGTCTGTGGATCGGGATGCGGCATTGGCGGATGCGTGGGCGGCTCGGGCAGCACGCGCTCGGCGGCGGCCTGCTGCAGCGGCAGCAACTGCGCATCCACATGCACCAGCGCATCTGCTTGCAATCCCCAGGCCGCCAAGCAGGCACGCACCTGGGCGTGGGCATGGGCGGACTGCACTTCCAGGATATCGCCGGCCTGCCATTGCGCTGCCGGTGGTGGCTGTAGCTCGATCCGCCAGATCGGCGCGCCTTCGCTGCCCGGGTTGAGCTGCGTGCGGGAGGACAACGTCCAGTCGGCCAAGGTCGGCCGTGTCAGCGCCGCCGCCGTGACCGGCGCACCGGCGATCTGCCCCAGCTGCGCATGCCATTGCGCCAACGCCTGCGGGTCGACGTTGTCCATTTCCACAGCGGGAAACAGCGCACGTGCACCCTGCCCGTCCAACCAGCGTTCGATCCGCCGCGAGAACCCGCAGAACTGCGCGTACTGACGGTCGCCCAACGCCAGTACGGCATAGGCCAACTGCGGCAGCGGCATGCGCTGATGCAACAACTCGCGCTCGAAACCGCGTGCGGCATCCGGCGGCTCGCCATCGCCGTAGGTGCTGACCACGAACAGCGCATGCCGGGTGCGCTGCAGGTCCTGCGCTTGCAACTGCGCCAGCGAGCGCACCTGCACCGGCAGGCCGGCGGCCTGCAGATGCCCGGCCGCCTGCCAGGCGAGCCGTTCGGCAAACCCGCTCTGGCTGGCGAACCCGATCAACCACGGCTCGGCCTGCGAAGCCGGCGGCGTGCCTTGCAGCAGCTGGCGTGCGGCGCGCAGTGCGCGCTTCTTGCGACGACGATCCAGATACAGCATCCAGCCGGTGACGAAGAACACCGACATGCCGACACTGGCCAGCATCACCACGATGCGCCCCGGCAGGCCGAAGAAACTGCCCGAGTGCAGCGGAAACATGCTCACCAGCAGCTGCTGGCCGCGTGGCAGCACTGCGTAGTCCTGCCGACGCAGCAACGCACCGCTGACCGGATCGATTTCCAGATTGTCGTAGGCGCGGTCGTGGTCCGGTTTGTCGGCGAGAAACCGCACGCTCAGCGATTGCCCGGCACGCGGTGGGATGCGCAGATCCAGCGCCGCGTGATGCGTCGCCGGGGTAGCGTCGAGGGTGCGTTGCACCGCTGCGAAATCCACCGTCGCCGGGCGATGGTCGCGGCTGTCGCTACGCATCGCGGGCTCTTTGCCGAGCAAGGCCGCCATGCCATCGCGGTACCACGTGTACGACCAGGTCAGCCCGGTCAACGCCACCAGTAGATAGACCAGCAGACACCAGGTGCCGAACACCGCATGCAGGCTCCACAGAAAACTGCGGCCCTGGCGTCGCCATTCCACCACCCACCAGGTCCGCAGACTCCACCAGCGCCTTGGCCAACGCAGATACAGGCCCGATGCGCAAAAAAACAGCAGGATCAGCGTGCTCGCACCGGTCACCGCCTGGCCCCGTTTGCCGGCGGTCAGATGCCGGTGCAGGTCTTCGATAAAGGCAAACGCTTCGCTCAGACGCGGCGCGGCGACTTTTTCACCCGTGTACGGATCGAAGTACACGCGGCCGCCGCCCTTGGCGGCCAGGCGTGCGTTGGACGGACGCTTGCCGGTCGGGTCGATGAGCATGCGCGTGACCGCCTGCTGCTGGCCCAGATCGAGCCGGCGCAGCAGCACATCCACCGGCAATGGCCGCTCGCCTGCCGCATGCCGTTGCGCCAGCTGCGCGATGGCCGGATTGGCCACCCGCACGATCTCGTTTTCGAAGGACATCAACGCGCCGGTGAGCCCCATCACCGACAGCACCAGGCCGGCAGTGATGCCGAGCAGCCAGTGCAGTTGGAACAGCAGCGTTTTGATCAAGACCGGAGCACAACGAAAGGCGGCTCGGCATTGTAGATGAGAATGCGTCTCGCATGCGGCGCAGCGAGGACGCACGCGGCGTCAGGCCAACCGCAGTGCGGGCCCGGCAGCCAATCGCACCGACATCAACGCCGCGACAGGCCGGCATGCGCACCGTCATT
The DNA here is from genome assembly GCF_014199765.1 of Xanthomonas sp. 3058. Lineage (NCBI taxonomy): Bacteria > Pseudomonadati > Pseudomonadota > Gammaproteobacteria > Lysobacterales > Lysobacteraceae > Xanthomonas > Xanthomonas sp. 3058. The sequence goes on along the minus strand of NZ_JACHOF010000003.1, from coordinate 266,282 downwards.
TTTGCCACATGCGCTGGTCATCGCTTGGACATGACACGTTGCCACTTTCTTCATTCCCCCAACTGACAAGCGAGTCCTGCGATGTCACCGTCCTTCCTTCTACGCGGCTGTCTCTTCCTGGCGGCAGTGTTCGGCGCGCACACGGCAATGGCCGCCACCAGTTGCCCCACGCTGTATGCCAACGGCACGCCGCCGAGCGTGCGCAGCGCAACCACGCGCACCACCGAGGTGTGTCATACCGAATACGCCCTGCTGGCATCGGGCGTGACCAAGGGCCCGGTGTATTCGGCCGAACATCTGACCGACCAGCAAGTGGCCGGTGCCGAGGCGATCGGTCGGGTCGGGTCGTTCCACGAAGAGACCGGCATTCCCGCTGCCGACCGTTCCAGAAGTTCGGACTACACCAACACCGGCTACGACCGCGGCCATATGACCCCGGCCGGCGACGCATCGACCGAGAGCTCGGAAAAGGAAACCTTTTCCATGGCCAACGTCGTGCCGCAGGACCACAAGCTCAACACCGGCGAGTGGGCGCATATCGAAGAACAGGTGCGGCAACTGGCCAAGCAGCGGGGCGAGCTCTACGTGGTGACCGGCCCGACGTTCGACAGCGGCACCGCAGCGACCATCGGCACCGACAAGGTCGCCGTGCCCGATTACGTATGGAAGGCGATCTACGAACCCGGCGTGGGCGCAGCCGCCTATCTGTGCGTCAACGACAGCAGCATCAACTGCGATGTGGTGTCGATCGACGACCTGACCATGATGACGAACATAGACCCGTTTCCGTCGCTCAGCGCCAGCATGAAGTCCCACGCGATCGCGCTCGTACTGCCGTAACGGCTAGGCCTGCGCTGCCGGCTACACGCAATACAGTGCGGTGACGGCGCCTGCGCTGCGCAAACGGCGGGCGCAGCGGCCAGGCGCCATGCAGGGCGCGTGCATGCAGACGCTTTCAGGTTGCGCCGACGCCAGCATCCGGCGCGGCGCAGTGTGCGGCCAATCCAGCCGCCAAGGCCGCGAACACCGCACTGCAGGCGGCACTGGCGCGCAGGTCCTGGTGCATCGTGACCCAGGCCTCCAGGGCCATGCCGACCTGCTGCGGCAATACCGGCAACAGGCATGGGGTCCGCCGCGCCAGCGCCGCCTGGCAGAAGCCGATGCCGCAGCCGGCGCGGATCAGCGCCAGCTGTGCCAGATCGCTGTCGGCACGTAGCGCGAAGGCCGCGTGGGTCCAGAACGGGAAGGCCTTGCGCGCGCCGCGCAGGAACGGGGTGTCCGCGTCGAAGCCGACCAGCGCGTGGTGCGCCAGATCGTCCGGGTGCTGCGGCATGCCGTGCCGGTCCACGTAGTCCGGGTGCGCGTACAGGCCGATCGCGACCTCGCCGACACGGCGGGCCACCAGCAGCTCCTGCTGCGGCCGGGTCATGCGCACTGCCACATCGGCTTGGCGGTGCAGCAGATCCTGCACGCGATTGCTCAACACCAGTTCCATGCACAGCTGCGGATGCGCCTCGCGCAACGCAGCCAGGATCGGCGGCAGGATTTCCGCACCGACCACCTCGCTGGCCGAGATCCTGACCGTGCCCTGCACCGCGTCGCCGTGACGGTCGGCTGCGCGCTGCAGCGCAGCGGCAATGTCGGCCATCGCCCGCGCATGCCCGCGCAATGCCTTTGCGGCGTCGGTCGGCAACAGCCCGGTCTGCGACCGCACGAACAGCGGCACCGCCAGCAGCGCCTCCAATGCCGCGACATGCCGCCCGACGGTGGGCTGGGTCAGACCCAGCGCGCGCGATGCCGCCGACAGCGAGCCCTCTTCCAGCACCGCGAGGAAGGACCGGTAGAGTTCCCAGCTGATCGTGTCGGCCATACGCAAATGTATAGCTGCCCACTTATCTTGGGCAATTTATTCGTAGCGACAGCCTGTCCACACTGGCCGCATCTCGATAGCGGAGCGGTTCCATGACACAGACAGCGATCGCCTTGGTACTGGGCGCCAGTGGCGGAATCGGCGGCGAGCTGGCGCGGCAACTGCGCGACGCCGGTTGGCAGGTACGCGCCCTGCAGCGCGAGTTGGCGACCGCCGCCGAACACCGCGATGGCATCGACTGGCGGCGCGGCGACGCCATGCGGCAACAGGATGTCCTGCAGGCAGCGCGCGGTTGCGCAGTGATCGTGCATGCGGTCAATCCGCCCGGCTACCGGCGCTGGTCCGAGTTGGTGCTGCCGATGCTCGACAACAGCATCGCCGCAGCCCGTGCCGAAGCCGCCACCCTGGTGCTGCCCGGCACCGTCTACAACTATGGCGCCGACGTCTACCCGTCGCCGGACGAGGACGCGCCGCAGACGCCGAGCAGCCGCAAGGGCGCGATCCGGGTCGAGATGGAGCGCCGCCTGCAGGCGGCCACCGCGCATGGCGCGCGGGCACTGGTGGTGCGCGCCGGCGACTACTTCGGCCCGCGTGCGCGCAGCAGCTGGTTCGCGCAGGGACTGGTGAAGCCGGGACGCGCGGTCAGCACGGTGACCCTGCCGGGCGCGCCGGGCGTCGGCCATCAGTGGGCCTACCTGCCCGACGTCGCGCAGTGCATGCTGCGGCTGTTGCAGCGCCGCGACACCCTACCGGCGTTCGCGCGCCTGCACATGGCCGGGCACTGGGATGCCGACGGCACGCAGATGGCGGCGGCGATCGGCCGGGCGGTGGTGCGCCATGGCGGCGCGCAGCCGAGACTGCGCCGCTTCCCGTGGTGGGCACTGCCGCTGGCCAGTCCGTTCGTGCCGCTGGCACGCGAACTGCGCGAGATCCAACCGCTGTGGCGCCATCCGCTGCGGCTGCGCAACACGCGCCTGCTCGACATCCTGGGCGAGGAACCGCAGACACCGCTGAACGCGGCCGTGGAGGCCACGCTCGCCGGCCTGGGCTGCCTGCCGACGCCGGTGCTGGCGTCAGCGCGCTGAAGGCCGGTGCGCACAGCGCCACGTGCCCCCGCAGCAACGCCCGCTTAGGGCGCCTCGCGCAGCCAGCGCGCCACCTGCGGCGCGAAGTAGGTCAGCACGCCATCGGCGCCGGCGCGCTTGAACGCCATCAGCGCTTCCAGCACGCACTTGCGTTCGTCCAGCCAGCCGTTGGCACTGGCCGCCTTCAACATCGCGTACTCGCCACTGACCTGATAGGCGAAGGTCGGCACGCGGAACTCTTCCTTCACCCGGCGCACCACGTCCAGGTACGGCATGCCCGGCTTGACCATCACCATGTCCGCGCCTTCTTCCAGGTCCAGCGCAATCTCGCGCATGGCCTCGTCGCTGTTGGCCGGGTCCATCTGATAGGTGGTCTTGTCGGCCTTGCCCAGATTGCCGGCGCTGCCCACCGCATCGCGGAACGGGCCGTAGAACGCCGAGGCGTACTTGGCCGAGTACGCCATGATGCGCACATTGAGATGATCGTCGGCATCGAGCGCGCGGCGGATCGCGCCGATGCGTCCATCCATCATGTCCGACGGCGAAATGATGTCCACGCCGGCCTGCGCATGGGACAGCGATTGCCTGACCAGCGCCTCGACGGTGATCTCGTTAAGCACATAGCCCTTGTGGTCGATGATGCCGTCCTGGCCGTGGGTGGTGTACGGGTCCAGCGCCACATCGGTCATCACCCCGAGCTCGGGAAAGCGCGACTTGAGCGCGCGCACCGCACGCTGCGCCAGGCCGTCCGGATTCCAGGCTTCGGCCGCATCCAGGCTCTTGCCGGCCGGGTCGATCACCGGGAACAGATCGATCACCGGGATGCCCAATTCCAGCGCGTTTTCCGCCTCGCGCAGCAACTCGTCCAGCGACAGGCGCTCGACGCCGGGCATCGAGGCGATCGGCGCGCGGCCGGACAACTCATGCACGAACACCGGCCAGATCAGATCGTCGGCGGTGAGGGTGTTTTCACGCATCAACCGACGCGAAAACGCATCGTGGCGCATGCGGCGGGGGCGATAGTGGGGATGGGCCATTACGGGCTCCTGTCAACAGCGCACCAGTCTACGCCCGCCATCCGTCGCCGAACGCGCTGCGACGCTGTGTCGCAGCGCTGCAACGGCCAGTTCCCCGTCAGAACACACCACCGCCCAGACTCAGACGGATCACACCGACCACGATCACCAGGCCATTGAGCAACAAGCCGGTCTTGGCCCGGCCGCGGTTGCCGGCCGAGGTGAACAACAACGCGATCGCCGCAATGAGTGCGCCCACTGCTGCAAACGGAATCAGGAACCAGTTGCCCCAGCCCAGCAATGGGATGAAGGCCGGCACCATCCACAGCAACGCCACAATGCCCCACAGCAGGCTGATCAGTCCCACGTGCCACCTCGCCTTTCAAAGAAGGCACGAGCTTAGCGCCGTGCACGCCAACACGGCGCGGGCGGGTGGTCACCCTGACCAATGGCGGCTTGGCGGGAGCCTCACATCGGCATGGCTAGGGTGCGGGCAACGTCGGGCGCGATTCAGACCATGCGCCGGATCATCGCCGTCATTACCGCCATGCCCAGGGGGCTACACCATGAACAAGCACATCGTCACTGCAGCTGCGCTGGCGTTGCTGTTGGCCGGCTGCGCCAGCAGTTCCAAGGTCATGCTGGGCCAGGCACGGGCGCCGATCGACCCGGCGCAGGTGCAGGTGTACTCCAACGCACCGGCCGGCTCGGTGGAGATCGCCCAACTCGAATCCACCAGCGCTGCCGGTTTCGGCACCCAGGGCCAGACCGATGCGGCCGTCCTGCGGCTGAAGCGCGAAGCCGCCAAGCTCGGCGCCAATGGCGTGGTCATCGTCGGCGTGGGCTCCGAGCGCTCCGGCGGCGGCCTGTCGGTGGGCGGCGGCAGCTACGGCGGCCGGGTCGGCGGCGGCCTGGGCATCGGCATCCCGACCACGCAGAAGCGCGCGGCCGGCATGGCGATCTGGGTGCCGGCGGGTGCGCAGCAGCACGAGGCACCGCAGCCAGCGCCGTCCGTGCGTTGAGCTTGGAGCGGTTGTCGAAACGCCCCAGCCGCCAAGCAGGCGGCGGTGCGCGGAATCGGCAGCCCATGCGTTCACTGCGACCAGTGTGCGCGGTGCGTGCATCTGCTGAACACAGCTCGCAACGTTAGGTCGCCGCTGTTCGCCGCTGAGGGATACACGCGGACACGATGCCTGCAGCCTGCGGCATCGCGCCCATCGGACATCACCATCTGCCGAATCAGCGCTTGCCCTGCTGTGTTGGAACAAACTGTGTCTCCACTGCCTTGGCCAGCTGGTCAGGCGGCAGCAGGCCCTGGTCGAGCAGGAAGTTGTTGAAGGCCAGGCGGTCGAACTTCTTGCCTAATGCCAGCTCGGTGCGCATGCGTAGCTCGAGAATGCGGGTGTAGCCGTAGAAGTAGCTACCGGCCTGGCCGGGCGCGCGGACGGTGTAGCGGTCCAGTTCCTGGCGGGTCATCGCCGGCGAGAGGCCGACGTCGTTTTCCAGCACCTGGCGCGCGCGTTCGCGATCGATCAGGCCCAGGTTGAGCATCGGGTCGAGCATGGCACGGGCCGCACGCAACAGGCGGAACTGCAGCGCGATCAACTGACCGTCGAGCGGTTCGTACGGCACCATTTCGGCTTCGGCATACAGCGCCCAGCCTTCCACGTTGACCGAGTTGAACGCGAACATGCTGCGCGCCAGCGACACGCCGCGCTCGACCATGGCGGTGAACTGCAGCTCGTGGCCGGGGCGGCCTTCGTGCGCGCTGAGCGTCCAGGCGGCCGAGCCGAAGTTGAAATCGTCGTACTGCTCTTTTTTGCTGCCGTCGGCAGTCGGGTTGCCCAGCGGCAGCACGAACTGGCCTTGCTGGCCGGTATTGCCGATCAGCGGCGCGGGCAGGAAATGCGGTGCCGGCTGTGCGGCGCTTTCGGCCGCGCTGCCCAGGCGCATCTGCATCGGGCGATTGGGCACATCGACGATGCGCTGCTGGCGGATGATCGGGTCGATCTGATCGATCACGCCACGGTAGTGGGTCTCCAACTGGTCATCGGCGATGGTGTCGCCCTTGAGCGCGCGGATCACCTGCACATAATCGCCGCCCTGCACGCCCTTGGCCTTGGCCACCAGCGGCGCCAGCTGGCGCATCGCCGCGCGGGTTTCCATGAACTCCAGTTGCGCGCGCTGGATCAGCTGCTGCGGGGCGATATCGATGCCGACCTGCTTGAGCTGATAGGCATAGAGCGGCTCGGGCAAGCGGGTGTCCTTGCGCGCCTTCGGCAGCACGCTGGTGCGGGTCCAGCGGGCGTAATCCTTGAGCTGGGTGGACATTGCCTTGAGCGCTTCGTCGGCCCCGGCGATCTTGTACTTGGCGAACAACTCACCGATGCCGGCGACGTAGGTGTCCACGTTCGCCAGCGCCTGCTCCACTTCGCGCTCGGTGGGCTGCAGCAAGGCGGTGTTGCCAAGCTGTTCTTCATAGCGCTGACGCGCCAGCACGGTGGTTGGCGTGCTCCCCGGCACCAGGCCGACATAGCGCTTGAGGCGATCCAACGCCTTGGCGCGGCGCTCGGGCGCGGTCTGGTCGGACAACAACCCGTTGAGGCCGCTGAAGACCAGCTGCGGGGCGTCGTTCCACGGTAGTAGGTAGCGTTCGTTGAGCTCGCTGCCTTCGATGTTCTGTTCGGCCGCGCCGATCATGATCTGCAGGTCCTGGCGCACGTTGGCATCGCGCTCGGTGGCCAGCTTGGCCTGCAACGCAGCGCGTGCCTTGCTCATTGCCTCGCGATAGCGCGCAGGATTCTTCGGCCCCAGGTCGATGACCTGGTCGTCATAGCCGGGCACGCCGAAGAAGCTGGCGTATTCGGGTTGGAAGGGCGCCTGCGCGTTGAGCAGGATCTGCGCGTAGCCATTGCTGGTCTTTACCCAGGCCGGCACCGCAGGCTGGGCCTGCGCGGTGTTGCCGGTCTGTGCCTGCAATGGCAATGAACAACCGAGCGCCAGCGCAACAGCAAGAACAAGTGGTTTCATGTCGCAAATCCGCAGATGTGAGTAGCGCGACCCTACCCATCTGCAGCGTCTGCGGCAATGCGTCTTAGGTCATGGCATGCAGGGTTGCGATGGCGCGTGCGTGGCCGGTAGCAGGCTGATCGGCTCGGCCTGCCCGCTCGCGAACGTCAGCGTCTGATAGCTCCATCGTCCGTGCCGCCGCGTGGCGTCCACCTGTACGTTTCCGTCGCCGCGTGGACCATGTAGGTCCACGCTGAAGCGAGCATCTCCCGCCTGACCGGTATAACTGATGCTGCCGCTGGGCAAAAACGCGTCGTCGATCGGTGTGCCCAGCGCCTGTACCACGCGCGCATCGGCGCGTGCGATGCAAAGCGCATCGCGATACACATCGCTGGACTTCAGCGTTGCGGCAATCACCGAGAGCAAGCCACCGATCGCCAGGGCCAACAGCAGGAACAGCGCCACGCCAATGCCGGGCACCATCCACTTCCAGTGCCGGCTCCAGAAGCTGGGCGATTGCACCGTGGAAGGCGATGCAGCGGGAATCGGTGGCGGCGACGACATGGCAACGTCCTTCTAGGTCAGCTGTTGGCAAACGACTGCAGATGACGCGAGCGGCACGCTACGCTACAGCGCGGCCAGACACGTTGTGTGGGCAAGTGCTCGGCATCGGCGGCCACCTTACCACTGCACGTTGTTGCGGAACTCCGCGCCCAAGTGGCGACTACTCGCTTCCCTTTCCGACCGTTTCTGGCGTCAAACAGCGCTGAATAAACGCCTCTGCCGTCTTGTAGCGATGCAAGGCGGCACTGCCGGACAGGCCATGTTTGGCACCGGGGTACGTCATCAGTTCGAACGGCGTGCCGCGTTGCTGCAGCTCGCTCATCAGCGCGGTGGAGTTGGTGGACAGCACGTTGTCGTCGGCCATGCCGTGGATCAGCAGCAACTTGGCGCGCAGGCCATCCAGATGGGTGGCGACGCGTGCATTGCGATAACCATCGGCGTTGCCGGCCGGCAGGTCCATGTAACGCTCGGTGTAGTGGGTGTCGTACAGGCCCCAATCGGTGACCGGCGCACCGGCCACGCCACAGGCGTAGGCCTCGCTGTGCTTGGCCAGCAACATCAAGGTCATGTAACCGCCGTTGGACCAGCCCTGCACGCCGATGCGTGCCGGGTCCACCCAGCGCTGCGTCTTGAGCCAGGCCACGCCCTGCAACTGGTCGTCCACTTCGACCGTGCCTTGCTTGCCATGGAGCGCGCCGCCGAAATCGCGGCCGCGTCGCGGGGTGCCGCGATTGTCCAGCGAAAACACCACATAACCGCGCTGGGCAAGATACTGGTCGAACAACGCATCGCCACGGCCCGGCCAGGCATCGAGTACGGTTTGTGCGGCCGGGCCGCCGTACACGTACACCATCACCGGATAGCGTTTGGCCGGGTCGAAGTTATGCGGCTTGAGCAACCGATACTGCAGCGGCGTCTTGCCGTCGGCAGCGGTGAGCGTGCCGAATTCCACCGGGCGCTGCGCATCGCGATACCTGGCGTAAGGATGCTGCGGATCGGCCAGATCGTTCTTCAGCAGCGTGGCGATCTTTTCGCCATTGGCGTGGAACAGCTCGATCTGCGGCGGCGTGGTGGTGTTGGACCAGGTATCGACATACACGCTGGCATTACTGGCGAAACTGCCTGCGTGCGTGCCATTGGGCCTGGAGCGTTTTTCGATCGCGCCACCGGCCAGCGGCACGGCGTAGATGTGGGTCTGGGTCGGCGACTCTTTGCTTGCAGCGAAGTACACCGTGCCGGCCTGCTCATCGACGGCGAGCAGTGCATCGACCACCCAGGCGCCGGAGGTCAGCGGCGTGAGCGTGCGGCCGTCTTCGGACGCAATGTAGAGATGCTCGTAGCCGCTGCGCTCGGAATTCCAGATAAAACGGCCGTCCTTGAGAAACCGCAGATCGTTGTTGAGCGGCACCCAGGTCGGCGAGGTCTCGGTGATCAGCGTGCGTTGCTTGCCGTTGACCAGCGTGGTTTCGATCAGCTCGAGGGTTTTCTGGTCACGCGACTGGCGTTGAAAGGTGAGTCGCTGCGCATCGCGCCAATCCACGCGCGCGAGGTAGATATCGGGGTGTTTGCCCAGGTCGATCCAGCGCGGCGCCGCACCGGCACGCGGTGCGATCACGCCCAGTTGCACCGCCACATTCGGTTGGCCGGCCTGCGGATAGCGCTGGTCGATCACCTCGGTGTGGTCGGCATAGACTTCCGGGCGTTTCTGGATCGGTACGCCGGATTCGTCGATGCGCGCAAAGGCAATCGCCGAATCGTCCGGCGCCCACCAATAGCCGGTGTGGCGATCCATTTCTTCGTCGGCGACGAACTCGGCCACGCCGTTACCGATGGTCACGCTGCCATCGCCGGTGAGTTGCGCTTGTTTGCCGCTGGCAAGATCGATCACCCACAGGTTGCGCTCCCGCACGAAGCTGACGAAGCCGCCCTTGGGCGAGAGCTTGGCGTCGGTGGCGAAGCCTTCGCCGTGGGTGAGTTTGCGTACCGCCGCCGCGCCGGTCTTGCGCAGGTCGTACAGATAGAGCTCACCACCGAGCGGGAACAGCAATGCGTGCGCGTCCGGTGCCCACTGGTAATCGACGATGCCGGTCATCGCCGCGATGCGCTGGCGCTCGCGGCGGGCTTTTTCTGCATCGCTGAGCGTTTCGGTGCCGGGCAGCACGACTTTGGAATCGACCAGCAGGCGGGTCTGGCCGCTGGCGATGTCGTATTCCCACAGATCCAGTTGATTGCGGTCGTTGTCCTTGCCGCGCAGGAAGGTCACACGCGTGCCGTCGGGTGCGACCTTGGGCTTCATCAACGTCGGGCCGGCTAACGGCAATGGGCCGGTGATGGCTTCCAGCGTGAGTTTGTCGGCGTGGGCGGTGGTGATCGTGCTGAGCATGAGGGCAAGGGCTGCGAACAGGGAACGCATTGAAGATCCTGGCGGGAGTGCCGGGGCAGGATGCAGGGGTGCTGGGCGTTTGGGAAGCGCTGGGGCGCCCGCGAGGACTGCCCTCACCCCAACCCCTCTCCCGCAGACGGGAGAGGGGCCGGTGCGCATTCGATTTACGTCGTTTCTCCCGGCTGCGGGAAGGGGCTCGTGCGCATTCGATTTCGACATGCCGTCTTCCGCGCGGGACGTTCCTTCTTCCGCGTGCGGAGGAAGGTGTCCGCAGGACGGATGGGAGAGGGAGCGCCGGCAGTCGATCGAGCCGGCCGTTCTCCCGGCAGGAGACGGCGTGATGCTGCGCGTCAGCGCTTGCCGAACAGATGCTTGCGCTCTTCCTCGCTCAGCGGCTTACCGGCGTTGGGGTTGACCTGCTCCTTGAGCGCATAGGCGCGCAGGGTGGCTGGACGTGCGGCAATGGCGTCATGCCAGCGCTTCAAATGCGGAAAATCGGCGTAATCGGGACGGATGTCGGCGTAGACCTCGATCCACGGGTAGCTGGCCATATCGGCGATGCCATAGTCGTCTCCGGCCAGAAACGCGTGCGCGGCCAGACGCTTGTCGAGCACGCCATGCAGGCGACGCACCTCGGCGTTGTAGCGCTCGATCGCATAGGGAATCTTCTCCGGGGCGTAGACAGTGAAGTGGCCCATCTGGCCGCTCATCGGCCCCAGCCCGCCCATCTGCCAGAACAGCCATTCCAGTGCGGCGATACGGCCGCGTGCATCGCGCGGCAAAAACCGTCCGGTCTTCTCGGCCAGGTACAGCAGGATCGCGCCGGACTCGAACACGCTCTGCGCTCCGCCGCCATCGACCGGTGCGTGGTCGACGATTGCCGGCATCTTGTTGTTGGGCGAAATCTGCAGGAAGTCCGGTTCGAATTGCTCACCCTTGCCGATGTTGAGCGGCTTGAGCGTGTAGTCCAGCCCGGCCTCTTCCAGGAACAGGGTGACCTTGTGGCCGTTGGGAGTGGGCCAGTAATACAGATCGATCATCGTGCGCTCCAGTTCGAAAGGGGGAGGCGGCATGTCGCTGCACACCGTCAACGCGCGATGGTACGGCCTGAGGCATCGGCACGCGTGCATGCCACGCCGTGTGGATTGGAACGGTGTGTGACGCAATTGGCGCAGGCCGATGCTGCACTGCAAATTGACTTGCCCCACGCCGCGACAACAAATGCTCGCTTGCTTGATTGACTTTGCCTGTCCCGCCTTGGGGCCGGCGTTTTTCGTTTGGGGAAGAAATCATTGTGAGAGAGCCACGCACCCTGCCGCGCACGCGGCGTTTGACGTCTGCACTACTGTTTGCGTTGTCCACACCGCTTGCCGCGCAGACCGTGCCGGCGCCGCAGTCGGCATCTCCCATTCCCGGCGCCAGCCAGGCCGATCCAGCCACGCTCGATGCAGTGCAGGTCACCGGTATCCGTGGCAGCCTGACCTCGTCGATGAACGTCAAACGCGATGCGCAAGGCATCGTCGACGGCATCGTGGCCGAGGACATCGGCAAGTTCCCCGACACCAATCTGGCCGAATCGCTGCAACGTATCAGCGGCGTGTCGATCGACCGCTCACTGGGCGAAGGCTCGCGCGTCACCGTGCGCGGCGTCGGCCCGGACTTCAACCTGGTGCTGTTGAACGGCCGGCAGATGCCGGGCGCCAGCATCGAAGAATCCAACGCCTCCAACTCGCGTGCGTTCGACTTCGCCAACCTGGCGTCCGAGTCGATCTCCGGCATCGAGGTGTTCAAGACCAGTCGCGCCAGTACGCCCACCGGCGGCATCGGTGCCACCATCAACATCAAGACGGCCCGGCCGCTGGACAACCCGGGCCTGCATGCCAATGTCGGTCTCAAGGGCGTGCACGACAGCTCCAACGAGAACCTGCCAGGGCGTCTGCAAGGCGATGCGCTGACGCCGGAAATCTCCGGCATCTTCAGCAACACCTCGGCCGACGGACGCTTTGGCGTGTCGCTCAGCGGCAGTTATCAGGAACGCGATTTCGGCTATAGCCAGGTCGGCGTGCCCAACGGCTGGCGCGCGTTCCGTGGCGACTCCACCGCCTACGGCACCATCCCGCAGCCGGGTGCGCCGGGTTCGGAGAACATCGTCAACCGCCCTGGTCCGAACGATATCTATTCGGTGCCGCAGAACCTCAACTACCGCGTGGTCGGCGTCGAACGCCAGCGCACCAACGGGCAGCTGGTGCTGCAGTACAAGCCGCTGGACAACATCACCACCACGCTGGATTACACGTACTCGGAAAACAAGATCCAGCAGCAGCGCAACGAGATGTCGGTGTGGTTCAACTACGGGCCGTCGGCCAGCGCCTGGACCAACGGTCCGGTGGCAGGTCCGATCACCTACTCGGAATTCGTCAATCCGGCCACCAGCGATCTATCGACCGCCGGCTCCAATGCAGCCACGCGCAATCAGAACAAGTCGCTCGGTTTCAACGTGGACTGGGCGGTCAGCGATCAGCTCAAGCTCAACTTCGATATCCACAAGTCCACCGCCGAAGCCGGTGCGGACAGCCCGTACGGCTCGAGCAATTCGCTGGGCGTTTCCGGCTTCTACCGCGGCACCTCGGTGGTGGATTTCAGCAAGGATTTCCCGGTGCTGCAGCAGCAGTTGGGGTTTGGTCTGAACGGGCTGGATCCGTCACGCACGCTGGTCACCGGGTCGGCGTTCCGCAACAGCTACATGAAGTCGGAGATCGACCAGGCCCAGGTCAACGGCGACTTCACCTTCGAAAATTATTCGCAGTTGAAGTTCGGCATCGGCAGCACCGAAGTCAAGAACCGATCGGCGTTTTCCAACGTGCAGCGCGATACCTGGGGCGGCAACGGCACCGCGGCCGATTATCCGGACGATCTGTGGAGTCCCAGTTCGTTTGCGCAGTACTTCGATGCGATCGATGGCAGCGGCAATCCGGCGCAGTTCAACCAGCTGTTCCTGTTCGACTTCGAGCGTGCCCGCCAGGCCGCCGCGCAGGTGGCCGGCGATGACGCGCTGTACCGCATCTCGCCGGAGTTCACCACCGATCGCCGCGTCACCGAAAAATCCAAGAACGCCTACCTGCAGTGGAACAACAGCTGGGACGAGTTGCGCGTGCCGATCAGCCTGGCCGCCGGCGTACGTTACGAAGAAACCAAGGTGGAGGCGCAGGCGCTGGTGCCGGTGGCAGTGGGCATCGACTGGGTCGCCAACAACGAGTTGCCGATCCGCCTGGCCGATTCGGCGTTCGCCAGCGGCAGCGGCAAGTACGAATACTGGCTGCCCAGCCTGGACTTGAGCTTCAAGCTCACCGAGGACCTGGTGCTGCGCGGCAGCTACGGCGAAACCATCGGCCGTCCCGGTTGGGGCGATATCCAGGGCGGACAGACGCTCAACCAGATCGCGCGCCTGGAGGGCGGCACCGGCCAGGAGGGCAATCCCGGCCTCAAGCCGCTGCTCTCGCACAACATCGATTTTTCGCTGGAGTGGTATTACAGCGATGCCAGCTACGCGTCGGTGGGCTTCTTCCGCAAGAACATCGACAACTACATCGGCGTGACCACGCGCAACGACACCTCGCTGGGCTTGAACACCCCGATTGGCGGCGCGTACTGGAACGAAGCGCTGGGCAATGGCTGCGCCTCGGCCGACCTCACCTGCATCCGCAACTACATCTTCCGCAATCGCGGCGGTGCGCCCGGTGTGGTGCGTGGGGCGGACGATACCAACGGCAATGCCACCGGCGTGATCAGCGGGCAGCCGGGCGATCCGGTGGCCAACTTCGCCATCACCGCGCCGGCCAACCAGCGCTCGGCCTCGCTGGACGGTTGGGAATTCAACCTGCAGCACATGTTCGGCGCCAGCGGCTTCGGCGTGTCGGCCAACTACACCATGGTCGACTCCGGACTGACCTACGACAACTACGTGATCGGCGAGCAGTTCGCGCTGGAAGGGCTGAGCGACTCGGCCAACGTGGTCGGCTTCTACGACAAGGACAAGTGGCAGGTGCGTGCGGCCTACAACTGGCGCGACGAGTTCCTGGCCGCGCGTTTCGATGGCAGTGGCCAACCGAACCCGGTGTATACCGAAGCCTACGGTCAGCTGGACCTGAGCATCGGTTACCAATGGACCGAGAATCTGTCGCTCAGCCTGGAGGCGATCAACCTCACCAACGAGGTGCAGCGTCAGCACGGCCGTCATCCGAACCAGATCATCTATGCCACCCAGACCGGCCCGCGCTACATGCTGGGCGTGCGCTACAAGTTCTGGTGATGTAGGCGCTGCACCGAGTATCCCGGCAGCGCGTCTGCCGGGATGCTCGCACGGCCTTTCAGCATGCTGACCGGAGTCGTGCATCCGGCACTTGCCACGCGAAGGGCTTTTATCCAAGCATGGGCCACGCGCCCCGCGTGATGTGCCAGCCCCCATGACCAATGCCGTGTTGTTGAACAATCTCGATCACCGCGATCTGCGCGTGATCACCGCGCACGGCGCCGCCTATGGCGACGACGTGATGTCGGCTGCGACCTTTCCGCAGGAATTTCGCCAACTGCAGGCGCAATACCCGATCGTGTTCCATCGCAGCGGCGAGCGCAGTTTTCAACCGCTGGCGTTGCTGGGCCTGCGCCAGGGCGAGAACCTGTTTCTGGACGGCGCGCGCTGGGACGCGCCGTATGTGCCGCTGGCGATCCAGCGCCAACCGTTTTTGATCGGCGAACAACCCGACGGCCCGATGGTGCACGTGGATCTGGACAGCCCGCGCATCAGCAGCAGCGACGGCGAGCCGCTGTTCCGCGAGCATGGCGGTACCACTGCATTTCTCGACCACGTCAGCCAGGTACTGCGCACGCTGCACGATGGGCTGGCTGCCAGCGACGCGTTTGTCGCGCGCCTGCTCGCTTATGCGTTGCTGGAACCGTTCGTGTTCGAAGCCACCCTGCAAGACGGCCAGCACTGCAGTTTGACCGGGCTCTACGTGGTGCATGAAGAACGCCTGCGTGCGCTTGACGATGTTGCGCTGCTGGATCTGCACCGGCATGGCGATCTGGAGCCGCTGTACATGGCGCTGGCCTCGATCGCGCAGTTCCGCCACCTGCTCGACCGCATGCAGCGCCGCCATGCTGGCTGAGCCGCGCGCCATCGAAGCGGTGCACGGGCTGGATCCGCAGCAGCTGGATCCAGCCGTGCTGCGCTCCACCACGCCCCTGGTGTTGCGCGGGCTGGTGCGCGACTGGCCACTGGCGCAGGCCGGTGCGGCCTCCGCACAGGCGGCGGTTGCGTACTTGCGCGGCTTCGACCGCGGCGAGGCGGTGGTGGCACAGGTGGGCCCGCCGGAGATCGATGGGCGCTTCTTCTACAACGCGGACATGAGCGGTTTCAATTTCCGCCCCGAGCGCGTGCCGCTGGGGGTGGTGCTGGAGACCTTGCTGCGCGATCTGCACAACCCGCAGCCGCCGGCGATCTATGTCGGCTCCACCACGCTGGATACCTACCTGCCCGGCCTGCGCGCGCACAACCCGATCGCGCTACCGCAGGCCGAGCCACTGGCCAGCATCTGGATCGGCAACCGCACCCGCATCGCCGCGCACCAGGATCTGCCCGACAACCTGGCCTGCGTGGTCGCCGGGCGCCGCCGCTTCACGCTGTTTCCGCCCGAGCAATTGGCCAACCTGTATATCGGCCCGCTCGACCTCACGCCGGCCGGGCAACCGGTCAGCCTGGTCGATATCGCCGCGCCGGATCTGCAGCGGTTTCCACGGTATGCGCAGGCGCTGGAACACGCATGGGTTGCCGCGCTGGCACCGGGCGATGCGCTGTTCATTCCCAGCATGTGGTGGCATCACGTGCAAGCGCTGGAACCGTTCAACGTGCTGGTCAATTTCTGGTGGCGGCAGAGCCCGGCCTACATGGATTCGCCAATGAACGCGCTGATGCTGGCGCTGCTCACCATCCGCGACCTGCCACCCGAACAACGCGCCACCTGGCAGGAGGTGTTTCGGCATTACGTGTTCGACGCCGATGCGCACACCGCCGCGCATGTGCCCGAGCCTGCACGCGGTGTACTGGCACCGATGGACGACGCGCGCGCCCGCAGCCTGCGCGCGCGCTTGCTGCAACGCCTGAATCGCTGAGGAGCTGAGGCATGCCGCACACTGCATCTTGCGACCCGCAACAGCGCCCGGTGCGCCGCGTGGTCATCGCCGGCGGTGGCACTGCCGGCTGGATGGCCGCCGCTGCGTTATCGAAGGTATTGGGCCGGCAGTTGCAGATCACCCTGGTGGAATCGGACGAGATCGGCACGGTAGGCGTGGGCGAAGCGACCATCCCCAGCCTGGTCACCTTCCATCGCTTGCTGGAGATCGACGAGGCCGCGTTCATGGCCGCCACGCAAGCCACCATCAAGCTCGGGATCTGCTTCGAGCATTGGCGCGATGTGGACCAGCACTACATCCATTCGTTCGGCCACACCGGCACCGATCACTGGAGCGCCGGTTTTCAGCATTTCTGGCTGAAGGGCCGGCAGCGTGGCGTGGCGCGCGATTTCGGCGACTACTGCCTGGAATTGCGCGCCGCGCAGGAAGGCCGCTTTGCGCATCTGCCCAACGGCGGCATGAACTACGCCTACCACCTGGATGCGGGCCTGTATGCACGCTTCCTGCGCCGTTTCAGCGAAGGCTTCGGCGTGCGCCGTAGCGAAGGCCGCATCGGCGCCGTGGAAACCGATGCGCACAGCGGCTATCTCACCGCGCTGGTGCTCGAGGACGGCACGCGGGTGGAAGGCGATCTGTTTCTGGATTGCACCGGCTTCGCCGGCCTGCTGATCGGCAAGACGCTGGGCGTGGGCACGGACGATTGGTCGCAGTGGTTGTTCGCCGACAGCGCACTGGCGGTACAGACCGAATCGGTCGGCGCACCGGTGCCCTACACCCGCTCGCGCGCCGATCAGGCGGGCTGGATGTGGCGTATCCCGCTGCAGCACCGGGTCGGCAACGGCATCGTGTATTCCAGCCGCTACATGGACCAGGACAGCGCCGCGCAGGTCTTGCAGCGCAATCTCACTGGCTGCGCACTGACCCAGCCGCGCGCATTGCGCTTCACGCCCAACCAGCGGCATCGGGTATGGGAAAAGAATTGCGTGGCGCTGGGGCTGGCCAGCGGCTTTCTGGAGCCGTTGGAATCGACCAACATCCATCTGATCCAGCGCGGCATCATCCGGCTGATGCAGACCTTTCCGCAGGTCATCAACGATGTCGACATCGCCGAATACAACCGTCAGGCGGCCGCCGAAATCACCCATATCCGCGATTTCGTGATCCTGCATTACCACGCCACCGACCGCCGCGACACGCCGTTCTGGCGCGATTGCGCGGCGATGGACATCCCCGACACGCTGCGGCACCGGGTGGAGTTGTTCCGCCAGAGCGGGCGGGTGTTTCATCAGGCCAACGAGCTGTTTGCCGAGAACTCGTGGGTGCAGGTGATGCTGGGCCAGGGCATCGTGCCGAAGCAGCACCACCCGGTGGCCGACCTGATGGGCGATGCCGAACTCGGTCGCTTCCTGGAAACCATTCGCGCCCGCGTGGACGCCGCCCTGGTGCGGTTGCCGGCGCATGCGGACTTCCTGCGCCGCTACTGCCCGGCCCCAGCGCTGCCCGAGCCGTCGATCCACCGGCCGGCCGACGCGCCGCCGGCCGCTCCGGCGCACTGAATTTCGCCCGCCCCCTGCGCCCCCTTGGCTTACAGCGCCCCAGCAATGCTAGATTGCCGCTTTGCCGTCCATTGCGGGAACAGTGGCCGGCGCTCACCGCAGCATCATTATCTTTCGCACTCGGGGAAAGGGGGACGCATGTTGGATCTGACACAGGGCCGTATGGCACGCCGGATCGCGCCGGTCATTTTACTGGTGGGTCTGGCCGCCTGCTCCAAGCAGGAAGACAAGGCCGCCACCACGCCCGCGACCGGCGCCACGCCTGCGGCATCGGCTGCCGCGCCCACACCTGCCACGGCGGTCTCGCCGCAGGTGCAATCGATGGCGGCCGAGCAGTTGCGCGAATCGGCCACCAAGGCACTGCAGGACAACCGCATGTACGCCCCGGCTGGCGACAACGCGGTGGAGTACTACCTGGCCTTGCGTGAAAAGCAGCCGCAGGACGCCACCGTCAACAGCGCGCTGACCGACCTGCTGCCGTACACGCTGATCGCCGCCGAACAGGGCATCAGCCGCGAAGAATTCCCCGAAGCGCAGCGCCTGATCGCGTTGATCGAAAAGGTCGACCCCAAGGCACCGGCACTGCCGCGGCTGAAGAGTGGCCTGGAAACCGGCATGAAGACCGCCGCCAGCCGCTCCGAGCAGGATGCCGAGCAGGCCAAGAAGCTGGTGGAGGACAAGGCCAAGCAGGCCGCCGAGCAGAAGCGTCTGGCCGAGCAGCAGACCCGCGAAGCGGCCGCTGCGCAGCAGATCGCCGCGCAACAGGAAGCCGCCCGCCAGCAGACCGCCGAAGCCGAACGCCAGGCCGCTGCGCGCCGCCAGCCGGAGACCCCGGCCGCGGCCGCGCCGCGTCCTGCGCCGGCTGCGGCCGCTACGGCGGCAGCGGCACCGGCCGCACAATCGTTGCGCCCGATCAGCACCCCGGCGCCGCGTTATCCACCCGAGGCACTGCGCGCGGGCACCTCCGGCGAAGTGTTGGTGGAACTGACCGTCGGCACCGACGGCTCGATCACCGCCTCGCGCGTGCTGCGCGCCACCCCACCGCGCGTGTTCGACCGCGAAGCACTCAACGCGGTCAAGCGCTGGCGCTTCGAGCCGGTGGCTGCACCGGTGACGACCCGGCGCACACTGTCGTTCAATCCTGGGGGTTGAGCAGGTCGTGAGGCGATTGCACGGTGTGCAGGCGGCCAAGTGGGTGCGCTGGTTGATCGTGGTTGATGGTTGACGCAATGCACTCCCGGCAACTGCCGGTTGCCCAACAAAAAGCCCGCAGCGCTGCGGGCTTTTTGTTGACTGGCACTCGGTGCCCTCATCCGCCCCTGCGGGGCACCTTCTCCCGCCTGCGGGAGAAGGGATTAAACGGGAGGAGGGATTAAACGGGAGGAGGGATGACAAAGCCCCTCTCCCGCACGCGGGAAAGGGGTTGGGGTGAGGGCAAAGCGGCACAAGCACTCCATCGATAACAGCGACATTCCACCCTTCGCTGCCCGCTTGGCAGTTCAACCGCAGCGACGGTCCGCGCGCGACGGTCCGCGCGTATCCACCGCGCTCGGGATCAACTCCCAATCGCAGAAGCATCATCAGCCCGAAATCGCCAGCCGTTCCTGGTGATAACGCCGCACCGCCGCGTACCACAACACCGCCGCCAGGCCGAAGCCGGCAAACAAGTACACCGCCCAGGTCTGCGCATTGATCTGCTCGTGGCGGATCACCTTGAGCAGCATCTGGTTCTGCGCCAGAAACGGCACCGCGAAATGCCACAGCTGCGTCTTCAGCGGATACGCCATCAGCGCATACCCGGGCAGCATCGGCAACAACAGCAACCAGGTCATATGCGCCTGCGCTTCCTTCATGCTCTTGGCCGCTGCGGCCAGATAGGTCAGCAGCGAGGTGCCGATGAACAGCATCGGCACCAGGATGAAGAGCATCTGCAGCATCGGCACGAAGCCGACATTGAGCTGACGCCCCAGGTTCGACGTCGACAACTGCGCACTCAGCTTGAACGCCAGCAAGGTCAACAACAACGACACCATGCCGATCACGCAGGCGGCGGCGATCTTGCCGCTGACAATGGCGCTGCGCGGCGCGGGCGTGGCCAGCAAGGGCTCCAGCGATTGGCGTTCGCGCTCGCCGGCGGTGGCATCCAGAATCAACGACGCACCGCCCAGAAACGAGGTGATCACCAGCAACACCGGCAGCAGCACCGCCATCATCTGGCCGCGTTTGGCTTCGGCGGTCGCCAGGTCCTGCGCGGCGATTTCCAGCGGCCGGCCCACCTGCGCATCGATACCGCGCGCCAGCAAGCGCAGCGCACCGACCTGCTGGCTATACCCGCCGAGCGCGGCCTGCAGGCGCATGCTCGGCACGTCGGCCTCGCGGCGGGTGCTGTCCTTGATGATCTCCACCAGCGCGGGGCGGCCGGCGCGCCAGTCGTCGGCGTAACTGGCGCTGATACGCAGTGCCACGTCCACATCCTGATTGCGGATTGCGGCGGTCAGATCGGCTGGCGCATCGACGGCATTGAGGCCTTGCGCGGCCAGAAAACGCACCAGATTCGGCGCGTTTTCGCGACCGAGCGTGGGGATGTCCAACGGCTTGTCGATCTGCGTACGCACGCGGCTTTCGCTCAGCGCGCCCATGCCCAGAATCAGGATCGGATACAACAGCGGCGAGAGCAGCAACGCCAAGGCGAGCGTGCGGCGATCGCGGCCGATATCGCGCAGTTCCTTGCGCAGCACCGTCCACACGGTGGCCAACAACGATGTGGTGCTCATGCGTGCAGTCCCTCGTCCGAGCCGATCGCCTTGACGAAGGCGTCTTCCAGATTGTCTTCGCCGGTGGCGGCGCGCAGTTCGTCGGCGCTGCCGCAGGCCACCACCGTCCCCTTGGCGACGATGACGATGCGATCGCACAGCGCCGCCACCTCCTGCATGATGTGGCTGGAGAAGATCACGCAGCGCCCCTCTGCACGCAGGTGCTGCAGGAAGCCGCGCATCGCGCGCGTGGTCATCACGTCCAGGCCGTTGGTGGGTTCGTCGAGGATGACGTTGCGTGGGTCGTGCACCAGCGCGCGCGCAATCGCGGTCTTGGTGCGCTGGCCCTGGCTGAAACCGTCGGTCTGGCGATCGAGAATGTCGCCCATGTCCAATGCGTCGGAGAGCAGGCGGGTGCGCTCGGCGATCTGCGCGCGCGACATCCCGTGCAGCTCGCCGAAGTAGGCGATGTTTTCGCGTGCGGTCAGCCGCTTGTACACGCCGCGTGCATCCGGCAGCACGCCCAGCGCACGGCGCACCGTCACCGGGTCGCGCGCGGCATCCACGCCATCGACGGTGACGCTGCCCTGGTCGGGCGACATCAGCGTATAGAGCATGCGCAAGGTGGTGGTCTTGCCGGCACCGTTGGGCCCGAGCAGGCCGGTGATCTGGCCATCGGCCGCGTTGAAGCTGACCCCATCGACCGCCTTCACCAACCCGGTCTTGGTCTTGAACGATTTGTGCAGCGTATCGACGACGATCATGCGAGCGCCTCCGTGGCGTGGTCGGTGCGGCTCATGGTTCCCATCCATTGAACGAGGTGAATGCAGGCACATTGTTGAGGCTGGCCACGCACTGCGCATCCAGTGCCTTGGCATCGGCAGTCTGTAGAAACTGGCCCAGCAATTTGGGCATGCAGCCAAGCCGGAACACGCCGTGGCTCTGGCCCGGCGCCACCAGGTGCCGGCCGTTCGGCAGGCCCTGCAAGACACGTTCGGCATAGCGTGGCGGTGTCACCGGGTCCAGTTCGCCCGACAACAGCAACACCGGCAGGTTGGAGCGCAACGGTGCCGCATCGGCCGCGGGTGCCGGCGTGGCAGGCCAGGCCTTGCACGGGGCGAAGAACATCTGTGCCACCTCCGCGCCCAGTAAGGTGTCGTCCTTGCCGGTGGGCGGCGTGTAGCGGCCCGCATCCTCGCTGCACAACACCGACCATTGCATCGGGCGATTCATCTGATCGGACATGTCCGAGGCACTTATCTGCGCCAGTGCCATCAGCGAGGCGTAGCGACCGGCCGCTGCTTCGTCCAGCACCAGCGGCAATAGCGAAGCGGTTTCTGGCGCATAGGAAAACCCGAATGCCAGGCCGACCACGGTGTCGGCGGTGACCTGTTCGTGGCGCAGCGCGCCGGTGCGTGGGTCGCGGTAGTCCACCGCGACCGGCGCTTGCCGCAGCCGTTCGACGACATCCCGCAACTGCGTGCGCGTATCCACCGCAAAGCGCTTGGCGCATGCCGGTTGCTTGCGGCATTGCGCTGCCTGCAATGCGATCGCATCTTCGAAGGTGCGCGCAAATTCGCCGCCGATCACCAGATCGTTGGGCGCCACGCCATCGATCACCAGCGTGCGCGTGTGCTGCGGATAGCGCGCCGCATAGCGCTGCGCCACGCGGGTGCCGTACGAACCGCCAATCAGGTTGACCTGCTGCACGCCCAATGCCGCGCGCACCGCATCCAGGTCGCCAATGGCTTGGCGGGTGGTGAAGTAACGCGGGTCGGCATCGTTGCGCAGCCCTTGTGCGCATTGCCGTGCGTAGTTGGTCAATTGTTCGGCCGTGGCTGCGCTGTCGTTTTCCAGCGTCAGCGCCTTGCCGGCCGCATCGCGGCATTGCAGCGGATGCGATCCGCCGGTGCCGCGTTGATCGACCAGGAAGATGTCGCGCTGCTTGCGTACCTCGCGCAGCCCCATGTCCACGATCGCGGCGACCTGCGTGGCCGACTGGCCTGGTCCACCGGCAATGAAGAACACCGGGTCCGGCTTACTGCCCGCACCGGCATCGCTCTCCAGCCAGGCGATCTTCAAGTCGATGTTGCGCCCTGTCGGCACGGCCGGATTTTCCGGCACACGCAGGTGCGCGCACTGCGCCTCGATATTGCCGGCGGCGCTGCCGGAGCTCAGCGTGCACGGCGCAAACTGCAACGCGCCATAACGATTGCCTTCCGCTGTGCCGGTCTGGGTTTTTGCCGCGCGCGGCGGCGCAGTGCGCTGCACCGCTGCAGCGTTTTCCTTTGCAGGCGCGTCTGCGCGCTGACATCCGCCAGCCAGCATTGCGACCAGCACTGCCGCCACCACTGTGGGTTGCTTCACCATGTCCACCCTCTCCTGGTATTCCGTGTCCACTGACGCTGCAGTCGGTCGGATGTGACCGGCGCAGCTACTGCCCGTCTTCATACAGAAACACGTGCTCGAGCGATTCCCCGAACAACCGCGCGATGCGAAACGCCAACGGCAGGCTGGGATCGTACTTGCCGGTCTCCAGTGCATTGATGGTCTGCCGCGACACGCCAAGCCGCTCGGCCAACTCGCCTTGTGACCAGCCACTGGCCTCGCGCAATGCGCGAACCCGGCTGTTCATTGGAAACGTCGCGCGTTGATGCTCTTGGTGACGCCGTACAGCGCGCACAACATCGGGAACACCCACAGCATCGCCACCGTTGCCGGGATGTCGATCAGGTGAGCGGCCTGCAGGAAGCCACCGGTCATGTACGCGCCACTGACCAGCCCGGCCGCGATGGCGATCGATTCCAGTTCGATACGCCGTTGCATCTCGTCCGAATCGCGCACGTGCCGCGCCACCGCGCGGATCACCAACGCCACCAGCACCGCAGGCAACAACGCGATCAACACACGCGCCCAGTTGGGATCCACGCGGCCAAGCAGATATTTCCAGAACAGCATCACCACATACAACAGCATCGGCACGCCGAATTCGCGGTGATAGCGTCGCGCCAGCGCCGGTTGCGTGCTGTCTTGCAGATTGCCGCGCGATAGCCACAGCACCAGCGACAGCAGCAGGCAAAAGACACCCAGACCTGCACTGAGCCCGGCCAGATACTCGCTCAACGGCAATTGCCGCCACTGGCACAGCGCCGCAACGCCAAGCAATCCCAGGCCCAGGCAGAACGCGATCAGCGCGTTGCGATTGCAGGTGGTCATGCGCCTGGCCTGCCCTGCTCCATGGCAGGCGTGGCCCAGCGCGGGGCACAGGCGCGCTTCGATGGAGATGCCGCACATGGCTGTGTGCGATCGGCCTGCTGACGCTGCTGAGACATCCCACCCGCCTGTCAAGTACGCTTGACAGGCAAGATGCGCCGAATAGTTCCGGCTGTCAAGCGTCCTTGACATACAGATCCTGCGCGATCCGATTGCCCGGACCGTTGTCAGCGAGCGCCCGGCAAGGCGCCAAGCCGATAAGCCCGGCACCATCCGGACGCAGCTTGTCCGCACACAGCGAGACTGAGCAGGACTGGCGGCCATCGCCGTTGCGCCGCAGCCCGCCAGTGCTCGCTGCGGCACGCTCGCCATGGCCAGGGCATGACCTTGCCTGGCCAGGATCACCTGCGCGGGGCCGGCCACAGCCGCCCCGCGCGAGGCCTAAGCCCTCAGCTCTTTGCCGGCGGCGGGCTGACGTATTTCTCGCGGCGGATCTGTGCGTTCGGCAGGCCGGCTTCTTTCAGCGCGTCGATGCAGGTATCCACCATGTCCGGGTTGCCGCACAGGTAGGCGATGTCGCCTTGCCCATCGGGGGCGATGTCGGCCAGTTGCTGCTGCACGTAACCGTGGCGCACATCGGCGTGCGGCTGCTCGGGCAGTTCGCGCGAGAAGCAGGGCACGTAGCGGAACTGCGGATGCGCATCGGCGAACGCCCGGAAGTCATCGCCATACAACAGCTCGGCCGGGGTGCGCGCACCTTGCAGCAGCAGCACCTGCACGCCGCGGGTGGCGATCGCCTCGGCCAACAGCGGCAGCATCGCGCGGTACGGGGTGACGCCGGTGCCGGTGGCGATCAGCACATAGCGCCGGTTGTGGTCGCCCGGCGGCAGGCAGAAACGGCCGTAGGGCCCGCTGGCCTGCAACTGGTCGCCGATCTCCAACCCTTCGAACAGCGCGGTCGCCGCGCCACCTGGCACGAAGCTCACTGCGATATCCACCGCTTCGCCCGGTCCCAACGCATGGTCGTGGATGGTCGCCAGCGAATAGCTGCGTTTGGTTGGGGTGCCATCGGCGTTGCTGAAATGAATCTGGATGAACTGCCCGGGCTGGAAATCCAGCGGCTGCCCGTCGTCACGCACGAACTGACAGTGGGCTACGGTGGGCGCAATCATGCGCCGGTCGACAAGTTTGAGAGGAAATTGGACGGGCACGAACGTATTTAGGACAGTCTGTGATCGGGGCAACCCCCAACGGGCTTCTATAATAACGGCTGCAACTCGCTGCGCCGTCACCCTGGCGCGAAGGACCATCTTGACTGCCCCCTCCCTGACCGCAGCACCCGCGCTGCGCGTGTGCGATCTGCGCAAGACCTACGACAACGGCACCCAGGCGCTCAAAGGCGTCTCGCTGGACGTGGCGCCGGGCGATTTCTTCGCCCTGCTCGGCCCCAATGGCGCCGGCAAGTCCACCCTGATCGGCATCATCAGCTCGCTGGTGAACCTGTCTGCCGGCCAGGTGGAAGTGTTCGGCACCGACCTGGTCCGCCACCGCAGCGATGCGATGCGGCTGATCGGCCTGGTGCCGCAGGAGGTCAACTTCAACCTGTTCGAGAAGCCCTTCGACATCCTGGTCAACTACGCCGGTTTCTACGGCATGCCGCGCGCCGAGGCCGAGCGCCTGGCCGAAGCGGAGCTGCGCCGCGCGCACCTGTGGGAAAAGGCCCAGGTGATGAGCCGCACGCTGTCCGGCGGCATGAAGCGCCGGCTGATGATCGCCCGCGCGATGATGACCCAGCCGCGCCTGCTGATCCTGGACGAACCCACCGCCGGCGTGGACATCGAGATCCGCCGCGACATGTGGCGCGTGCTCAAGGAGATCAACGCCGCCGGCACCACCATCATCCTCACCACGCATTACCTGGAAGAGGCCGAGCACCTGTGCCGCAACCTGGCCATCATCAACCACGGCCAGATCGTCACCCAGGGCCCGATGCGCGAATTGCTGGCCAAGCTCGACGTGGAAGGTTTCCTGTTCGATATCGACGGCGACCTGCCGGCCGAGTTGCCGGTGATCGAAGGCACCACGCTCACCGCCATCGACGGCCACACGCTGGATCTGGACATGCCGCGCGCGATGGATCTCAATCGCGTGTTCGCCACGCTGGGCGGCGCCGGCATCCGGGTCCGCTCGATGCGCACCAAGAGCAACCGGCTGGAAGAGCTGTTCGTGCGCCTGACCGGTGACGCGCCGGTACCTGCCGATGCAGCCGCCACCGCACCCACGCCTGTTGCCCCGAATGGCACACCGCCAGCGCAGCCGCGCAGCGGAGGCCAGCCATGAACGAGATCCGCACCGTGACCGAACCCACCAACGCGCGCCGCAACTGGATTGCGCTGGGCACCATCGTGCGCCGCGAAGTGCAGCGCATCCTGCGCATCTGGGGCCAGACCCTGGTGCCGCCGGCCATCACCATGACGCTGTACTTTTTGATCTTCGGCGGGCTGATCGGTTCGCGCGTGGGCGACATGGGCGGCTACACGTACATGCAGTTCATCGTGCCGGGCCTGGTGATGATGAGCGTGATCCAGAACAGCTACGGCAACATTTCCTCCAGCTTCTTCGGCGCCAAGTTCGGCCGCCATGTGGAAGAACTGC
This sequence comes from Xanthomonas sp. 3058, assembly GCF_014199765.1. Lineage (NCBI taxonomy): Bacteria > Pseudomonadati > Pseudomonadota > Gammaproteobacteria > Lysobacterales > Lysobacteraceae > Xanthomonas > Xanthomonas sp. 3058. The sequence continues at coordinate 239,989 of NZ_JACHOF010000003.1, read as the reverse complement.
TGGTCAGCCCGATGCCCAACTGGGTGATCCTGTGGGGCTATGTGGCCGGCGCGGTGCTGCGCGGGGTGATGGTCGGCGCGTTGGTGCTGGTCATCGCGATGTTCTTCACCCCGGTGCGCATCCCGCATCCGCTGGTCACGCTGACCACCGTGTTGCTGGGCGCGATCATCTTTTCGCTGGCCGGCTTCGTCAACGCGGTGTACGCCAAGAAGTTCGACGACGTGGCGATCGTGCCGACCTTCATCCTGACCCCGCTGACCTATCTGGGCGGCGTGTTCTACTCGGTGAAGTTGCTGCCCGGCTGGGCCGAGGCGGCCACGCATGCCAACCCGATCTTCTACATGGTCAACGCGTTCCGCTATGGCCTGCTCGGCAGCTCGGACGTGCCGATCTGGGTGGCCTACGCGCTGATGCTGGGCTTTGTCGCGGTCCTCAGCGCATTGGCGCTGTGGCTGCTGCGGCGCGGTGTCGGGCTGCGTAGCTGATGCGAACGCCGGGCGCGGGCTCTAGCGGGAAAGCGGGTTCGTAGCGGACGCTCCTTCCCCCATCCGCCCTTCGGGCACCTTCCCCCGCAGGCGGGGGAAGGGAATTGGACACGCTTGGCTGTCCGCTCCCTTTCAGTACCCCCCCTTCAGGACAGACGATTTCATGCGCATGCTCATTCTTGGCGCCGGTGGCACCGGCGGCTATTTCGGCGGGCGCCTGGCCCAGGCCGGTGTCGATGTCACCTTTCTGGTGCGCGCTGCGCGCGCTGCGCAGCTGCAGGCCGATGGCTTGCGCATCCGCAGCCCGCTGGGCGATGCACAGCTCGCGGTGGCGCATGTCACCGCGCAGGACCTGCCGGCGCTGGTGGCGCAGCGGCCGTTCGACCTGGTGATCCTCAGCTGCAAGGCCTACGACCTGGACAGCGCGATCGAGGCGATTGCGCCGGCGGTGGGCGAGCACACCACGGTGCTGCCGATCCTCAACGGCCTGCGCCATTACGCGGCGCTGGACGAACGTTTCGGCGCGGCGCGCGTGCTGGGTGGGCTGTGCTTCATCAGCGCCACCAAGGGCGAACACGGCGAGATCCTGCACCTGGGCAAGCCGGCGGCGATGACCTTCGGCGAGCGCGATGGCAGCGCCACATCGGCCCGTGTGCAGGCGCTTGCTGCGTCCTGCGTGCAGGCCGGCATCGACCATGTGGCCAGCGAACAGATCGTGCAGGAGCAGTGGATCAAGTACAGCTTCCTCACCGCGCTGGCGGCGGCCACCTGCCTGATGCGCGCGCCGGTCGGGGCGATCGTTGCCACCGACGACGGGCGTGCAGTGATCAACGGCTTGTACAACGAATGCCTGTGGGCCGCCGACGCGGCCGGGCAGTCGATTCCCGAAGCCGCGCGCGCCAAGGCGTTGCAGACGCTGTTGCAGCTGGACTCACCGTTGAAGGCCTCGATGCTGCGCGACCTGGAGGCCGGGCAGGATGTGGAAGCAGCGCAGATCGTCGGCGACATGCTCAAGCGCGTGCGCGAAACCGGGCGCAATGCGCCGTTGTTGATGGCGGCGCACGTGCATCTGCAGGCGTATCAGGTGCTGCGTCAGGCCTAATGCGGGCAGAGGACGTGCAGCGGCTGAAGGCGTGACGCGATGGCGCCCCTCATCCGCCCTTCGGGCACCTTCCCCCGCATGCGTGGGAAGGGAACGGGTAGCTCCACTGCATCGACTGCATCGACTGTATCGCTGGATGCATGGCTACAGCGCCTAGGAAACAAGGCACATCGCACTACTCCCTTCTCCCGCGAGCGGGAGAAGGTGGCGCGCAGCGCCGGATGAGGGGATTGGGCTAGCCAGGTTACTCAGCGCACAGCCCTACCCACTTTCCAAGGCGCATGACAGAGCCTGCAGCAACCAGACATGGCCGCACGCAGGCCTGACGCGACCGCATTCCCCTTATCCGCACCGCGCACAGACCTGCAGTGCGCCACGCTCATCATTCCCTTGCCTTCGCGCGGCAACGACGTGGCGCACACGATGCTCTGCGTCCCATCGCCCGTGTTGCCCCCTGATGAAACTGCTCAGCCACCTGTTCCGTGCCGGTCACCTGGTGATCCTGGCGTTTTTCGTGCTGTGCGCGGCGGGCCTGGTGGCGATGGCTGGGTTGGAGCTGTGGCACGGGTTTACGCCCGGCGGCGACATGGTGGTGCGCGACCGTTTCAACGTGGTGCTGGAAGCCATCGGCCTGCTGACCGTGGCATTGGTGACGCTGGAACTGGGCCAGACCATCTTCGAAGAAGAGATCCTGCGCGACGTCAAGGTCAGCGGACCCACCCGCGTGCGGCGCTATCTATCGCGCTTTTTCGTGGTGATCGTGATTGCGCTGGCGATCGAAACGCTGGTGTCGATCTTCGAGCTGATGCACGACGACCCGGCGAAGCTGCCGTACGCCGCAGCGGTTGGCCTGTGCGCGGCGCTGCTGCTGATCGCCTGGGGCGTGTTCGTCAAACTCAATCGCAGCGCCGAAGAGCTGGAACCCGAAGCGATGGCCGAGACCAAGCGCGAAGACCGCGAGGTCGAGGAATAAGCGCAGTCAGCCGGCGACGGCTGGCAGCGGCGGCACCGAGGTCGGCTTGCCGTCGGCATCCAGCGCGATCATCACGAAGGTACCGCGCGTGCACAACTCCCGCGCGCCACTGAGCAGATCCTCGGCGATCAGCTCCACCTCCACCTTGATCGAGCTGCGCCCGACCGACACCACCCGCGCGATGGTCTCGACCATCTGGCCCTGACGGATCGGCAGCTTGAAATCCACTTGGTCCGAGCGCGCGGTCACCACCGTGCGCCGCGCATAACGCGATGCCGCCAGAAACGCGGCCTTGTCCATCCACGCCAGCGCCTGGCCGCCGAACAGCGTGCCCATGTGATTGGTGTGGTTGGGAAACACGATCTCGGCCATGCGGGCCTCGGTCGGTGCAACGGTGGTGGTGCTGGTCATGGGGCGGGACCGTCGAGGAAGGGGCAATCAGCGTTGCAGCGTCGGCAGGAAACTCAGGTCCATGTGGTAGCGCGTGGGACGCTGCGGATCGACGAACACGCGCAGCCGTTGTCCTTCGACCAGGAACGGCTGCGGATCCACCCACAGATTGTCGCTGCGATACTCGGCTAGTGTGTTATGGGTGCGATCGTGGCGCTGGGCAAGAATGCGAAACGGATGCTGGCCGTTGACCTGCAGGGAGGGGTTGAGCTCGACCTCGACGAAGGTCGCCTCCACCACCGTGCCGTGCTGGCGTAGCCAGGCGGCACGGCGCGCATGCCACACCCGATAGCCCAGCAGGCCAGCGCCGGTACCGCCGAATACCAGGCCCAACAGCAACAGGATCCAGCGCGCCTGGTCGGGTAGCAGCGCGGCACCGACCAACATGCCCAGCCCCGCCAGCAGGAAGCTCCAGGCGACGATGGTGACGGTCGCGTTCATCGCCGGGCGCCTGCGCTACCGCAATGGACGGCCAGCATGCTCACAGCCCGCTACGAACCGCCGCTTCGACCTGCGCCGGCGACTGGAAACCGGGCAGGCGCGTCACTTCGGCGCCGTCCTTGAACAACGCCAAGGTCGGCGTCTGCCGCAGGCCGAGGTCGCGGAAGAAGTCCTCGCCCACCACTTCCAGCTTGACCTTCAACAAGGCCACACCGTCGGCCGCATCGCTGTTGGCGAACTTGTCCAGCGACATGTCGAGCATGCGGCAACCGGGGCAGTTGTCCTTGTAGAAATCCACCAGCGCGCGCGGATGCGCGGCCAGGGTCTGGGTGTAGTGCTCAGGCGACGTGACGGTAATGGTGTGCATCATGGGGATCGTGTTTGCATTGGGCCAGAACCTCGTCGGTCCAGGCGGCGATGGCCTGCGCGTCGCGCTGGCCGTGGGGCATCTGTTCGATGGTCAAGCGCGGAAACGGGCTGGCGAAGAACTGTGCGATGCGATGCACCGCACCGCAAAAATAGTCCTCGCCCCACTGCGTTTCGCCGGTGCCGAACACGGCCACCTGCGGTGGCTTGCCCAGCGTTTCGACCAACTCGACGATGAAGCGTTTCATCTCCGACGGCGTACGCCCGCCGTTGTCGGTCCAGCTGCCAAACAGAAAAAGATCGTACTGTCCCGGCGCATGCGGCACCTGCTCCAGCCGCTGCACATCCGTCTCCAGCCAGGTCACCGTGTGCCCGGCCGCCTCACAGTGCAGCGCGACACTGCGCGCCACATCGCGGGTATTGCCGCTCAACGATGCCAGGGCCAGCAGGATGTTCATGGGGCGGGGAATTGGGAGTGGAGAATGGGGAATCGGAAGAGCGCGGTGTTGTCTGCTTTTGCCATTCCCGATTCCCTATTCCCGATTACTCACAGATCGTCGAAGCCGTTATCCGAATTGGTCTTCTTGTACGAGGCATTCCGCATCTCGAAGAAGTCGGTCTTGGTCTCGGTGAAGTTGTCGGCGTAGGCCTTGATCCACGGCATTACGTTGTCGTTGGCGCCTTCGTACAGCTTCTCGATGCCGAGCATGCCGGCCATCTTGTTGGCGCGGTACTTCACGTAGCGGATCATCTCGTCCACGTCGATGCCGTCGATGCCGTCCAGCACTTCGGCCGTCCAAACCGTTTCCAGGTCGATCGCGTGCTCGAAGGCCTTGTGCACGTAGTCGGTGAGCTGGTCGCCCTGCAGCTGCTGGTTTTCGCCGATGATGGCGCGAATCAACTCGCTGATGAACTTCGAATGCGCCAGCTCGTCGCGGTTGATGAAGCTGATGATCTTGCCGGTGCCGGTCATGCGGTTCTGGCGGACCAGATTGTAGAAATACGCAAAGCCGGAATAGAAGTTGATGCCTTCCAGGATCGAGGACTGGATCAGCGCGCGGATCAGCGTTTCGGCCGTCTTGTCGCGCATGAAGTCTTCGTAGGCGCCCATGATCGGCGCATTGCGCTTGATGATGGTCGGGTGCATGCGCGCGATTTCGAACACGCGGTTCTGGTCGGCCAGGCCGGTGATCGAGGCCAGCACATAGCTGTAGCTCTCGTTATGGATCACTTCCTGCTGGCCGATGATCGCGGCATTGGCATGCGCGGCCGGGTCGGTGATGTATTCGGCAACGTTGTAGATGAAGCGCGTCTGCGGCGAATCCAGCGTGGCCAGCAAGCCGATGATCGAATCGTAGGCGTTCTTTTCGCGCGCCGACAGCTCGTTGTACTGGCGCGCATCGCCCTTCATGTCCACTTCGTCGGGGATCCAGAAGTTGGTCGACAGCTCCTTGTAGGCCCGATAGAAGGACGGGTACGGGATGTCGTTCCAGTTGAGGATGCCGGAAGTTTCGCCATTGATGATGGCGGTGGAGCGGTTCGGGTGACGCGGCTCCAGGATCTTGATGCGTTCAAGCGGTGTTGCGGACATGGGTCTTTACTCGTCTTTCAGGCGTCGCGCGCGCGTGCAGCAGGGACGACGGCAGCAATCGTTCTGGAGGAAAGCCCCCTGAGTCAGGGGGCGCGCCAAAGGCGCGGGGTGTGGGGGCTGATGAAGCAGGGTCCACGGTTCGCAACGCGAACCGTGGAAGCGAAAGCGCGAATGCGCTTTAGCTACTGCACCACTCGCATTCGCTGATGTCGATATCGTTGGAACGCACGTAGTACGTGGTCTTCAAGCCTTCGCGCCAGGCGGTCATGTGCAGATCCAGCAACGTGCTCGCACGGATGGTGCTGGGCACGTAGAAGTTGAAGCTGATCGACTGGTCGACGTGGCGCTGGCGACGCGCGTTCTGGCGCACGCTGGCGAACTGGTCGACCTTGTAGGCGCCCTTTTCGTAGTACGGCCAGGTTTCCAGCGACAGGCCGGGCGCGGCGACCGGACGACGGAAGTCCTTCTTCTCTTCGTAGTAGAACGCGCTATAGATCGGGTCGATCGAGGCGGTAGAGCCGGCGATCTGTGCGGTGCTCATGTTCGGCGCAACCGCCAGCATCCAGGCATTGCGCACGCCGTTGACGGCCACCTGCGCCGACAGCTCCAGCCACTGCGGGCTGTTGTAGTCGCGCGCACGGAAGTACTCGCCGGTGTGCCAGTCGCTGCCGCGGAACACGCTGTAGGTGCCCTTTTCCTTGGCCAGCTCCATGCTCGCCTGGACGGTCAGATAGTTGATGCGCTCGTACAGCTCGTCGCTGTAATCCTCGGCTTCCTTGGCATTCCAATGGATGGACTTCTGCGCCAGCAAGTGATGCCAACCGAAGGTGCCCAGACCGATGGCGCGGTACTTCTGGTTGGTGATGGTGGCCTGCGGCACCGGCAGCTGATTCAGATCGATCACGTTGTCGAGCATGCGCACCTGGATCGGGATCAACCGTTCCAGCACGTCGGCGCCCAGCAGATCGGCCTGGTCGTCCTGCGCGATGATCGCGCGGCCCAGGTTGATCGAGGACAGGTTGCACACGACGAAGTCGCCCGCCTTCTTGGTGGTGACGATCTGATTGCCGCTGATGATCTCCTGCATCATCCGCGTCGGGCTCATGTTCTGCAGGATCTCGGTGCACAGGTTGGACGAATAGACCATGCCCTCGTGCTTGTTCGGATTCTTGCGATTGACTTCATCGCGATAGAACATGAACGGGTTGCCGGTTTCCAGCTGGCTGACCATGATGCGCTTGAAGATTTCGATCGCCTTGACGGTCTTGCGCGTGATGCGCTCGTCGGCGACGACTTCCTCGTACTTGCGACGGAAGCTGCTGTTGGCGTCGCCCTTCTTCTCGTCGTAGAAATCCTGCAGGTACCAGCCCTTGATCCGCTTCACTTCGTGCGGATCGAACAGGTACCAGTCGCCGCGACGCTCGACCGCTTCCATGAACAGGTCGGGGATGCACACCGAGGTGAACACGTCGTGCGCGCGCAGGCGCTGGTCGCCATTGTTCAGGCGCAGATCCAGGAACGACTCGATGTCGCGGTGGAAGATGTCCAGATAGACCGCGATGGCGCCCTTGCGCTGGCCCAGCTGATCCACCGACACCGCGGTGTTGTTGAGCTGCTTGATCCACGGCACCACGCCGCCGGAGGAATTGGACACGCCACGGATCGCCGAACCCGACGAACGCACATAGCCCAGATACGCGCCCACGCCGCCGCCGTGCTTGGACACGCGCGCCACGTCGGTGTTGGAGTCGTAGATGCCTTGCAGGCTGTCGTCGACGGTGTCGATGAAGCAGCTCGACAGCTGGCCGCCGACCTTGCCGGCATTGGCCAGCGTCGGCGTTGCCACGGTCATGTACAGGTTGGACAGCGCCCAGTAGGCCTCGCCCACCAGCTGCATGCGGCGCTCGCGGCTGCCCTTGCCGTTGCCGATCTCGTCCTGCATCAGATACAGCGCAATGGTCAGCCAACGCTCCTGCGGCAGCTCGAACACGCCGCGCGAGTTGTCGGTGGCCAGGTAACGGGTGGCCAGCAGGTACAGGCCGTTGTAGGCGAACAAGTTGTCGCGCTCGGGCGCGATCATCTTGCCGGCTTCGATCAGCTCGTCCTTGGAATAGCGACGCAGGATGTCGTTGGAATAGACATTGCGGTCGGCCAGGCTCTCCTGCAAGCCGACGAACGAGCCGTACTTCTGGCTGGCGTCGTAGAAGCGGTTACGGCTGGCGCGCTTGTACAGGCGGCGCAGGTACAGACGCGCAGCGAAGTGCTCCCACTCCGGGGTGGTCAGATCGACGCGGGCCTCGGCCTCGCGGATCAGGTGGTCCACCAGGTCGTCGGCGTTGACGCTGTCCTTGCGATCGACGAAGCCGAACACCGAACGCTTGTAGTCGGCCACGTCCAGCTGCGGGAATTCGGCATGGATCTGGTCGATGGCGCGCTCCAGGCGCTGCGGCTCGAACGGGATCTTGCGGTTGCCGGCTTCCTTGGTGATCCAGGTGGCGACGGCTTGTTCTTCGATGGTCTGTGCGTGCATTGCAATGGCTTGGCGGGGAGGCGGCACGATGTCCGACGGGTCGGTCAATTCCGGCGCGCCGCAACCGGGCGCGCTGACGCTGGCTGGAACGCTGGCGGAAACGCTGTTGGGTGCTGCGGTGCCGGCGGCGATCGCGGCAAGGGTGTCGTTGGTGGTCATGCGTCCTCCATGCGTAGGCACACGAACCCGCTGGGGACGGGCTGCGACCGGATCCGGACTCCCTGGACAGCGATGACGGTGCGGGACGACCAGCACGCAAGACCCACGGTCTGCGGCGGCATCGCCATCACCAGCCATCTCCTCACCGGAGATTCCACGGCCGCCACCGCGCGGTGTGCTGTCGCGCGGTGGTCGGTGGCGAAACAACCGCAACCCCATCGGCCCACGCAGTCCGCTCCACGGCGTTGCCCTGGATGGCTGGATGAAACCGAATGCGGTTGCGGCGAGGAGGCTGATCGACCGCGTACCTAACGCAGATCGTGCTCTTTCAGGTCCAGCTGCTTGGGGCAGCCAACCACCGACTCCCCCAAGATAGTGGGGTACCCGCGAGGGGTCAACACATAATGTGGGGAAAGCCCGTAAACCCTTGTGGTGCAAAGCGCCATCTGACGAACGGTCGATTCACCACCGCGAACTGCCCAATCCGCGTGCGCAGTCAAGGGCCGGGCGAGCGTTTTTGCTGACTGGTTGGGTCCGGTTGGGTTAGCTGCGACACGCATCGATGCTGAAGCCGGTCACAGTCGGCCGTGACTGCCGCGGGCGCCATGCCCGCAGCACGCGCCAATAGACTTCACCAGCGGAGAGCGCTTACAAGCTGGCACCGGCCCGGGCGATCGGTCGGCGACGGAGCGATGTCAGGCGGCACGCCCAGCAACGGGAGGAACTCGCCACTGCCGAATCCAGGTGGGAAGCCCCGTTCCTCTATTGGGCGTTGCGGTCGAGGGCGCGGTGCCCTCGCCGCTCGCGGGACACGCCGTGAACCCGTCCGTGGGGGCTCGGTGGCGGCATCCATGCCGCCACACGGTCCCGCAAGCGGCGAGGACACCGCACCAGAAAGTTTGCTGGCTGCTTTGTTGAAAACCAAGCGCACCGATCAACTCTACTGGTCCTTGCCCGCTCACCGTCGCGGGACCTTACGCGGCATGGATGCCGCGTAAGCGCCTACAAGGACGTACTTGCGGCGTGTCCCGCGAGGGTGGGCGGGCAAGGGCCTTGCAGCAAACTCAAAGCGTCGAAGACACCGCACCAGACAGTTGCCGGTTGTTTTGTTGAAAACCGCGCACACCGGCCATCTCGACTGGTCCTTGTCCGCCCGCCGTCGCGGGACCTTACGCGGCATGGATGCCGCGTAAGAGCCTACAGGGACGTACTTGCGGCGTGTCCCGCGAGGGTGGGCGGGCAAGGGCCTTGCAGCCAAGTCTCAGATCAGCGGCGCCCGCCAATGCGCGCCATCAGATCTCGGTCGGGCCGACGTGGTGGCGCTTGCGGTAGCGGATCGACGACCACACCGAGGCGGCGATGAAGGCCACCCCGATCAGGCCGGTCAGCACCTCCGGCACGTGGTAGACGGTACCGACCAGCATGATGATCGCCAGCACGCCGATGGCGTAATGCGCGCCGTGCTCCAGGAACACGAACTCGTCCAGCGTGCCCTTGTGCACCAGGTAGACCGTCATCGAACGCACGAACATCGCGCCGATCGCCAGGCCCAGCATGATGATGACCACATCGCGGGTGATCGCGAACGCGCCGATCACCCCGTCGAACGAGAACGAGGCATCCAGCACTTCCAGGTAGAGGAAGGCGGCAATGCCCGAACGCTTGGCCGGGCCCATGCCGTCTTCGCTCTCTTCGGCCTCGAACAGGGCGTCCACGCTGCCGACCAGCAGATACAGCAGGATGCCGCCCAGGCCGGCGAACAGCACGCTCTGGAAGATCTCATTGGGCAGGAACACCTTGGTGCCCAGCAGCACCGTCACCGCCACGATCACCGACATCGCATCGGCCTTGCCCAGCTTGCCGACCAGCCGTTCCACCGGGCCGAGCCAGTGCAGCTTGCGCTCCTGGTCGAACAGGAAGTTGAGGAACACCAGCAACAGGAACATGCCGCCGAAGGCGGCGATCGACGGATAGTGGTCGGTCAATACCTGGCTGTAACGGTCCGGCTCCTTGAGCGCCATCTGCATCACCGGCACCAGGCCCATGCCGGTGGCCACCGACACGATCACGATCGGGAACACCAGGCGCATGCCGAACACCGCGATCAGGATGCCCACGGTGAGGAACAACTTCTGCCAGAACGCGTTCATGTGCTTGAGCACACCGGCGTTGACCACCGCATTGTCGAACGACAACGACACTTCCAGCACGCTCAGCACCAGACACAGCCACAACGCCTGCCACAGGCCCATCGAGGTGGTGTGGCCCCACCAGGCGGCGACGCCGAGGCAGATCGCTGTAACCAAGAACGACATTCTGAAATCGCGAAACATTGACACTCCCAGGCGGGCCGAGACGACAGCCGGAGCAACGGGCCAGGGCAAGGCCCGGCAGATCCGGCGTGCGGTGGAGGATGGGGGAACCGTGGCGTGACGTAACGTCAGGCCGGGCGCGGCTCGCCCATTATAGGGAGTGTCACCGCCATCAGGGTCGCATCGTCCGGATCCGGGCGTACCCCGAAGCCCAGGCTCTGGCACATCGCCAGCATGGTGCGGTTCTCGCGCAGCACCTGGCCTTCGATCTGCTTCAGGCCCAGCCAGCGCGCGTACTCGATCATGATGCGCATCAGCTGCCAGCCGATGCCGTGGCCCTTGAGGTCGGAGCGGATCAGGATGCCGTACTCGCCGCCCTCGTAGTCGGCATCGGCATGCAGGCGCACCGCGCCGAGCATGTCGCCGCTCTTGGGGTCGATGGCCACCAGCGCGATCGAGCGCGCGTAATCGAGCTGGGTCAGCCGGGCGATGAATTCGTGGCTGAAATGCTTGACCGACTGGAAGAACCGTAGCCGCAGATCTTCGTCGGTGACCCGCGCGAAGAACGCGCGGAACAGCGCGTCGTCTTCCGGGCGCACCGGGCGCACCAGCACATGCGTGCCATCGCCCAGGCCGATCTGGCGCTCCCATTCCTTCGGATACGGGAAGATCGCAAAGCGCGGATGGCCGCGTCCCTTGTGCAGCTTGCGCGCCGGCGCCACCGCCACGCGCGCGTCCAGCGCGATCACGCCATCGCGGTCGGCCAGCAGCGGGTTGATATCCAGCTCGGTGATTTCGGGGATGTCGGCGGCCAGCTGCGCCAGCTTGACCAGCACCAGCGCCACCGCGCGCTCGTCGGCCGCCGGCACATCGCGGTAAGCCTTGAGGATGCGCGAGACGCGCGTGCGACCGATCAATTCATGGGCCAGGCGCAGGTCCAGCGGCGGCAAGGCCAGTTCGCGGTCGTTGATGACTTCCACCGCGGTGCCGCCGCGGCCGAACACGATCGCCGGGCCGAACACCGGGTCGTCGGCAATGCCGGCGATCAGTTCGCGCGCCTTGGGCCGCAGCACGGTGGGCTGCACGATCACGCCCTCGATGACGGCGTTGGGGTGTGCGGCGCGCGCACGCGCCAGGATGCCGTCCGCCGCCTCGCGCACCGCCGCCACGCTGGACAGGTTCAGGCGCACGCCATCCACATCGGACTTGTGCGCGATGTCGCTGGACAGCACCTTCAAGGTCACCGTGCGGCCGACGGCCAGCAGCGGGTCGGCCAGCAACGCCGCCTCGTTGGCGGTGGCGGCCACCTGCAGCGGCACGATCGGGATGCCGTAGGCGGCCAGCAGGCGGTTGGTGGCGACCGGGTCCAGCCAGCGCCGGCCGGCGGCCAAGGCCTCATCGACCACCGCGCGCGCGATGCCGGCATCCACCACGAAATCTTCCGGCAGGCTGGGCGGGGTCTCCATCAACGCCGCCTGCGCCTCGCGGTAGCGCACCAGGTGAGTGAAGCCGCGCACCGCGTCCGATTCGGTCGCATAGGTCGGCACGCGCGCGGCATTGAGCGCGGCGATCGCCTGATCGTCCTGGCCCAGCCATACCGCGAATACCGGCTTTTCGCGCTGATAGCGGTCGCGTTGGTCCAGCGCGCGGGTCAGCGCCTTGGCCGCATCGGCCGAGGAGGTGAACGCAGTGGGCACATTGACCACCAGCAGCGCGTCGTTCTCCGGGTCGTCCAGTAGCGCTTCGATCGCCGCCGCGTAACGTGGCCCGTCGGCGTCGACGATGATGTCCACCGGATTGCTGCGCGACCAGCCTTCGGGCAGCGATTGATCCAACCGCTCCAGGGTCTTGGCCGACAACTCGGCCAGGGTGCCGCCGCGCAGCACCAGCTGGTCCACCGCCAGCTGCCCCACCCCGCCGCCATTGCTCAGGATGGCCAGGCGCCTGCCCGGAAAACTGCCGAGCCGGCCCAGGGTTTCGGCGGCGGCGAACAACTCGTCCAGTGCGCCCACCCGCAACAGGCCGGCACGTGCGAATGCCGCGCCATATACCGCATCCGAGCCGGCCAGCGCCTGCGCGTGGGTGTCGGCATTGGGATTGATGCGGAACTGGCGGCCGGACTTGACCACCACCACCGGTTTGGCGCGCGCGGCGGCACGCGCGGCCGACATGAACTTGCGCGCATCGCCGATGCGTTCGACATACAGCAGGATCGCGCGGGTGCGGTAGTCGGTGGCGAAGTAATCGAGCAGGTCGCCGAAGTCCACATCCAGCGTGTCGCCCAGCGACACCACCGCCGAGAACCCCACCGAGCGCGCCACGCCCCACTCCACCAGCGCCGCGGCAATGGCGCTGGATTCGGAGATCAGCGCCAGATCGCCGGCCTGCGGGCAATGTGCGGCGATGCTGGCATTGAGCCGCGCATGCGGGGCGATCACACCCAGGCAGTGCGGGCCGAGAATGCGCATGCCCTTGGCCCGCGCCGCCGCTTCCATGCGCGCGGCCGGCGAGCCGGGGCCGCTGCCGAGACCGGCGGTCAGGATGATCGCTGCGGCCACGCCGCGCCGTGCGGCAATCGAGACGATGCGCGGCACGATGCGCGCCGGCGCGGTGATCACCACCAGATCTGGCACCCAGGCCAGATCGGTCAAGCGCGCCACCGTGCGCACGCCATCGATCTCGCTGTAACGCGGGCTCACCCAACCGATCTGCCCCGGAAACCCGGCCGCGCGCAGGTTGCGCACCACCGCGCGCCCGGCCGAGCGATCACGCGGACTGCCGCCGACCACCGCCACGGTGCTGGGGCGGAAGACCTGTTGCAGGTGATAGGTACTCATCGTGCGGGGGAGAACAATGCCATCGCGCTACGGTACACGCACTGCCGTGCGAGGGCATACGGCAAGGTTGGCGAACGCGAGATGGCGGACAGCCGACGGGTGCGCGTGTCCCCTGCGGCCAGGGACTTGGCGCAGCCGTCTCGCGGCATGACCGCCGTCGACAATCGTCGATCGTTTCCTCCGAAGACCGTTCGGGCTGGTGATTCGTTTGGCTGGTCAGTGCACCACTGCCTGCACCGTCGTCATGCCTGCCGCAGCGCAGCGCGGTGCCCGACCTGTCGATGCCTGCCTACTTCGAAAGTGTCGAGGTCGATGTGCGGCAACGCTGGGCGCCGTAAGCCACCGAATAGGGTTCGTCGTAGCATTTGATCAGGCCATCGACGACATCCAGGTTTGGTGGCCAGCGCATCTTCATCTCAGCCCGGCCCTTCTCGGCGGGAAAAACCAGATAGCCATCCTGCAACGGCGGCATGTCCTTGGCCTGCGGATAGGGCACCGACGCAAGCTGCGCACGTGCGGCATCCAGACTGGCGCGATCGCGTTTGAGGAACGCGAGCATCGCATCCACATACAGATTCCAGCCGGCGAGATCCTCGGCGGCTGGCTTGTAAGACTTTTCGAACAAGGCGATCGCCTGTGCCGTTTGACCGGCCTCTGCACGCATCTGGCCTTCGTGCCAGGTCACGATGCCGCCAGTGATCGCATGCGCCAGGCGATACTCGCGCAGCAGATCGGCGGCAACCAGGGTGCAGCCGGGGCGGTCGGCGATGGCGCGCCAGCCGCCCTGCATGTCCTGGTCGAAGGCGTTCTCATCCAGCGCCAGCATGGCGGCGCGATCATAGGCGCAGGCCGGCGGATGGGCCTGTTCGGCCCATCCTGGCTGCGACATGGCGACCAGCAACGCACCCGCCCAAAGTAGATACCGCAGCGCCTTGTTGCCCATCGCGATCTCCTTATCGGTCGTGTTGGCAGACCTTACAACAACGTTCCGCTCAAGATGGCCGCCGCAATGCTGAAATAAATCACCAGGCCGGTGACATCCACCAACGTGGCCACGAACGGGGCCGAGGCGCTGGCCGGGTCGAAGCCGAAGCGTTGCAGCACGAACGGCAGCATCGAGCCGGATAGGGAGCCGAAGGTGACGATGCCGATCAGCGCCGCACCGATGGTCAGCGCCACCATCTGCCAGTGTGGGCCGTAGTCGTACATGCCGGCGGTCTGCCAGATGGTGATGCGCACGATCGCCAGCAGGCCCAGGATGGTGCCCAGGGTGAGCCCGGTCGGCAGCTCGCGCAGGGCCACCTTCCACCAGTCGCCCAGACGCAATTCGCGTAATGCCAGCGAGCGGATCAGCAGCGAGGTGGCCTGCGAACCGGAGTTGCCGCCCGAGCTCATGATCAGCGGAATGAACAGGGTCAGCACCACCGCCTTGGACAACTCGTTCTCGAAGTGCTGCATCGCGCTGGCAGTGAGCATTTCGCCCAGAAACAGCACGCTCAGCCAGCCGGCACGCTTCTTGATCATCTGCCCGAAGCCGATCTGCATGTAGGGCTTGCCCAACGCCTCCATGCCGCCGAACTTGTGCACGTCCTCGGTGGATTCGGCGATCAGCGCGTCCAGCACATCGTCCACGGTGACGATGCCCAGCACATGGCCGTGCGCATCCACCACCGGGATGGCGAGCAAGTCGTGGCGACGGATCAAACGGGCGACTTCTTCCTGGTCCAGCGCCGGGTCCACGGTGACCGGCGGGTTGACCTGCGCCACGTCCAGGATCGGTGCCTCCGGCGCGCCGGTGATCAGCCGACGCATGGTGACGACCTGGGTCAGCACGCGGCTGTGCGGGTCGAGCAGATAGATCGCGTAGACCGTCTCGCGGCTGCGCTCCACCTCGCGGATGTGCTGCAGGGTGCGGCCCACCGTCCAGTCGGCCGGCACCGCCACGAATTCGGTGGTCATCAGCGCACCGGCGGTATTGGGCGGGTAGCGCATCAACGCCTGGATCGACAGCCGCGCCTCGGCGCTGAGCAGCCACAGCAACGGCGCACGCTGCTCGGCGTCCAGGCCATGGAAGATGTCGGTGGCGCGGTCGTCGGCCATCTGCCCGAGCAACGACGCGGCCTGCTCGGCCGGCAGTTGCGCGACCAGGGCGCTGGCGTCGTGCAGCTCGGGTTGTTCGAGCAATTTCACCGCGCGCGGTTGCGGCAGCGCGGCCAGCACATGTGCGGCATCGTCGCGGTCGAGGGTGTTGAGGTATTCCACCGCATCGGCCGTGTTGCGGTCGGCCAGGGGTGCGATCAAGGCATCGACGCCTTGGGCAAGGCGCAGGGGTTCGTCGTACATGGTGGTTCGCCTGATGACGACCGTCGTCGATGACAGCCGGCGAACCTGAAGCCTCAGGCGCGCATCAGCTGGGTCATCGACCCGGGTCTAGGGTGACTGTCGCTGGACATGAGGTAAGGGCTCCGAAAGTGCGTACCGACCGATGGTTCGGGCGGCGGCGCGGCGCAGTCTGCGCGCCTGAGCTGGCTTGGTCAATGCCCTGCAGGACGCCCGTTTAAGTGGGCCTCCCGAATGCCGATCCGGCAGACCGCGATGCCCGCGCGCGCCGCCCATGCCGACCTTCGCACTGCTGGCGCAGGCCGGATCGCCCTGCATCCCCCTCCGATATCGTCGGCAGTGGTGCGCCTGCGGCAGGCGCCATCGATGCGATCGCCGGGCGGCGAACCGGTGCGTACACGACGCCGGCATGCACTTGACGTGCAGGCACGTCCCATCGGCGCACAGCCAGGGACGCGGCGAGCGGCCGTCGTAGAACTGTGCTGGCGGCCGCAGTTCATTGCTACAGTCCGCTTCGCACATTGCCGGTATCGCGGCGTTCTCTGCTATGGCGTCGGCCATCGCATCCACATTGCCATCGCGTCCTTTCGGGAGTTACCCATGCCCTCTTCCAGGTCTTTTCTGTTACGTCGCATCATCCCGGTGTGCCTGTGCCTGTGCGTGGCCGCTGGCTGGGGCGCGATGGCCACGGCGCAGACCCAGCTGCCCGCCAGCATGCCGGTGGACGCGCACGAAACCGCACCGCACACCGGGCACGAGTGGGGCTACACCGGCCCGCAAGGCGCCGAACACTGGGCCGAGCTGGCGAAGGAAAATGCGCTGTGCGGCAACGGACAGCAGAACAGCCCGATCGATTTGAAGGCCGCCATCGACGCCAATCTGGGCAGCTTGCTGCTGGATTACACCGCCGTACCGCTGGCGGTGCGCAACACCGGCCATTCCATCCAGCTGGATCTGCATGACGGCGGCAAGATGGCCACCGGCGGAAAGCAGTACGAGGTCTTGCAACTGCATTTCCATCATCCAAGCGAGCACTTATTGAACGGCCGGCGTTTTCCGATGGAAGCCCATATCGTGCACCAGGGCCCGGACGGAACGCTGGGCGTGCTGGCGATCTTCTTCGAAACCGGCAAGGCCAATCCGGCCTTCCAGCGCGTGCTCGATGCCATGCCCAAGGACAAGGACCGGACGCAACTGGTCGCCAACGCCTCGATACGTGCCAGCGATTTCCTGCCCGCCGATCATCGGCATTTCTTTCGCTACGAAGGATCGCTGACGACGCCACCGTGCAGCGAAACGGTGGACTGGGTGGTCCTCGATCATCCGGTGCAGGTGTCGGAAGCGCAGATCAATGCATTCGAACGCGTCTATCCGTTCAATGCCCGCCCGCTGCAGCCGCTGGATCGCCGCTTCCTGCTCAAAAGCCGGTAATCGCCCGATCCGAGCGTATTCAACGCACGACGGCAGCGCACGCGTTGCGTGGGTGTTCGCAGGTACAGACCCACACCGGGCGTGCAGCGGGCCGGGCTGCGTGCCCGGTGTGCTACCGCCGCATGCGGTATCTGGATGCGAACCGGCCGGCGACCTCGCGCGGCATAATGCGGGCCTCACGGGAGAGTGCTCATGCATAGCGGCGGTCTGGAACTGGCTCTGGTGCTGATGCTGGCGGCCATCGTCGCGGTGCCGGTGTTCAAGCGCTTTGGCCTGGGTGCGGTGTTGGCCTATCTGGTTGCCGGCGTGGTGCTCGGCCCCGATGGCGTGGGCGTGGTGCAGGATGCCGAGCGCATCAGCGGCGCGGCCGAGATCGGTGTGGTGATGCTGCTGTTCGTGATCGGCCTGGAGCTGTCGCCGACCCGCTTGAAGGTGATGCGCCACTCGGTGTTCGGCGCCGGCGCCACCCAAGTGGTGGTCACCACGGCGATCCTGGGCGGCTTGCTGATGGTCGGCAATCTGGGCTGGAAGAGCGCGCTGATTATCGGCGTGGCGCTGGCGTTGTCGTCCACCGCCGTGGGCCTGCAGTTGCTGGCCGAACGCAAGGCACTGGGCACCGACTACGGACGCCTGGCATTTGCCATCCTGTTGTTCCAGGACCTGATCGCAATCCCGTTGCTGGCGGCCATTCCGCTGCTGGGCGGCAGCAAGAACGCCACGCTGGAATGGCAGGACGTGGCCAAGGCGGTCACGGCATTGGCGCTGGTGATCCTGTGCGGGCGCTTTGTGCTGCGCCATCTGTTCAACGTGGTCGCGCGCACGCGCATGCCGGAAGTGTTCACCGCCAGCGCCTTGCTGGTGGTGCTGGGCACCGCCTGGATCATGCAGGAGGCCGGATTGAGCGCCAGCCTGGGCGCGTTCTTGGCCGGCGTGCTGCTGGCCGATTCGGAATTCCGCCACGAGCTCGAATCGCAGATCGAACCGTTCGAAGGCCTGCTGCTGGGCCTGTTCTTCATCTCGGTGGGCATGGGTATCGATCTGAACCGGGTGGTGGCCGAACCCTGGGTGATCGCCGCCGGCGTGGCGATTCTGCTGGTGGTGAAGTTCTCGCTGCTGGTCGCCATTGGCAGCGTGGCCAAGCTGCCGTTGCGCAGCAGCCTGATGCTGGGCAGCGTGTTGTGGCTGGGCGGCGAATTTGCATTCGTGGTGTTCAACGAGGCCGATCGGGTCGGCTTGCTGGAGCGCGCCAATCACGACCGCTTGGTCGCCATTGTCGGCGTGTCGATGGCGCTGACGCCGCTGTTGCTGCTGGGCATGCAGCGCATCCTCAACGGACCGCTACGGCAGCGGGTGCCCAAGTCCGACCGCCCGTTCGACACCATCGATGCACAGACGCCCAAGGTGCTGGTCGCCGGCATGGGCCGCTTCGGCCAGGTCGTCGCGCGCCTGCTCACCGCGCGGCATGTGCCGTTCGTGGCGCTGGAACACAACCCGGACACCGTAGAAGACTTGCGCCGCTTCGGCAGCCAGCTGTACTACGGCGACCCCACCCGCCCGGAACTGCTGCGCGCTGCCGGCGCCGACCGCATCAAGGTGTTCGTGATCGCGGTGGACGACCCGGAAACCAACATCAAGGCCGTACGGCTGATCCGCCGCCTGTACCCGCAGGCCACGGTGCTGGCACGTGCACGTAATCGCCAGCACGCCTGGAAACTGATGGACCTGGGCGCCGAACCGTTCCGCGAGGTGTTCGCCTCCAGCCTGGAACTGAGCGAACGCGTGCTGACCTCGCTCGGACTGGGCGAAGCGGTGGCGCAGGATCACGTCAAACGCTTCCGCCAGCACGACGAAGAGCTATTGCAACGCCAGCACCTGGTCTACGACGACGAAGCCAAGGTGATCCAGACCTCGCGCGACGCGCGTGCGGACCTGATGAATCTGTTCGAGGCCGACGTCAAGGTGGAGGCGGAGCCGGAGCAGGTGACGCGGGAGCGCTGAGCCGCTGCGTTGGCGCCAACGTCTGCGTCGTTCTGACCGCATGCAGTGCACACGCGCCAGCCGTCGTACGACGACTGGCGCGTGATGGATCAGCTGCGTGACTTGCGCGCAGTTGCGTTCTTGCCGACCGACTTTTTCGCTGCTGATTTGCCAGCCGTTTTCGCAGCCGCCCTGGTCACTGTCTTTGCCGCCGGCTTGACGACGGCGCTCCTTGCGACCTTGCTGGCAGAAGCGGTTGATGCCTGCGCAGGTTTCACCGCCGCTGCGGCAGTACGTTTGGACGCCGGCTTGGTCGCCTTCTTCGCCGTTTTCCTGGTGGCTTTCTTGACCGGCGTTGCCGCGCTGCTGCGCGCCTCCGGTGCACGGCGCGGCGGCGGTCTACGGCCGGGCGTGAGTGCGCGCCAGGCGTGTCCGCCATTCATGGCCAGCAAGGCATCGGCGGCCGAGGGGCCGGCGCTGCCGGCGGCATAATTGGGAAAGTCGCTGGGCGGTTGTTTCCAGGCATCCAGAATCGGTTGCACGATGCGCCAGGCGCCTTCCACCATGGCCGCATCCTGGAACAGCCCGGACTCGCCATTCATGCAGTCCTGCAGCAGACGTTCGTAGCCCACCGTGTATTCCTTGGGGAACCAGTCGCGGTAACGGAAGTCCATGCGTACCGGTGCCAGCGCGACCTGCGCGCCCGGGCGCTTGACGTCGAACTGCAGCGAAATGCCTTCGTCGGGTTGAATATGCAGCACCAGCCAGTCGGGGCCATAGCCGCCCACTTCGGTGCTGCGGAACGGCGCCAGCGGCGCGGGCTTGAAGCGGATCGCGATTTCGGTGGTGCGTTCGCGCAAGCGCTTGCCGGTGCGCAGGTAGAACGGCACGCCGGCCCAGCGCCAGGTGTCGACCTGCAGTTTCATCGCCACATAGGTTTCGGTTTCCGAATCTTCCGGCACGGTGTCCTCTTCTCGATAGCCCGGCACTGCACTACGACTCACAGCGCCGGAGGCATATTGCCCACGCACCACGTCTTCGGGCTTGATCGGGCGCACCGCCTCGATCACTTCGGCGCGCCGACGGTGCATCGCTTCGGTGGTGAATGCAGCCGGCGGTTCCATCGCAATCATCGCCAGCAACTGGAACAGGTGATTGGGCACCATGTCGCGCAGACAGCCGGTGGGGTCGTAGAAACGTCCACGGCCTTCCACACCGATGGTTTCGGCGGCGGTGATCTGCACATGATCGATACGGTCACGATTCCACACCGGCTCGAACAGGCCGTTGGCGAAACGGAACGCCAGGATGTTCTGCACGGTTTCCTTGCCGAGGAAGTGGTCGATGCGGAACACCTGATCCTCGTGCAACACCTTGGCGACGGTGGCATTGAGATGCTTGGCGCTCGGCAGATCGTGGCCAAAGGGTTTTTCCACGATCACCCGACGCCAACCCTGGCCCTCGCGCTGCTTGACCAGGCCGGCTTCGCCCAGGTTGAGCAGGGCCGGCTCGAAAAAGCGCGGGGCGGTGGCCAGATAGAACAACACGTTGCCCTGGGTGCCGTAGCGTTTGTGCAGTTTTTCCAGCGCACCGTTCAACGCCTGGTAGGCGCCCAGGTCGGTGAAGTCGCCGCGCAGGTAATGCATGCGCTCGCGCAGCCAGTCCCAGGTGTCGGTATCGAACTGATCGGTCTGGAATTCAGCGTCGCGGCTGCTGAGCAGCTCGGTCATCGACCGCCCCATGTTCGTGCGCCACGCGCGCTCGCTGATGTCGCCATGGTCTATGCCGACGATGGCGAAGTGTTCGCCCAGTGCGCCGGAGCGACGCAGGTTGTACAGCGCCGGCATCACCAGCCGTTTGGTCAGGTCGCCGCGTGCCCCGAAGACCACGATGATGCACGGCGGCGTTGTCGCTTGTTCGTTCATGGATGCGTTTCCTTTTCGCCCATACGTCCGTGCAGGCGCAATGCCGCATTGACCAGGGCCACGTGGGAATACCCTTGCGGGAAGTTACCGAGCATGCGCTTGCTGCGCGGGTCGTATTCTTCGGCGAGCAGGCCCACATCGTTGCAGAGCCCGAGCAGGCGCTCCAGCAACACACGCGCCTGCTCGGTGCGCCCGATCAATGCATAGTTTTCCACCAACCAGAAACTGCAGGCCAAAAAGGTGCCCTCGCCGGCCGGCAGGCCATCGGCGCTGTCGTCGGCGCGATAGCGCTCGACCAAGCCGTCGATGGTCAGATCGCGGGCGATCGCATCGGCGGTGGCGGCAATACGCGGGTCGTCTGCGGGCAGAAAGCCGACGATCGGGATCAGCAGCAGCGAAGCGTCCAGGCGATCGGAGCCATAGCTCTGCACGAAGTGCCCCTGCGGGTGCACGCCCTTTTCCAGCACTTCGGCATGGATTTCCTCGGCAATGCGGCCCCAATGCGCGCGCTTGGCCGGATCGGCGTTGGTGATGCCGTCACGTGCGCCGCAATCGAACGCCAGCCATGCCATGACCTTGGAATGCACAAAATGGCGGCGTTCGTCGCGGATTTCCCAGATGCCTTCGTCGGGCATGCGCCAGAGCGTTTCGAGCGTGTCCAGGATCTTTTCCAGCAACGATGCGGACGAGCCATCGTCATCGGCCGATGGCGCCACGCCTTTTTCGCGTGCGTAATGGAACGCGCCGATCAACTCGCCATACACGTCGAGCTGGAACTGATCCACTGCGGCATTGCCGATACGCACCGGGCCGGAGTTTTCGTAGCCGGGTAACCAGTCGGCTTGCCACTCCTGCAGGCGGCGCTCGCCGGCAATGCCGTACAGCGCCTGCAACTGGTCCGGCGAGCCGGCGATGGCGCGTTGTACCCAATCGCGGAACGCAGTCGCTTCGTCGTGATAGCCGGCCTGCAACAAGGCAATCAACGTAAAGACCGAATCGCGCAGCCAGCAGTAGCGGTAATCCCAGTTGCGGGTGCCGCCCAGATGCTCGGGCAACGACGCGGTGGGCGCGGCGACAATGCCGCCGGTGGGCAGGTAACTTAGGCCTTTGAGCACCACCAGCGAGCGGCGCACCTGCTCGGTCCACGGGCCGACATCGGTGCAGCGGCGTGCCCAGCCGTGCCAGAACGCGGTGGTGCGTTGCAGCGCCTGCTCGGCATCGATCGCCGCCGGTGTGGGTTCGTGCGACAAGCCGTGACTGAGCACGAACCAGGTGCTGTCGCCCTCGCCCAGCGTGAAGTCGGTTTCGGTGCCCAGGTGCTTGCCATGCAGGGCCTGCGGCGTGCGCAACGCCAGTTGGTCCGGGCCGGCGATGGCACGGATGCCGCCGTCGATGCCGGTCACCCACGGCACCGTGCGGCCGTAGTTGAAGCGGAACGTCAGCCGCATATGCATCGGCACCTGCCCCTGCACGCAACGCACGATCCGCACCAGATGCTGGTGGCCATCGCCATCCTTACCGGCCACCATGAAATCGACCAGTTCCACCGTCCCGGCGTCTGCGATCAGGCGCGTGCACAGCACCAGGCTGTCGTCCTGGTAGGCGCGTTCGCTGCGGAACTCGACGCTAGGCGCCAACGCCCACCGACCATGCTGCTCATCGCCCAGCAGCGACGCGAACACCGCGTCCGAATCGAAGCGCGGCAGACACAGCCAGTCGATCGATCCGTGCGGGTCTACCAGCGCTGCGCTGTGGCAATTGCCGAGCATTGCGTAGTCTTCGATGCGTGGGGCCATTGCGACGTCGCCTCTGCAGGAAACCATCAGTGTGGCACCGCCCACGTCTGCACTTCGTAACGCGCCATGACCGTCTGCGGCTACACTGCATGGGCGCATGAACGCCGACCCTGCTGCCGCTGCCTTGCGCGTGCTTGTCCTCGAGGACGACCCGATGCTGCGCGAGCGCATCCTGATTCCCGGGCTGCGTCGTTTCGGTTTTGACACGCACGGCTGCGGCACTGGCGCCGAACTGCAGGCATGGTTGCAGACCGCGCAGACCGATATCGTCGTGCTCGATGTCGGCCTGCCCGATACCGACGGCTTCACGGTGGCGCGCGCATTGCGCCAGCAGCAGTCCGCACTCGGCATCGTCATGTTGACCAGCCTGGACCAGACCGAAGACCGCATCCGCGGCCTGACCGGCGGCGCGGATGCCTACCTCACCAAACCGGTGGAAATCGACCTGCTGGCGGCGACGCTGCACAGCCTGGCGCGCCGCCTGGGCAGCCCGGCCGGCGACGCGGCACGCAGCCACTGGCAACTGAACGCCGATGGCTGGTGCCTGCTCGCTCCGTCGGGGGCCACCGCCGCGCTGACCGCCAGCGAACGGCGGCTGTGCCGGCGTCTGCTGGAACAACCCGGCTTGCTGGTGGCGCGCGAGTCGCTGATCGCTGCGTTGACCGATCACGTGCACGACTTCGACGCGCACCGGCTCGATTCGATCGTGCACCGTCTGCGCGCCAAGGTGCAACGCCGGTGCGGCGCCGCCTTGCCATTGGCGTCGGTGCATGGCGAAGGCTACATCTTCGACCCGGCCGGGCTAAGCGCGGCCAACCCGACGTCGCGAGCGGTCGTCAGATGAGTGCGGACAGCGCGCTCAGGGCCAGACGTCTGCGGGTGGCACGCGCCCGCCTGTCGGCGGCGCAGGTGCGTTGTCAGCCGCCCCGAGCGGCAACTGCGTCGGCGCGCGGCAAGACGATGCGGATGCGGGTGCCCGCGCCAATGTCGCTGTGCACCTGGATACGGCCACCGGCGCGGACCACCAGGTCGTGCACCACCGCCAGCCCCAGGCCGGTGCCGCTGTCGGCAGGTTTGGTGCTGTAGAACGGCTCGAAGACCCGCGCGACCACATCGGCCGGCATGCCATGGCCGTCGTCGCACACCTCGATCACCGTCCAGCCGTCTTCGCAGCGCACGGCGATATCGAAATGGCCGCCATCGGCGATGGCATCGCGGCTGTTGGAGGCGAGATTGAGCAGCATCAGTTCGAACTGGCTACGCTCGAACAGGATCGGCGCCGGCTGTGCGGGCAATGCGCAGCGCAGCACGATGCGCGCTTCCAGCAATTGCCGCAGCATGGGTTGCAGGACATCCACGGCGGCGGCCGCGTCGAAGCATTCGGCATGTTCGGCCTCGCTGCGACTGAAGCGCAGCAGCCGGCGGGTAATCGCCGTGCCACGCCGTGCCGATTCCTCCACCGCTGCAAGATGGGCTTCCAGGTGCGTGGCGCGCTCGGCGTCGCTACCGGCCTCGTCGTCGTGGCGTGCGCCGGCAAACCCGATGATCACCGCCAGGATATTGTTGAAGTCATGCGCCAGGCCACTGGCCATGCGTTCGATGATTTCGCGTTTCTGCGCATGGATCAGCTGCGTCTGCGCGCGTTCGCGTGCAAGCATTTCCTGCTGCAGGCGGTGCCCGCGCGCGTTGGATTCGCGCAGGCTTTCGCGCAGCGCTTCGGTGGTGCGGTCCAGTAGCAACGTCACCAGCAGATAACTGAAAAGCACCGACGGCACGTTGTAGAAGGCGCGCTCCGGGGTCTGGACAAACTGCGTCAGCGCATCGCGGGCAACGCCCACGCCCAGCATCAGCAGCAGGGCGGCGAAGGTGACCCACAGCGCGCGCCGCCCGAGCACCAACCCCGACAGGATCAGCAACAGCATCTGCGCCAATTGATCCGGCAACTGGCGCTGCAGGCCGTGGACAGCGGCATTGACCAGCAGCGACAACAGCATCGACGCCAGCAACAACCGCACGCCCCTGCGCAATGCGCCACGGCGCACGTGCGACAGCCCGATCGCCGCGCACACGGCGATCAGCAGGCTCATGGTCAGCGATACCACCAGGCCTGGAGGCGGCGCGCGCCCTTGCAACTGCGGCCACGCCAGCGTCAATGCCACCGCCGTAACCGCCGGAATGGTGATGGCCAGAAACAGCAGCAGAATCTGGATCACGCGCGCGTTGCGCCGATCCACTTCATCGACGATCGGCGCGCGGTCGAACCAGCGCAGCAAGGCATTGGTCATAAGACGCGAGTCCTGTTTCCGCATTCAGTGAGAAACCGGTGAGCATCCTGCGAGAACTTGCGGGTGACAAGCAAATGACGACGCGCCTAAGTTCGATTCACGGACTGCGCCCGGGGGCCCGGGGCGCACATCCAACACCCACCGTACCGAGATGGCACACGCGTGCTGTCGACGTCGCGTCCTGCCCAGTCGTCCGTCTCCAGAGATCGCCATGACCACATCCATGTCCACGCGCGGCACCGCCGCCCATCGCTCGGTCCTTCGCGCTGCACGCAGCGCACACCCCATGCGCGCTCCGCATGCATTGGCGCTTGCCTGCGCGCTGTGCCTGGCTGCGCCAGCGATCGCGCTGGCCGCCATTGCCAATCCCCCGGCAACGTCGGCCACGACGCCGGCAACCGATGCCGCCGCGACCAACGCCGGCACCGTCTATCTGCAGGCGACCGGCAGCGACAGCAGCGATGCCGGCGCCTATGCCGACGGCGAAGAAGCACTGGCGGCCGGCGAAGCCGCCTCCGCAGTCGGCACCGGCACCGTAGCGCTGGGCGCCGGCGCGGTCAGCTATGCCAACCAGGCAGTGGCGGTAGGGCATAACAGCCTGGCCACCGAGATCTCCACCACCGCGGTCGGTGGCGTGCTCGACCTGGATTTTTCGTACAAGCAGAACGGGCAGGTGATCCTGCAGCAGACCTCCGCCTCCGGCCTGGCCGCAACCGCGCTGGGCGCCGGCGCGCAGGCCAGCGGCGAGTACAACGTGGCCACCGGCGCCGGCGCGATCGCCAGCGACCGTTCCAGCGTCGCCATCGGCGGCATCGTCGATCTGGGCAATGAGTTGTATCCCGGCTTCGGCCTGGACGGGGTCTATCTACAGGCCACCCAGGCCACCGGCCCGCTGTCCACTGCGGTGGGCGGCGGTGCGGCGGCCACCGCCTACGGCACCACTGCGGTCGGCGCGCTGGCCGAGGCCAGTTCCGAACGCACCGTGGCGATCGGAACGCAGTCGATCGCCAACCAGTACGGTGCGGTGGCCGTCGGCGGGCGCAGCGAGGCGTCCGGCGAATTCGCCGTGGCGATCGGCGTCGCCTCCAGGGCACTGGGCCGGAGTAGCCTGGCGCTGGGCGGAAGCGCCTTGGCCGCGATGGACGACACCACCGCGCTCGGACAGGCCGCGCTGGCGCTGCAGCGCGGCGCCACCGCCATCGGCAGCGGTGCTTGGGCCGGCGGCACGCGCAGCATCGCCATCGGCAAGGCGATGGTCTGGAACGGCAATTTCTGGGGCGACACCCCGATCCTGTTCTACGACAGCATTGCGGTGGGCACCGGCGCAGACGTCTACGGCAACCAGTCGATCGCGATCGGCGCCGGCGCGCGGGTGGGCAACTCCACCTTCGTCAACGATGTGCAGGTAATCACCAACAACAGCGTGGCGCTGGGCGCCGGCGCAGTGGCCGAACGCGACAACACCGTCTCCATCGGCCATGCCGGTGGCGAGCGCCAACTGACCAACCTGGCCGCCGGCACCCTCGACACCGATGCGGTGAACCTGGCCCAGCTACGCGGCGTCGCCAGCGCGTTCGGCGGCGGCAGCGCGGTGGATGCCAATGGCAACCTGATCGGCGGCAGCTATCTGGTCAATGGTGCGCGCTATGCCGACATCGGCTCGGCGGTGGATGCCATCGACGATGCACTGACCCTGTTCGACACCCGGCTCGACACCATGACCGCATCCGGCAGCGGCCAGGGCGTCAGCGTTGGCGGTGGTGGCGGTGGCGACATGACCGCGCCGAGCACCGGTGTCGGCACCAACGCGGTGGCGATCGGCTCCGGGGCCACCGCCAACAGCGACAACGGCATGGCGCTGGGCGCGTCCGCACTGGCCTACGGCCCCAACGACACCGCGATCGGCGCCAATGCCAGGGTCAATGCCGACGGCAGCACCGCGCTGGGCGCCAATGCCCGCATCGCCGCCGTCGCGACCAATGCGGTGGCCGTCGGCGAAAGCGCTGCGGTCAGCGCCGCGTCCGGCACCGCGCTCGGACAGGGCAGCTCGGTCACCGCCGAGAACGCCGTGGCGCTGGGCCGGGGTGCGCTCGCCGATCGCGCCAACAGCGTGTCGGTCGGCAGCGCCGGCAGCGAACGCCAGATCGTCAACGTCGCCGCCGGCACCGCCGACACCGACGCGGCCAACCTGGCACAGGTACGTGCCGGCGACAGCGCCACGTTGAACAGCGCCAACGCCTACACCAACAGCCGCGTCACCACGCTCGACGACAACTTCACCCAGTTGCGCAACGACACCAAACGCCGCCTGGGCGATATGGACCGGCGCATGGACCGCCAGGGCGCAATGAGCGCGGCGATGCTCAACATGGCCATCAATGCGGCCGGCACGCAGAGCCCGCGTGGACGCGTGTCGGTGGGTGCCGGTTTCCAGAGCGGCGAGCAGGCGCTGTCGATCGGCTACGCCCGCAAGATCGGCAGCCGCGCGTCCTTCAGCCTGGGCGGCGCCTTCAGCGGCGGCGAATCCTCGGCCGGCATCGGCCTGGGCATGGATCTGTGATTCCCAGCATCGCCCGCGCACCGCGCCTTCCCGCGTTTTCCCTTTCGAGCCTCTAGGAACTGCAGATGACTTCTTCCAACACACTCGCCACCGCCCTTGCCGCCGCCCTGGTCGCCAGCGGCGCCCAGGCCGCGACGGTTGCGGCGATCGGCCGCGGCAGCGTGCACGAACCAGTACCACAATCGACCCAGGTGCAGGACCTGGGTCAGCGTTTCATCGTCAAGACCCGCGACAGCGATGCGCAAGCGCGCGGCCGACTCAACAGCGCGCTGTCTGCGGCGGTTGCACGCACCGGCATGCAGCGGGCCAAGGCGGCCAGCGGTGCGCTGCCCGCACGCGGCGCGCTCAGCGCGCAGGTGCTGCGCGAGATGGCGGTGCCGGGCTGGCATGTCGTGCGGGCGTCGCGCCACCTGGCGGCCAGCGAGCGCGCCGCCTTCATCGACGAACTCAAGGCCGACCCGAGCGTGCTGTCGGTGCAGGTCGATCGCCTCTACCAGCGCCTGGACGCTCCCGGCGTGACCCTGCCCAAGGGCGCCAAGGCGGTGGCCGCCGCCGCGCCGACCGATCCGAACTACGGCGCGCTGCAGTGGAACTTCCACGACCCGGTCGGCGGCGTGAACGCCGAGCAGGCCTGGACCCGCTCCACCGGCCAGGGCGTGGTGGTCGCGGTGGTCGATACCGGCGTGGTCAAGGACAACCCCGATCTGGCCGCGAACGTGCTGCCCGGCTACGACATGATTTCCGATCGCCGCGTCTCGCGGCGCGACAGCGATGGGCGCGCGGCAGGTGGCGACGACCTGGGCGATTGGGTGGAGGCCGATTACTGCGCCGCGCTGGGATCGCCCGGAAATGCAGCGCAAAACAGCTCCTGGCACGGGACTCATGTCTCCGGCACCATCGCCCAGGTCACCAACAATGGCGCGGGCACGGCCGGGTTGGCCTACGACGCCAGGATCCTGCCGGTGCGCGTGCTCGGCTCGTGCGGCGGCTTTTCCAGCGATATCGCCGACGGCATGCTGTGGGCGGCCGGTCTGCCGGTGGATGGTGTGCCGACCAACCCGAACCCGGCCGAGGTGATCAACATGAGCCTGGGCAGCGGCGGCCCGCAGTCATGCCCGACGCTGTACCAGGATGCGATCGACCGCATCAACGCTGCCGGGGCGATCATCGTGGTGGCCGCCGGCAATTCCAGTGCCGACGCCGGCACCTACACCATGTCGTCCTGCGACGGCGTCATCAGCGTCGGTGCCACCCGCATCAACGGCGGGCGCGCCAGTTATTCCAGCTACGGCCAACGCGTGGACATCGCCGCGCCCGGCGGTGGCGGCAGCGTCGATGGCGATCCGGGCGGCTATATCTTCCAGGTGGTCAACGCCGGCCCCCAGGGGCCGACCAGCACTTGGGAGGTCCGCGGCATGGCCGGCACCTCGATGGCCGCTCCGCACGTGGCCGCCGCCGTGGCGCTGGTGCAGAGCGTGGTGCCGACTCCGCTGACCTGGAGCGCGATGCGGACGCTGCTGCGCTCCAGCGCCCGGCCATTCCCGGTGACGATTCCGACCGCCACGCCGATCGGCGCCGGCATCCTGGACGCCGATGCCTTGCTGCGCCAGGCGACCACGCCGCCCTGCGATCCAGCCGATACCAGCTGCATTCCGCCGACCACGCCGATAGCCAACAAGGTCGAGCTGCGCAGTCTCGACAGCCGCGACGGCAACCGGCTGTACAGCTTCGAGGCCAAGGCCGGCACGGCGCTGACCTTCATGTCCTTCGGTGGCAGCGGCAGCGTTGCGCTGTATGCCGCCGCCGGCCGCGCGCCGACCGACAGCAGCTACGACAGCCGCTCGGTGCGCACCGGCACCACCCAGACAATCCGCTTCACCGCACCGACGGCAGGCACGTATTACCTGCGTCTGTCCGGCAGCTACAGCGGGCTGACCCTGGTGGCGCGGCAGTAAGCGCAAGCGGCAGCGCCTGCCGGCGCAGTCCGGCAGGCGCCGCCGGCATCGACAGGCGCATGCCGCCTGTTCAGCGCACCTCGCGCAGGAAGCGTGCCATCGAGGACACGCCCGGAAGCGCCGGCTCGAACTGGCCGGCCACATCGATGAAACCACGCATGATCGCGATCTCGCGCGGGGTGCGGTTGAGCGCGTCGCGGTGGTCGGCATCGGCGCCGGCACGCAGCAGGCGCTGCACCAGCAGCGGCAGGCCGTGCAGTGCGGCCAGATGCAACGGACCGAAGCCGCGTTGATCGGCCACCTCCAGCGCAACGTCTTCGTCGAGCAGGCGTTCGACGCCGGCCAGCACCACCTGCTCGTCGCAGGCGGTGCCCGGTTCGGCGCGCGCGCCCAGCAACAGCAGCAGCGGACTGACCCGTCCACCGGCCAGGGATTGCGGGTCGGCGCCGGCCAGCAGCAAGGTGTCCAGCAACGCCAGCAAACGGGTCTTGTCGCGCGCGGTGAAGCCGTACAACGCGGCGCAATGCAGCGGCGCCAGGCCTTGATCGTCGTTGGCGTGCACGTCGGCGGCGGCGGTGAGCAGGCGCGCCACGATATCCGGCAGGCCCAATGCGCAGGCCAGCATCAGCACGGTGACGCCGCCGGGCAGGCGGTGTTCGATCTGCGCGCCGGCCTGCAGCAGGGCCGCCACGATCTCGGTCTGGCGCATGCTCACCGCCGCCGACAACGGCGTGGCGCCGCTGGTGGACGCGCGTTGCGGGTCGGCGCCACGGCCGAGCAGATGCGTCACCACGCCCAGATGCCCGCCGCCGGCTGCGCGCAACAGCGCGGTGCAGCCCTGTGCATCGGTAGCGTCGGCGGGTAGGCCGAGGTCGATGAGGCGACGCACCGCATCGGTGTCGCCGGCCATCGCGGCGGCCGGCACATCCGCCTCGCGCAGGCTGCGGCGTGGCAACGGCCAGATGCGCCAGTCCAGCCAGTCGGCCAGATCACGGCGGCCGATCGACAACGCCACGCCCAGTGGGGTCTGCCCATCGGCGGCGCGTGCTTCCGGCGAGGCGCCGTGTCTGACCATCAATTTCAGCGACGCTTCGCGGCCCAGCGCGGTGGCCAGATGCAGCGCGGTCATGCCGTGGCTGTCGCGCGCTTCACGGTCCACGCCGTGCTCCAGCAACCAGTGCTGCAGGCGCAACCAGCCCAACCGCACCGCCAGCGACAACGGCGGATCGCCGACCGCCGAGGAGGCGAACGGATCGGCGCCGCGTTCGAGCACTTCCAGCGCGAACTGCTCCAGCCCGCGCGATGCCGCGTCGTGCTGCACGCAGGCGCTGAGCAGCCGTGTCAGACCGCCCGCACCGGCCGGCGACACGCCATGGCGCAGCAGCACCTGCAAGGCCGGTACCGCCTCCACTCCGCGCGACAGCAGCGCGAACATCGGCACATCGCCACAGGCGTCGCGCACCTCGGCATCGGCGCCGTGGCGCAGCAGCCAGTCCACCGCTTCCGGGTTCAAGGCCAGGTGCGCATCGTGCAACAGGCCGCCGAGTTCTTCCGGGCCGCAGAGCCTTGCCAGCGCGGTCAGGCCATCGCGTTGCCCGAACTGCAAGCCTTCGCGCAGCAGCACCAACGGCGGACGATCCGGGGGCACCGCAACGCCGGGGCTATCGCCCTGCGTGTCGCTGACCGCGGACGGCAACGGATACGCCGGGTCGAGCAATTGCACGATCGCCCAGCGCCCGGCTTCGGCCGCCACATCCACCGCGCGACGGCCCTGCGCATCGGTGCTGTCGGCCGGCACCTGCAGATCGAGCAGGCGGCGAATCAAGGCCGGCGACACCCGATCGGCGGCGCACGCCAGCATTACCGCATTGCGGCCGTCGCCATCGACGGCCAGCACATCGGCCTTGCGTGCGACCAGGCGCTCCAGGACCGCGCTGCGTGCCTGCCGCGCGGCATCCAGCCACGGGGTGCGGCCGAGCAGATCGCGCGCTTCCAGATTGGCGCCGGCCGCCAACAGCGCTTCGACGATATCGCCATGCCCGGCCAATGCGGCTTCGTGCAAGGCGCTGCGACGCTGGCGGTCGCGCGCATCCACGCGTGCCTTGTGCTTGAGCAGCAGTTGCACGCCGGCCGGGTCGTCTTCTTCGGTACCGGCCGCAGCCAGCAGCACCGGCGCGCCGCCTTCCGGTTCGGAATGCGCGCCGCGTTCCAGCAGGAATTTGGCCAGCCGCCAGTTGCCGACCTGGCAGGCCATCGCCAATGGCGAGAGGCCGTCGTTGTTGAGTGCGTCGAGTTCGGCGGCGGCATCGCGCAACAGCGCGGCCACGCCGGGGTCGGAGCTGCGCACGGCGTGATGCAGCGGCGTGTTGCCGTCGTTGTCGCTGGCGCGCGGGTCGGCGCCATTGGCCAACAGCGTCATCACTGCATCGGGGCGGCCGTGCCAGCTGTCGCGCGTGGCGGCCAGCAGCGGGGTCATGCCGCGATGCGGTTGGTTGACGTCGACGCGGCGCACGATCAGCTCGCGCAGCAGGCGCAGATCCGGCAGCACGGCGGCCAACGCAGGAAGGCTGCGTTGATCGCGCCATTCCGGCAGCGGCATCGCCTGCGGGTCGGCGCCGGCGTCCAGCAACTGCAGCGCGCGGTCCACCCGTCCACTGCGCGCGGCTTCAAACAATTCGGGCACCAACTGATGCTGGGCGACCGGCTCCAGCGGACGTGGTTCTGCCGCTGCTTCGGAAAAGAAATCGGCCGCCTGCAAGGGCGCCGGGGCATCGCTGCGGGTCGGTGCGGCGGTGCGTTGCAACAGCAGATGCGCCGCCGGCAGCAGCACGCTGGCCGCGATCGCCAGACTCCAGCGCAAACCACTCGACAACCAGCCCGGCCAGGCCAGCGCCACGGCCAACGTACACATCGCCAGCACCAGCGCGGCGGCCAGCAACCCGCGCCAGGCGTGGAGTTCCTGCGTGGCCAATGCGTGCCAGCGCGGCGCCAGCGCGCCACCGTCGCGTTCGACCTCACCCCACAGCGGCCAGGTCCGCCACAGCCCGAGCAGCGCGGCGCTGACCGCCACGCTCAAGGCCAACGCGGCGGCCAGGCTGCCGCTGTCGCGCAAGGCCGTCAGCGGCCAGCTGATCAGGGCCGCCAGGGCCAGCAGGCCAACGCCCCAGATCGCCAGCAATGGCGGCAATGCCTGTGCAATCGCGCGCGGCTGGGGCGGCAGCGCGCGGGTGCCGCGTGCCCACGACACCGCCAGCGCAAATGCCGGTTGCGCCAGCCACAGCGTCAGCGCAGCGACGCTGTGGCTGGCGCCGCCCAGCAACGCCAGCGCCACACCGGCCACGCCAGCCAGCGCGGCGGCACGCAACCGCGCGGCACGCGTGGCCTCAGTCATAGTCGCACTCGCCCGCCAGCACCACCGTCTTGGGCAGTTGCAGATAGAAGCCGTGCCTGCTCAGCGCCTCGCGCACGGTTGCCACGTCGGCCTGCGCCAGACGGCGCTCCGGCGTCAACGCCACCTCCAGCACGAACGCGAACGGCGCCAGCTGCGCGTGCACGGTGGCGGGGAGGCCGGAGAAGTCGTCACGCGTGGCGAGATAGACAAAGGTGTCCTGCTTGCGTTGGCTTTTATAGACGTAGGCGTGCATGCGCGCGTGGTCGCGCTCGAAGTCAAGGTGTGTCGCAGGATTGTGTCCCAATTGCGCCGATGGCGAAAGCGCGGCGCGCGCGAAAAATCCCAGCCGCGTCAGCGACATGACCGGCACGTTCAGTTGCGCCATCCACGGGAGACAGCCACGCCCCCGATATACTGCAAGCACTTTTTGCCAGTCAGACCACCGTGAGCCAAGCGCAGCATCCGTCCCAGATGGCCCCGGTCGCCGTCACCGCATTTACTTCCACCACCGCGCTCGGCGTCGGGCTCGATGCCCAGGCTGCCGCCTTGACGGCCCGCCGCAGCGGCCTGCGTCGCAACGATTTCGGCCCGCAACCGCTGCCGTGCTGGATTGGCCGTGTCGCCGGCGTGGAAGACGTCGTCTTGCCGGAAACCCTGCAAGGCTGGGACTGCCGCAACAATCGCCTGGCCTGGCTGGCCCTGCAGCAGGACGGCATGGCCGACGCGGTGCACGCCGCCGCGCAGCGCTACGGCGTCGAACGCGTGGCGGTGATCATCGGCACCTCCACCTCCAGCATCGGGGCTAGCGAAGAGGCGTATACACGGCTGGTCGAAGACGCCGACGGTGCGCGGTTCCCCGAGGATCTGAACCGCCCGATCGTGCACACCCCGCATTCGCTGGGCGATTTTGTGCAGCACGCCACCGGCCTGCGCGGCCCCTGCGTGACCGTGGCCACGGCCTGCTCGTCCAGCGCCAAGGTGTTCGCCCAGGCCGCGCGCCTGATCGACGCCGGCGTCGTGGATGCGGCGCTGGTCGGCGGCGTGGACACCTTGTGCGGCAGCGTGCTGTTCGGCTTCAACGCGCTGCAGGTGGTCGCGCCGGAGCCATGCCAGCCGTTCGACGCGCGCCGGGTCGGCCTGAGCCTGGGCGAGGCCGGCGGCTTTGCCCTGCTCGAACGTCCCGCCGCTGCCCCGGACGCGGCGCTATGGCTGTACGGCTATGGCGAATCCAGCGATGCGCACCATATGTCCGCCCCGCATCCGCAAGGCCTGGGCGCGCAGCTGGCGATGCGCGGCGCGCTCGATCGCGCCGGCCTGCAGCCGGACGCGGTGGGCTATCTGAATCTGCATGGCACCGCCACGCCGGCCAACGACAGCGTCGAAGCCGCTGCGGTGGCGGCGATCTTCCCCGGCACCCTGCACGCCAGTTCGACCAAGGCCTGGACCGGCCACACGCTGGGCGCGGCCGGCATCGTCGAATCGGTGATCGCGCTGCTGGCGCTGCGCGACGGTGTGCTGCCGGGCACGCTCAACAGCGAGGTTCCCGACCCCGCCTGCGGCCCGCAGATCCGTTTCGACAACGCCCATTCCAAGATCGATTACGCAATGAACAACTCCTTTGGATTTGGCGGCAACAACTGCTCGCTGCTGTTCGGGCGGGCACGCTGATGTTGTCTGCCACCATCGAAGGCATCGGCTTCTGGACCCAGGGCCTGCCCACTTGGGAGGCCGCTGCCGCCTTCGTGCGCGGCGGCGCGCTGCAGGACACCCCGGCACGCCCGGCGCCGCAGCTATTGGCCCCCAACGAGCGCCGCCGCGCACCCGATACCGTGGCCGTGTCGCTGGAAGCCGCGCTGGCCGCCTGCAGTGCCGCTGGCCGCGATCCGGCCAGCCTGCCGTCGATCTTTACCTCCACTTACGGCGATCTGGCGATCTCCGACTACATGTGCACGACCCTGGCCAGTGACCCTCTGGCGATCTCGCCGACCAAGTTCCACAACTCGGTGCATAACGCCGCGGCCGGCTACTGGACCATCGGTGCCGGCGCGATGACCCCGGCCACCGCGATCAGCGCCAGCCAGGCCAGCTTCGCGCAGGGCCTGCTGGAAGCGCTGGTCCAGCACGCCGCCGGCATGGACGCGGTGCTGCTGGCCGGCTACGACGCCCGCTCGGTCGGACCGCTGGGCCGGGTCGCGCCCAGCCAGGGTCTGCTCGGGGGCGCGCTGGTGCTGGGCGCGCCCGGCCAGGCCGGCAAGCCGCAGCTGCGCGTGCGCCTGGACAACGGCACGCCCTCGCCCGGCGACGGTCCGCTGGCGCGGCATGTGGCCAGCAACGCGATGGCACCGATGCTGCCGTTGTTCGATCTGCTCGCCGGCACTGGCGACACCGTCGCGCTGTATGCCGGCCCCGGCCGCGTGCTGCGCGTGGAGATCCAGCGATGAGCCGGCAGCCCCTGACCCGCGAAGACACCGCGATCCTGGTGCCGGCGCTGAACGAGTCGCTGCGCATCCGCGAGGTGGTCAACGATGCGCTGACCTATTGCTCGCAGGTGATCGTGATCGACGACGGCTCCGACGATGGCACCGCCGATTGCATTGCCGATTTGCCGATCACCCTGATCCGGCATCCGCAGCGCATGGGCAAGGGCGCGGCGTTGCGCAGCGGGTTTGCGCAGGCGCAGCGGCTGGGCATGCGCGCAGTGATGACCATGGACGGCGATGGGCAGCACAAGGCAGCCGATTTCCCGCGTTTGCTGGCGGCCGCCAATCGTCATCCCGGCTGCGTGATCGTCGGCGCGCGCATGCGCAAGCGCGCCACCCAGCCCACCATCCGCCGCATCGGCAACGATTTCGGCGACTGGGGCATCGCCTGGGCCTGCGGCTTCCAGCTGGTCGACAGCCAGAGCGGCCAGCGCCTGTATCCGGCCTCGGTATTCACCTTGCCCGACGTGCCCGGCGAAGGCTTCGTGTTCGAGGCGCAGCTGCTGATTTCCGCCGCACGCCAGGCCGGCGCGCGCGTGGTCGCGGTGCCGATCGAAACCCGTTACGCCGGCAGCTCGCCGGGCACGTTCCGCAAGAGCCATTTCCGCCTGGTGCGCGATTTGTGGAACATCACCTCGCACGTGGTCGCGCAGGCCTGGAGCTACGGGCATATCTGGCGCGAATACCGCCGCGTGCGCGCCAACCCGGTGCTGATCGACGATGCTGACGGCGAATTTGCTACTGTGCCCCCGGTCACCAAGAGCACCCCATCCCCATGAATGCACAGCGTGCCGATGTCGTCATCACCGGTGGTGGCCTGGCCGGACTGAGCCTGGCCCTGCAACTCAAACAGCGTGATCCGGCGCTGGCCATCACCGTGCTGGAGCGCCGCGCGCACCCAGTGCGCGAGGCGGCGTTCAAGGTCGGCGAATCCACCGTGGAAATCGGTGCGCACTATTTCGCCGAGGTGCTGGGCCTGCGCGAGCATCTGGAGACCGAGCAGATCCGCAAGTTCGGTTTCCGCTTTTTCTTTTCCGATAAGCGCCAGGACATCGACCGCTGCACCGAGCTGGGGGTCAGTCAGATCCTGCCGACGCCGTCGTGGCAGATCGACCGTGGCCGCTTCGAGAATTTTCTCGGCGAACGCGCCCGTGCGCAGGGCATCGCCTTTGTCGACAGCTGCAGCGTCAAGGGCGTGGACCTGTCCGACGACGAGGCCGACCACGCAGTGCGCTATGAGCGCGCCGGCGAGCCCGGCACGTTGAGCGCACGCTGGGTGGTGGATGCCAGCGGCCGCGCCGGCCTGCTCAAGCGCAAGCTCGGCCTGGCGCAGGACAACGCACACGATGCCAATGCGGTGTGGTGGCGCGTGGAAGGCCTGATCGATCCCAATGGCTGGTCGCAGGACAGCAGCTGGCTGCAGCGCTGCACGCCGCCGGACCGCTGGCGCTCGACCAACCACATGTGCGGGCCGGGGTATTGGTTCTGGTTGATTCCGTTGTCGTCGGGCGCCCATTCGCTGGGCATCGTCTGCGATGCGTCGATGCATCCGCTGGACACCATGAACACCCACGAAAAAGCGATGACCTGGCTGCGCACGCATCAGCCGCAGGTCGCCGCCACGCTCGACAAGGCCGACTACCGGCTGCAGGACTTTCTGTTCCTGCGCAACTTCTCCTACGGCTGCAAGCAGGTGTTCTCGCCGCAGCGTTGGGCGCTGACCGGCGAAGCGGGCCTGTTCCTGGACCCGTTCTATTCGCCCGGCAGCGACTTCATCGCCATTTCCAACACGTATATCTGCGAATTGATCGGCCGCGACCGCGCCGGCAGGTCGCTCAGCCCGTATACCGAGCTGTATGAGCAACTGTATTTTTCGTTCTACGAAAACACCCTGACCCTGTACCAGGATCAATACGCGCTGTTCGGCGACGAGCAGGTCATGCCGGTCAAGGTGATCTGGGATTACACGTATTACTGGTCGCTGCTGGCGCCGCTGTTCTGCAGCGGGCGCATCGCCAACCTGAGTCTGCTGGCGCGCATGAAGGCCGATTTTTTGTACGCGCGCGATATCAACATGGCGATGCAGCGCGTGTTGCACGACTGGGGTCGGTACAACGGCGAACAAGGTCTGGCCACCGGACAGGGACGGCTGCTGGATCAGTACCTGATCGGTTGGTTCAACGAACTCAATGGCGCCCTGCACGACACGCTGGACGACGACGCCTTCGCAGCACGCATCCACGGCAACATCGCGCGCATGGCGGTACTGGCGCGCGAGATTCTGCTGCAGGCGCGTCAACGCCATCCCGCACTGCCCGATCACGGCCTGGACGCGTTGACCACCAATGCCATCGGCGAGCCGATCCTGACCGCCGCCTGGTACGCCGACGCGGCGTGAGATCGATCGAACGCGCCGACGCCGCATTCGTTTCGGCGTGGCGCTGGGAGCGGCTGACAACGCCTGGCGAGCAGACGTCAGCTGGATGCGGACGGCGCGCACTACCCGCAGCGCACCCTTGGTACATGCCGATTGCGAAAACCGGCTCCGCTTGTGTGGAGGTTGCGCAGTCGTTTTGTTATTGATCCCTTACACTTGAAACATCCGCATTCACGTCAGGTGACCCGTGTATCGACCGTTGCTCTTTTCGCTTGTCGTGACCATCGCCGGCCTCGTCAGTACGCAAGCCATTGCGCAGAACGTCGTGCAGTACACACCCGAGCCGCTGCTGATGAACGGCAGCGACCTGGTACCGGTGTGTCGGCGCGCTGCTGAAACCCATTACCTGGCGCAAGGCGCCAGCATCTACAACTGGACAGCGTCGTATCACGACCGCGGCGATGGCCTGTATGTCGACGGCCGCCTGCGCGCCAATGGCAAGACGGTGTCGGTGCATTGCAGCGCCGCGCGTGGTGCACGCGAGCGCGAACTGATCCTGAAGATCGACGAGACCGGCGGCTAAGCGCAGCTGACAAGACCTCGCCAACGTCGTGGCGATGTTGGTCCGTCGAGGGCGCGATGCCCTCACCGCTTGCCGGACCCGGTGGCGGCATGGATGCCGCTACCAAGCCTGCAGCGACGGATGGACGGCGTGTCCGGCAGCAGTGAGGACATCGCAGCTGCCAACATGGTGGTAGCGGATGGGCACCACAACGCCGGCTGCGCCCACCTGGCGGTGGGCGTGGTCGCTTGTTAGCGGCTATACACCGGCGTGCGCTTGTCGATCTGCACCGTGCACGATTTGACGCGCCGAGGTTGCGACCCACGCTGCGCCGGCTGCGTCTCTTGCGCCGGCCGACTCAACCCATCCCGCCATTGATGCCGATGATCTGGCCGTTGATGTAGCCGGCTGCCTCCGAGCACAGGAACGCGACCAGCGCGGCGACTTCGTCGGGTTTACCGACGCGCCCGGCCGGCACCAGTTGCTTGATCATCTCCGGTGCAAAACTCTCGCCGACCATCTCGCTTTCGATCACACCCGGCGCGACCACGTTGACCGCGATGCCACGGCTGGCCATTTCGCGCGACAGCGATTTACTGGCGCCGTGCAAGGCGGCCTTGGCGGCGGCGTAATTGGTCTGGCCGCGATTGCCCAGCACGGCCGCCACCGACGACAGGCTGACGATGCGGCCCCAGCGCGTACGCGCCATCGGCAGCAGCAATGGCTGGGTGACGTTGAAGAACCCATGCAACGACACGTCGATGACCCGGTGCCACTGTTCGGCGTTCATGCCGGCCATCGGCGCGTCGTCGTGGATGCCGGCGTTGTTGACCACGATCTGGATCAGGCCGACCTCCAGCAGGCGTGCCAGCGCCGCCGCGCTGGCCTGCGCATCGGCCACATCGAATGCCACCGCCTCCGCGCTACCGCCATCGGCCACGATCGCCGCGACCACCGCATCGGCGCGAGCGATATTGCGGTTGGCGTGCACGATCACGTGGCGGCCTTGCGCGGCCAACTGGCGGCAGATCGCATCGCCAAGATCGCCGCTACCGCCGGTGACCAGGGCGCGGCGCTGAGGAACGGGTGTACTCATGGACATCTCGCTGGAAGCCGCAGCCACGACGGCGGAAAGATCACCATCCTAGCGATTCGCGGTTGGCGCAGGAACAGCCGTGCCGGCATCTTGCAGCAGCGCGCGGGTGCGCGCTGCGCGTCGGTGCTGCGCGCGCAGCGTGCTTGGACGGCGGCATGAACCGCTAGTCCTGCGCGGCGCCCAACATCACCGTGGCGCGCCCCTCGGAGAGCAGCTGGCCCTGATGGGTCAGGCGGAAGCTGTATTGCTGGCTGTCCTCGCCCTGCATCAGCACCTGCGCCTCGCAGACGATCGCATCGGGCAGGTCGTCCAGATAGGCGACATGCAAGTCCACCGCACGCAGCGCCACCAACATCCCCGGACGCACCGGCTTGCCCGATGCGCGGCCCAGCAAGCCGCCATGCACGGCCATGGCCTGCGCGCCGTATTCGCACAGATGCAGTGCGCGCAGGCGCCCATTGGAGCGCAGCGGATGCGTGTCGCAGCGATGCGCATCGCTACGCAGCACGATGCGCTGCGCATCCCACTCCACCACCGCTTCCCACAGGCACATGCTGCCCTGATGCGGAACCAGCGCGGCAATTGCGTCACGTCCCTGCATGCGGCTCTCCGGGCGTGGTGCGCTCCAATGTCGGCTCGCGCGACACCAGCAAGGCCAGAATGAAATTGAACAGCACGCCCAACGCCACCGTGCTGCCGATCGCGCGCAGCACCGGAATGCTGGAGGCCGCCAACAACGCGAACACCAGCAAGGTCATCAGGCTGCACACGATCAAGGCATGCAAGGTGCGCAACTGATCGGCGTGATCGTCGCCGGCATGATCGAAAAACAGCGCGTAATCCAGGCCAAGACCGGCCGCCAGGATCAGCGCGATCAGATGGAACAGATTGAGCTCCACGCCGGTGCCGCGCAGGATCGCCAGGATCAGCACCGTGGTCAGCGCCATCGGGACCAGCACACGCACGATCCGGCGCGGGCTGCGCAACGCGATCGCCACGGTCACTGCCAGCAGCAACGCGGCCAGCACCAACGCGCCAAGCACCCGCCCGCGATACGCGGCCACCAGGGATTCGGACGCATCCTTGAGATCCAGCAGTTGTGCGCCACTGCCCCGCACGGCGGCGGCCAGCACCGCCGGATCGCGCAGCCCGGTCAACGACACCAGCGCCGTGCTGCGATCGCCACGCCCCAGCAACAGTCCACCGACCGAAGTCGCCAGCGGCGAGCCGGCCAGGTCCTTCGGCAGCAGCGGCGCGGCCTGCTTTGCTAGCGCCAGATCCTGCAGGAATGGCGCAAACGCATCGCTGCGGAACGGCGTGGCCGCCACGGCGCTGTCGGTCAACGCACGCGCCTGCGCGGCATCCGGCAACGCGGCCTGACGCGCACGCTGGGTCTTGGCGCTGGGCAGATACCGCGCCGCCATGTCGTAGCCGGTCAATGCGCCGTCGCGCATCAATGCATCCAGGCGTGGGCGCAACTGCTCGCTGGCCTGCAGCGCGGCCTCATC
Organism: Xanthomonas sp. 3058; assembly: GCF_014199765.1. Classification (NCBI taxonomy): domain Bacteria; kingdom Pseudomonadati; phylum Pseudomonadota; class Gammaproteobacteria; order Lysobacterales; family Lysobacteraceae; genus Xanthomonas; species Xanthomonas sp. 3058. Next base: position 199,060 of record NZ_JACHOF010000003.1, on the reverse strand, counting down.
GTTGGCTGCCGATAACGCGAGCACGTAACGCACATCGGGAGCGCCCAGTTCCTGTCGCAACTGCGTGTCCTGCGCCAACGCCTTGGGCGGCACCGGGGTCAATTTCGACAGGTCGTTCTGCCAGAACTGCCCTGGTGCAAAGGCGATCACCGCGATGCCGATCACCGCAATCACCGCCAGACTGATGCGCGGCCGCGGCAAGCGCGCGATGCCACGCCAGAGCGCGGCGAGCATGCGCGAATCGGCGTAGTCGCGTGGCGCCGGGTCGATCAACGACGGCAACAGCCAACGGGTGGTGACCGCAGCGGTCGCCAGCCCGGCGATGGTGAACACCGCCAGCTGCCGCAAGCCGTCCACACCGGAAAACAGGAAGGTCACATAGGCAATACAGGTGGAGACCACGCCAGTGGCCAGTGTCGGCCACAGGTGGCGCGCGTTGTCGCGCGGATCCAGACCCGGGCGCTGATGGCTGAACAAATGGATCGGGTAGTCCTGCACCACCCCGATCAGGGTGAACCCGAACGCCACGGTGATGCCGTGTACGCCGTCGAACAACAGCGCCACCGCAGCCAGGCCGGCCAGCCCGGCACTGGCCAACGGCAGCACGCCGAGCACCGGAATCTTCCAGCTGCGGTAGGCGACCAGCAGCAACAGCACCAGCCCCACCGTATCCAGGGTGCCGATCCACTGCGCCTCGCCTTGCGTGCGTGCGGTGATCTCCACCGCGAAGGCGCCGGGACCGGTCAAGGTGAGTTGCGTCGTGCTGCCCTTGCTGACCTTGGCGAAGGCCGCCTGCACCGCGTCGTAGGCCAGCTGCTGACCGGTGGGATCGAAACCGGCTGCGCGCGTCTGCACGATCAACAAGGCCGAGCTGCCGGCGCGGTCGAACCACACCGCGTTACGCGTCTGCGGTGCCGCTGCCGGCTGCAGGGTTTCGGCCAGATGCAGCACTTCCAGGGTGGGATCGCGCGGCAGCAACGGCTCCACCATCGCGGCCGCAGGCGAACCCAGATCCTGCACCCGCGACTGCAGCGCCGCTTCCAACGTGGCTGCATCCAGCGGCGTCTTGTCGAAGCTGTCGCTGAGCAGATAGCGATATGGCAGCAAGCGCTCGGGGATCGCATCCAGCCCCGTATTGCCGCCATTGCCGACCAGCTCGAACAGCTCCGGCTGCGCGGCCAGGGCCTGCTGCAACTGCTGCGACTGCGCAGCCAGCGTGGCCGGATCGCTCTTGGACAGTGACATCAGCAGCAGGCGCGAGCCGGGGCCTTCGCCGAGTTCTTCGATCAACAATTTCTGCGCAGGCGTGCGCGGGGCGGGCATGAACTTGCGCAAGTCACCTGAGACTTTGAGCGTCTCGCTCAGCCAGAAGCCGGCAACCGCCAGCAAGGCCAGCCACAGCAGCGCCAGACCGATACGACGGTTTGCATTCAATTCAAGCGCCATGCGAAAGCTCTGCTGCGGTGGTGGAACGTGCAACGGCCGCACGCGCGGCATCGGGCGGTACAGGCACGTTCCGCTTACTGAGGGCGGGCATGAACTTGCGCAAGTCACCTGAGACTTTGAGCGTCTCGCTCAGCCAGAAGCCGGCAACCGCCAGCAAGGCCAGCCACAGCAGCGCCAGACCGATACGACGGTTTGCATTCAATTCAAGCGCCATGCGAAAGCTCTACTGCGGTGGTGGAACGTGCACCGGCCGCACGCGCGGCATCGGATCGTTCGGACGCGTCGTTATTGCAGAGGGCGGCGCACGTCACGCGCCTGGGCCGTGGCACAGCGTGGTCAGCGCCGCCGCATCGGTCACGTTGGCCGCCTCACGCGCCGCGCCGGCCAGCAACGTGCGTTGCACGTCGCCCTTGGCCGGCAGGCTTTCGATGCAGCGCAACTCGTCATTGCGCCCGTACAGCCGCAACTCGCGCACCTGCCTGGCCACGGCAGCATCCTTGGGCTGCAAGGTCAGTTGCCAGGCCTGCGGCTGGCCCTGCCCGCTGATGCGGTAGTGCTGCTCCAGCAGCGCGCGGTCGCCAGCCAGCAATGCGCCGAAACCGGATTTCAATCCGGCCAGTTCCGGTACCCGGCTCAGCGAGAAACGCCGTGGCGTCTTGCCTTCGCGTTCCAGCACGCCTTCGTCGCCTTGCAACGTGGTGGTTTCGCGATACGGCGCGCTGACCTCGCGCACCAGCGTCTGCGCATCGGGGCGACGGTAATGGCCCTGCACGCGCAGCGGCGTCTTCAGCAGCGCAGAGCCGCGCAGTTCGACGAACTCGGTGCTGACCGGTGCGGGGCGTGCCAGGCGCTGCAACACCTGGCCGACGTCCAGCGCCTCAGGCGGTGCGGCGCATAGCGGTGCGGCGCTGAACAGCAGTATCAGCATCCACGGCAGGGTGCGGCGCATCGGCATGGTGGGTGTTCCAGAAATCGTAGAAGTTGAACCAGTTGTAGGGCGCGTAGCGTGTGTAATGTTCCAGCCTGGCAGCGTAATCGCGCATGAGTAACGCCAACACCGGCGCACGCTGGCGACGCGGCACGTCCAACCCTTCGCTGAAGGTCTCGAACGCCAGCTCGTAGTGATTGCCGCCACGATACAGGCCAAACGCCAGCACCACCGGCACCTTGAGCGCGGCGGCGATCAGCCACGGCGAGGTCGGGAACATCGCATTGCGGCCGAGAAACATCGCCGGCAATGCCGGGTCGCCCTCGCGCGGGCGGTCGATCAGCAACGCCACCAGCGCACCGGCATCGGTGGCGTCCTTGATCGCCATGACGATCGAGGTCGCGTCCATGCCGGCGTCGATGATGTTGGCGGCCAGTTGCGGGTTCAGTGCGCCCAGCAGGTCGGTCATCGCGCGGTTGTGGGCCTTGTCCAGCACCACCTTGACCTGCACGTCCGGGCGCTCGGTGGCCAGCACGCGCAGCGCATCGAAGCTGCCCAGGTGCGAGCCGAAGATCAGCACGCCGCGGCCGCGGTCCATCTGCGTATGCAGTTGATCCAGCCCGGTGATGTCGACGCGGAAACGCTGCATCTGCCCGCACAACATGTAGACGCGGTCCAGGATGGTCGAGGCGAAGCTGTGGATGTGCCGGGCCACATCGCGCAGCGTGGCCGGGCGATCGAGCACGCGGGCCAGGTAGGCGCGCGAGGCGTTGCGCTCGGGCGCACGCACCAGCAGGAAGTACAGCGTGATCGGGTAGAGCAGCGCACGTCCCACTGCGCGCCCGGCGTGCTGGGCGATGCCCCGGATCAGCCACAACGCAAAGCGCCCACCGCCTTCCGGGCGTTGTTTCCACTGACTGCTCATACCGCGGCCTCCGCCACCACTTCGCCGCTGACCAGCAGCGCGTCGTCGCGTTGCACGCGAAAACGCCAGCGCGGGCCCTCGCCGTCCAGCGTCACGCACGCCGTCTGGCCGGGCAACAGCGGCTGCACGAACTTCACCTGCGGCAGGCGCGCCGCAGCGCGTGGGCCATGCAGCGCTTCCACCACCTGCAGCACATGGTCGAGCACGACCACGCCAGGCACCACGGGGCGACCCGGAAAGTGCCCGGGCAGGCAGGGATGATCATGCGGTACGACGAAATCCATAGCGGGTAACTCAGATCCTGGGTTGAAGCATGGCAGCCACGGCGTTGTGTGCCTGCTCGGTCAATTGTTGGCGGTCCGGCGCATCGGGCCCCGTCACCGGGATCGGATCGCCAATACGCACGCGGATAGTGCCGGGACGCACCCTGAACACACCCTCGACTGGCAGTACCTTGCCGCAGCCATCCAGCGCCACCGGCACCACCTGCACACCAGCATCGATAGCGGCCTGCAGTAGCCCGGCCTTGAATGGCAATAACGCACCGCTGCGGCTGCGCGTGCCTTCGGGAAACAGGCACAACTGTTTGCCTTCGCGCAGCAACGCGGCGGCCTGGCGCCTTACCATTGCCCCGGCGCGCCGGCTGTCACGGTCCAGGAACAACATGCCGGTGGCCCGCGCATACCAGTTCACGAACGGCACCTTGAGCATTTCTTCCTTCAACAGAAACCGCAGCGGCACCGGCAAGGCGTAGAACAATGCGCAGATATCGATGATCGACTGGTGGTTGCTGACGAACAGATAGTTCCTGGACCAGTCCACGCGCTCGCGGCCTTCCACGATCACCTTGGCACCGGCGCCGCGAAACAGCACCGGCGACCACATCCAGGCACCCATACGCAGCAGGCGGTCGGCATCGCGCGTGATCGCCAGCAATGCCAGCGCATAGACGATGCCGCCGGCGGTAAACGCCAGCGTAAAAACCAACTGCAACAGGTTGAACACGGCCCACGCCAGGCGCGACGGCATCCTTGCCAACGGCATTTTTGTCTTGTCCCCGAAAATCTGCACGTACGTCGCTGCCCCTGGCCACGCACTCAGCGCAGCAGATCGCGCCAGAACTCCGGCCCGAGCCGCGCCATCTGGCGCAAGAAGTCTGGCAGATTACGATAGGGACGCTGCGGAAACCAGCGGCCGCGCAAGAGATATTCGCCCACGAAGAACCCGCCAACCACGCCATAGACCAGCAGATTAGCGAACAATGAGGCGCGCGCATCGCTGATCGGCAGCGGCGAGGCATGGCCCAATTGCGCCAGCACGCCACTGGGTTCGGCGCACAGGCCGAGCACCAGATTGACCAGGGTCAGGCCGCACAGCAGCAAGGTCCAGATCAGGGTGAGGCGGCGCGTATAGCGGTATTGCCCCGGGGTGATCGGCATGCCGGCCTGGGAGTACAGGCCTTCGACGATGCGGGTGATCAGCGGCGTGCGCCCACCGCGCAAGCTGCGGCCGAAGAACCAGGCGATCCAGCCGGTGAACACCACCGGCGGCGCGGCCAGCAGCAACATGGCGTAGGGCGAATGCCACAACGCGCTCAGGCCGGCCAAGATCAGCACCGCCAGCGCCCAGGCCCAGGCACGGCGCGCGACCATCGGCTCGATCAGCACCATCAGCACCAGCAGCGCCCCGGCGATGACCGCCAGATCCGGGCGATGACTGGCGTTGGCCCAATGCGCCAGCGGCGAATAAGCCACCGCCAGCACCACGCCCAACCCCAGCACCCACGGGGGTGCATCGGCGGGCGCTGCGGTCGGAACCTCAGACGGTCTTGTTGGCTTGGACATGCGCCGACAATGCGCGCAGCGACGCGAAGATGCGACGGTTCTCGTCGTTGTCGGAGCGCAGCTGGAAGCCGTAGCGCTTGCTGATCGCCAGCGCCAGTTCCAGCGCGTCGATCGAATCCAGTCCCAGCCCGGTGTTGAACAACGGCGCTTCCGGATCGATGTCGGCGGGTTGGACGTCCTCCAGGTTCAGACTTTCGACCAGAAGTTCGGCCAGTTCACGTTCGGCAGCGGTTTGCGAGGACATCCAGAACTTCCACAGGTGAGGGTCGGGCAACAAGTTTCGAAACAGGCAAGGCGCAGCGCGCACGATCGCTTGAGTGCGATGGCCGCCGCGCAGAACCGCAGTGTACGTTGTCGTAACTGCCGATCCGAGTGCGGCCGTGCGTCGGTAGGACCGGTGCCCGACACAGCTGTCCGGGCTGCCGGTCAGGCTATCATGCCTGCATGACGCTCGCTCGCCGCAGGTTCGTTCCAGGATGACTTCCACCGCTGTTCGCCTCGCCCCGGCTGCTACGCCCAGCGCCGGGCCCGCTCCCGGACCCGAGTGCCCGGACGTCTTGATCATCGGCGGCGGGCCGGCCGGCTGCGCGGCGGCGATCGTGCTGGCCGAACTCGGCTGGGCGGTCACCCTGCTCGAAAAGGAGCAGCACCCGCGCTTCCATATCGGCGAATCGCTGCTGCCGATGAACATGCCGATCCTCGAACGCCTGGGCGTGCTCGAGCAGGTGCGTGGCATCGGCGTACTCAAACGCGGTGCGGATTTCCCCAACGATGCCGGCGGCTACAACACCTTCCGGTTTTCGCGCGCACTCGATGCCAAGACCGATTTCGCCTTCCAGGTGCCGCGTGCGCAGTTCGACCAGGTGCTGTTCGCGCGCGCACGGGCGGTGGGCGTGGATGCGCGCGAACAGGTCAAGGTCGAACAGGTGGCGTTCGATGGCCAACAACCGGTGCTGCAGGCGCGCGCCGCCGATGGCCAAGCGCAGCAGTTCCGCCCGCGCTATCTGCTTGATGCCAGCGGCCGCGACACCTTCCTGGGCAACCGCTTCAAGCTCAAACGCGCCAATGCCAGGCATCAATCGGCGGCCGTGTTCAGTCATTTCCGCGGGGTGACGCGTCGCCCGGGCGAAGATGCCGGCAACATCAGCATCTACCGCCATGCGCATGGCTGGATGTGGCTGATCCCGTTGCCGGACGACATCACCAGCGTCGGCGCGGTCTGCTACCCCGAGTACATGAAGACCCGCAAGGGCGATAGCGAAGGGTTCTTCATGCGCACGCTGGCGCTCAACGCCGAGCTCGGCGCGCGCATGTCGGGTGCCGAGCGGGTCGCACCGGTGCACGCCACCGGCAATTACGCCTACGAATGCACGCGCATGGCCGGGACGCGCTGGTTGCTGCTGGGCGATGCCTACACCTTTGTCGACCCGATGTTTTCCTCCGGCGTGTTCCTGGCCATGCACAGCGCCGAGCGCGGTGCGGCGATGGTGGATGCAGCGCTGCGCGCGCCGCAGCACGAAGCGAAACTGCAGCGTGCGTTGCAGCGCGAACTCACCCGCGGCGTGGATGAGTTCAAGTGGTTCATCTATCGCTTTACCTCCCCGACCATGCGTGCGCTGTTTGCGCAACCGCAAAACGTCTTCCAGATCGAAGAAGCGGTGGTGGCGATGCTGGCCGGCGACGTGTTCGATAGCCCCAAAGTCCGTCTGCGCCTGCGCGCATTCCGCGCCATCTATGCGCTCACCACCCTGTCGATCATGCCGCGCGCCTGGCATGCCTGGCGCCATCGCCGGCGCCAGGCCAAGCTCGGCTTCGACGGCGATACCTTGCAACGAGAAACGCAATGACTGCTTCCCAGGCCCAGACCACGCACACCGTGCGCCATCCCCGCCTGCAGATCGACTATGTCGATCAGACCGACCCATCGGCCCTGCTGGCCGACCCGCAGGTGCTGGCCGTGTTCGGCTTCGGCGATGCCGCTCCACGCCTGGACGATCCGCGCTACCTGCGGGTGCCGTTGCAGCCGTATCGGGCCAACGTGCTGGAAGTGTGGCGCAGCGATTCCCCGGTGCGCAGCGGCCGCGATGGCCACATTGCCTGGTCCAGCGACGGGCGCCTGCAGTTCGGCGTGATCGAGATCGACGAGCAGGAGGTGGAGATCGAAGAAGCCGCCGCCAAGGCGTATGCGGAGATCACCGCGTTCGTCACCGGCAGCCAGACCCCGCGCCTGCTGCGCATCTGGAATTACCTGGACGCCATCACCCTGGGCAGCGGCGACCGTGAGCGCTACCGCCAGTTCTGCGTGGGCCGCGCGCGCGGCCTGGGCGCGTTCGATACCGCACAGCTGCCGGCCGCCACGGCGGTGGGGCGCTGCGATGCCGAGCGCATCATCCAGATCTACTGGTTGGCCGCCACCGATGCCGGCACCCCGCTGGAAAATCCGCGCCAGGTCAGCGCCTACAACTATCCGCGCCAGTACGGCCCGCAATCGCCGAGCTTCGCCCGCGCCATGCTGCCGCCGGCCGGCAGCGACATGCCGCTGCTGCTGTCGGGCACCGCTGCGGTGGTCGGTCACGCCTCGATGCATACCGGCCAGCTGCTGGCGCAGCTGGAAGAGACCTTCGCCAACTTCGACGCCCTGCTCGGTGCCGCACGCCAGCACGCTCCCGCCCTGCCCGCGCAGTTCGGCGCCGGCACCCGCCTGAAGGTCTACGTGCGCGAACCTGCCGACCTGCCCAAGGTCGCGCAGGCGCTGGACGCGCGCTTCGGCGATGCGGTCCCGCGCCTGCTGCTGCATGCGGTGATCTGCCGCGACGAGCTCGCGGTGGAGATTGATGGAGTGCACGGCTGAGTGATGCCTTGCGTGCGGATGCCGCAGACCGTGGCTAACCGTCGCCACTGAAAACCGCGCGGAGATACCCCCCATCGTCGCGGCCAGGCGGTTATCTATCTATCCCGCCACTGACCGTTCCACGCGCAGGCACTGGCCGGCAGTCGCTATCGGTGAGAGCGTGCGCGCTGTCGACGAGACGATGTTCTCACGGAGGCAACGTGCTTGTTTTCGCAATCGTCCTGGCGGCCGCCACCCACGCCAGTCCGCAGATATTCGAAGGACCCGCGTTCGAAACGCTGGCAGACCAGACCGATCGACGCTGTCCCGCGCGACGGATCAGATCCATCACGCCAGGTGACCTGGATTTCGCCCAGGAAGGGTTCCAGGCGCAGCTGACACAACGGGACCGCACGCGCTTGAATGCCGTCAACGCCGCCGATCGGCGTTGCGCGGATCAGAATGGATTGACCTGCCAGGTAAATGCGACCCTGCAGGCGCTGCGGGAAACCGGCCTGATGGCGCGTTTTTCGTCCTACATCTGCTCTCATCCAGCGCCCGGTCAGTGAGCAATCCGATCGCGCGGCCGCTGTGATCGACCTGCACACCGTGTTGCCCACCATCACTCAGCCGTTGAGCAAGCCCAGCACCACATCGCGCGGCAGTTTGCCGGTTTCGTTGCGTGGCAATGCGGCGAGTTTGCGCAGGCGGCGCGGCAGGAATACCGGGTCCACGCTGGCGCGCAGGGCGGCGAGGATGTGCGCTTCGTCCAGGGTCGGGGCGACCACCAATGCGGCGATGCGGCCGACCACCTGACCGGGATCGGCGGGAAGCTGCACGATGGTGCCGTCGATCACGCCGGGGATGGCGAGCAGGCGACGGGTAAGGTCGGCCAGCGAGGCGCGTTTGCCGGCGATTTCCAGCAGGTCCGCCTGACGCCCGCGCACCTGGAAACTCCCGTCGTCGGCCACATCCATCATGTCGGCCAGCAATACCGGTGTGGCCAGATGCGGTGCATGCACCAGGGTGCCGGCCGCCTGTGTTTCCAGGCGTACGCCCGGCAGCGGTGTCCATGACATTTCCAGTGCGGTGCGGCGCACGGCGAACACGCAGGTTTCGGTAGAACCGAACATCTCGCGCACTTCGCCACCGAAGCGCGCCTCGGCGGCCGCCGCAACGTCCTGCGCCAGCGGCGCGGTGGCCGACACGATGCCGACCAGCGGCGGCAACGCCACGCCGGATTCGACCAGCGCGCGCAGATGCACCGGCGTGGTCACCAGCACGCGCGGGGCGGGAATATCGGCCAGCGCACGCGCCACATCGTCGGGGAAGAACGGGCGGCCCGCATGCACCGCAAGCGCGGTCACCATCGGCAGCAGCACCGACAATTCCATGCCGTACATATGTTGCGGCGGCACTGTGGCCACCACGTGCGGCACCGCATCGGTATGCGCCCACAGGCTTTCCAGCGCCACCAGATCCTGCCGGGTACTGGTCAGGAAACTGCCCCAGGTCTTGGGGTTGGGCTGCGGGCTGCCGGTGCTGCCAGAGGTGAAGCCGATCGCCACCAGGGCGTCGTCGGCCAACTGCGGGATCGGGCCCTCGGCCTGCGGCAATTCGGCCGGCAACTGCCAATAGCGCGGCGGCGCCAGTTCCAGCGCCAGATCGCCCAGGCAGTACGCATCGTCGTGGCGCGCCTGCACTTCGCCCACCACCGCCGGGGCGCGCGAGGACGGCAGCAGCGACACCTGCCCGCGCAGCGCACACGCGTAGAAGGCCACCATGAAGCGGTAGCGGTCTTCGCACAGATTCACCGCGTGGCGGCCGGCAGGCAGCTGCTGCGCCAGGCCGTGCACATGCGCGATGAAGGTGGCCAGATCGACCGATTGCCCTGCCCGCCAGGCCAATGGCCGGCCGGGCGCGCCGACGGCCATCGGGTGGAAAACAGCAGAAGCGGGCAAGCTGGACATAGGAACCGACAGTCGCAAAAGCGCGCTAGCTTGGCCGCCACCTGCGCTGCTGGCAAGTCGGGAGGTTTCCGGCGGCGCGGCAACCCCGGGGTCGGCGCGTCTTTGCTGCGGTGGGCAACGCGTCGCACGGACCATGGCAATGACATGCACTGCGACGTGGCATGTGCCATGCGCGATGGCGCATGGCGGTTGCTGGCCACAGCAGCGCCTATGCCGCCAGCAAGCAAGCACGCAGCCTTCCATTGCAGTTGCCCAGCGCCCACGGCCAAACCGTGCCATGCCAGACGCGCACCAGAGCGCGTTCTGACACAGGCGCAGCAGGCAGGCCGTCGCATCGCAATGGTCAGGCGCACCACGCACTTGCACGCTGACGATGCGTGTGTCGTTCCATCGTGATGCATCCACCCACGCGGTTGATCGTCATTGGCAGCCTCCGACCCAGCCATCATGGTCGCGCCCGCCATTCACGGCCGCGCCGACGTTTTCAGCGACGCGATCCAACGCACTCACGCACATGACCTGTGGCCCAAGCCTGCCGCAGAAACAAGCTGCTAGGCTTGTCCGCTACTCCGTTGCGTCCAGCCGTTACCGATGCCCAGATTGTTGCCGTTGTCTTTCTTGTTGCTGGCCGTCACTGCACATGCGCAGTCCGCCGCACCGCTGACCATCGAACAGGTGATGGCCGATCCGGACTGGATCGGGCCGTCGGTGGAGCAGGCCTGGTGGCAGTGGGATGGCAAACAGGTGCAATACCAGCTCAAACGCAGCGGCAGTCCGGTGCGCGACACCTATCGTCAGGCCAGCGGCGGCGCGGCAGCCGAACGCGTGGCCGACAACGCCCGCGCCGGCCTGGATGCCGACAACCCCAGTTACGACGCAACCCGTCAGCGCATGCTGTTCGCGCGCAACGGCGACATCTTCCTGCGCGATCTGCGCTCTGGCGCGCTCACCCAGCTGACCCGCAGCAACGAGGTCGAATCGCGGCCGCAATTCGCCAGCGACGGCGGTGCCATCTGGCGCGCAGGCAACAACTGGTATCACTGGCGCGCCGATGGCGGCACCGCGCAGGTGGCGGTGGTCAAGGCCGAGCGCGATCCCGATGCGGCCCCCAAGGCCGATGTGCTGCGCGAGCAGCAACTGGCCACGCTGGCCACGCTGCGCCGCGACCGCGAACAACGCGACGCATTGCGCACACAGGAAGATGCCTGGCGCCGCGCCGATACCACGCGTGCCGCCGCGCCGGTCTACCTCGGCGATGAGGTGGAGATCGTCGACAGCGCGCTGTCGCCGGACGGCCGCCATCTGCTGGTGGTCACCCAGGCCAAGGGCGCCGAAGAGGGCCAGGCCGGCAAGATGCCCAAGTACGTGACCGAATCCGGCTACGAAGAATTCCAGGAAGTGCGCACCCGCGTCGGTCGCAATGCCCCGGTGGCGCATGCGCTGTGGTTGGTCGATGTCAGTGCGGGCACTGCCAAGCCGCTGTCCTTCGACACGCTGCCGGGCATTGCCGCCGATCCGCTGGCGGCGCTGCGCAAGGCCGCCAAGCGCGATGCGCTCAAGGGCAACCGCGCCGTGCGCGTGGAAAGCGACGGCGACGGCAGCGGGCCGGCAGTGCATTGGAGCGATGACGGCCGCAATGTGGCGGTGGAAATCCGCGCAGTGGACAACAAGGACCGCTGGATCGCCAGCGTGGATCTGGACAACGCCAAACTGCAGCCGCGTCATCGCCTGAGCGACAGCGCCTGGATCAACTGGGACTTCAACGATTTCGGCTGGCTGCCCGACAACCGCACGCTATGGCTGCTGTCGGAAGAATCCGGCTATTCGCAGCTGTACACGGTGGAAGGCAACGGCAAACCGCGACAGCGCACGCGCGGCAAGTGGGAAGTGTCGATGCCGGTGCCCAGCGCCGATGGCAGCGGCATGTTCTTTCTCTGCAACCAGAAATGGCCGGGCGATTACGAGGTCTGCAAGCTCGATCTGGGCAGCGATCAGCTCACCGAAGTCACTGCGTTGAACGGCGTGGAAGGCTTCAGCCTGTCGCCGAACGGGCAGCAGTTGCTGGTGCGCTATTCCGGCGCCTATCTGCCGCCACAGCTGGCGGTGGTGCCGGCGGCGGGCGGTCAGGCCACGGTGCTCACCGACACCCGCACGTCGGCCTTCAAGGCGCAGCCGTGGATCGCACCGCAATACGTGCAGGTGCCGTCCAAGCATGGCGCCGGCACGGTCTGGGGCAAATACTACGGGCCGCAGACCCCCGAGCCCGGCAAGCGGTATCCGATCGTGATGTTCGTACACGGCGCGGGCTATCTGCAGAACGTCTCGCAGCGCTACACGCCGTATTTCCGCGAGCAGATGTTCCACAACCTGCTGGTGCAGCAGGGCTACATCGTGCTGGATCTGGATTACCGCGCCTCGGAGGGCTACGGCCGCGACTGGCGCACCGCGATCTACCGCAACATGGGCCACCCGGAGCTGGAAGACTATCTGGACGGGCTGGATTGGCTGGTCGACACCAAGCAGGGCGATCGCTCGCGTGCCGGCATCTACGGCGGCTCGTACGGCGGTTTCATGACCTACATGGCGCTGTTCCGCAGCCCCGGCACCTTCAAGGCCGGCGCGGCGCTAAGGCCGGTGGGCGACTGGATGCAGTACAACCACGAATACACCTCCAACATCCTCAACACGCCCGAACTCGATCCGCAGGCGTACAAGACTTCATCGCCGATCAACTATGCCGACGGGTTGCGCGACCATCTGCTGATCGCGCACGGCATGATCGACGACAACGTGTTCTTCAAGGACTCGGTGGACATGACGCAGAGATTGATGGAACTGCACAAGGACAACTGGCAGGTGGCACCGTATCCGCTGGAACGCCACAGCTTTACGCGTGCCGATTCGTGGCTGGACGAGTACAAGCGCATCCTCACGTTGTTCAACGAGCAGGTGAAGCAATAAGACCGCCGGCGGAATGATGCATCGCTCCGCTCGCCGATACCCAGGTATCGTCGGCAGGCCGCGCCAGCAGCGAGCGGCCGCCACGGTCCGGCAGGATGCGCAATGCGTTGGCTCGTCGGGTGAGCGCTTGGCTCGCACTCACCTCAACCTACGCAAGTCGCTCTAAGCTTGGCCAAGGATCGGCAGATCGCTGGCGCAGTGCGCGCCCTTCTGCGTCGGTCTGTCGCCTGACCGGTGCGCCGCCGGCATAGCTGCGGCTTCACTCACCGACCGGCGCGCAGAAGGTAGATGCAATGGGCCTATGGGATCGTTTACTTGGGCGCAAGCCCGCCGCGACAAAGACGCCGCGAACCGAACCGGTCGTGGCGCCGGCGGCGGTTGCAGACAACGCGGAAACTGCCGTCGAGATCGATCCTGCATTGCTGCCCGCGCTCCACTTGTTCCAGCGTGGCGATCATGTGGGCGCGGTCAATGCCGCACAGGCGCAGTTGCATGTCGGCGCCGATGCGCAGCGGTTATGCGCGCTGGCACTGAGCGCGCTGGACCGCTATCGCGAGGCGTACCCGCACTGGCTGGCGCTATACGAACTGGAGCCAACCGCTCACAACGCATTGCAGTTGGCGACCACCTCGGTGATGTGCAACGAGATCGACCGTGGCGAACAGTGGTTGCTGACCTTCGATGATTTGAACGCGCAAGAGCGCTCCACCTCGCCCGCCACCGCGCGCACCAGTTTCCTCACCGCGCTGACCCGCGCCGGCCACGGTGCGCACGCGCTGCCGCACCTGGAATGGTTACGCGAGGCGTATGCGGGCATGTCGATCACCGACAGCCATTTCCTCTACGTGCGCGGGCTCCCCTTCCTGGAGGCATTCCTGGAGCGCAGCACGCCATTGCTGCGCGCGTGTCTGCCAGCCGATGCGCTGCCCGGTTGGTATGCGCAGCTGCAGCCGTCGCTGGATCCGCCTGGCCAGGCCGCCGTGGCCGCCCACATCGCATCGCTGCAATGAACGCGACGCCGGCACCGTCATCGCGACCACGCGGCGGCTTCGTCACCCCGCTGGCGTGGGTGTCGTTGCTGCTCGGGGTGGTCAGTGCGATGACCAACGCCTTGCAGATCATGCTGATCGTGCTGCTACCCGATACAGCGTCACTGGGGCTGCCGGAGGGCATCACCCTGCCCGCGTCGTGGCAATGGCTGATCGACCATGCGCTGTCGTTATCGGTCGTCGGCGTGGTGGTGTCGGTGGCGTTTGCGTGGCTGAGCTGGGCCTTGCTGCAGCGACGCGAATGGGCGCGTATCGGCTTCGTGATGGTGTTACTGGTGACCGGCCTGCTCAATTTCGGCGGCCTGGCCTTGATCGGGCCGTTGTTCGATGGTGTGCAGGCCATGTTGCCTGCCGACGTCGTGCACAGCGCCGAATGGCCCGAGCTGCAAGTGCGCCTGCAGGCGACCCGCCAGGCCGCGCTGCTGCTGACCGGGCTGGGCGCCCTGGCAATCGGCTGCGTGCATGCGGCGCTGGCGTGGCGGTTGTGTACGCCGGCCGTGCGCGCCGAATTTGCGGCCGCGCGCGAGGTCTGATCGTTCGCTGATGGGTCATCGCTGCGCGGATTGCTTCAGTCGCGCATTGGTGCGTCGCGTGCGCGGTGCCCTCGCCGCTTGCGGGACACGCCGTGCATCCATCCATGCCGCCACAGGGTTCCGCAAACGGCGAGGACACCACAGCAGACCGCTGCCCGGTGCCTGGCTGGATGAAAAGCGGGCAGTGACGCGGGGGTAGTGGCCGAGTGCTGCGGGTGGCGTCGCGATCGCAGTCGGTCAAGTTATCGCAGTCGCTCAAGAGCGACAGGGAAGCTGGCGAGCCGGCATGTGTATCAGAGCACCCTCAGGCACTGCTCGCACGCTCCACACCGACCTTCTCGACTGGCGCTTGACGGTTCGCCGTCGCCAGACCGTGGGCGGGCAATATCCCCGCAGCCGGTTGCTCCGATCGGCCGTGCCGCAACCAGGTCTCCCGCTGCGCGCGCTGCCCACGCCAGTGTCACATCGCCCTGCGACAAAACTGGCGCGTTCGGGCAGCTACGCCGGGCGCAATCCACGGCTTAGAATGGGCGACATGAACGAATTCGACCGTGTACGCGATTATCTGACCGACCTGCAGGACCGTATCTGCGCTGCCGTGGAAGCCGTCGATGGACGCGCGCGGTTTAGCGAGGATCTGTGGCAGCGTGCGGAAGGCGGTGGCGGGCGCACCCGTATCCTGCGCGATGGCGCGGTGTTCGAGCAGGCCGGCATCGGGTTTTCGGATGTCTCCGGCTCGCGTCTGCCGCCTTCGGCCAGTGCGCATCGCCCCGAACTGGCAGGGGCCACCTGGCGTGCCTGCGGCGTGTCGCTGGTGTTCCATCCGCACAACCCGCATGTTCCGACCACCCACACCAACGTGCGCTATTTCCGCGCCGAGCGCGATGGCGAAGTGGTTGCCGCCTGGTTCGGTGGCGGCTTCGACCTGACCCCGTTCTATCCGGTGGATGAAGACGTGCTGCATTGGCACCGCACGGCGCAGGCGCTATGCGCACCGTTCGGCGAAGAGCGCTATGCGGCGCACAAGCGTTGGTGCGACGAGTATTTCTTCCTGCGCCATCGCAACGAGACACGCGGCGTGGGCGGGCTGTTCTTCGACGATCTGGGCAGCGACTTCGAGCGCGACTTCGCTTACCAGCGCGCGGTCGGCGATGGATTCCTGGATGCGTATTTGCCGATCGTCGAGCGCCGCAAGGACACGGCTTACGGTGAGCGCGAGCGCGAGTTCCAGCTCTATCGGCGCGGGCGCTACGTGGAGTTCAACCTGGTCTACGACCGGGGCACCCTGTTCGGGCTGCAAAGCGGTGGACGGGCCGAGAGCATTCTAATGAGCCTGCCGCCCCGTGTGCGTTGGGAGTACGGCTTTGAGGCCGAACCAGGCAGCGCCGAGGCGCGCTTGATGGACTATCTGATACCGCGCGACTGGCTGGGCTGAATAGGCCCATCAAGAACGCGGCGCCCAATAAAGCGCCGCGTTCGAAAAATCACGCTGATTACGTATTTCAATTTGTGATCCACACCGCGGGCGCTGTATTCAGCCGGTGTAATGCACGGCTTATGTTGCGCCAGTGGAACTCACGCCGGAAAATAAAAAGCCCCGCAGACCAGGGGGAGGTCGGCGGGGCCAGGGAACGGAAACTTGGGGAGGAGTTTCCGCTCCGAGATCTGCTCCAGGGGATGGGAGAGATCTGCCGACAGGCGTTGCGCCCGTCGAGGGATATAACACCATTTTGCACATTGATGGATCGTGAAGATAACTGTTAAAAATATGTAGAATTTAGCGGTTATTCATTCCTTCGACGGCTGCCGAATGCGCATTTCTCTGCCATGCGTATTCAGCATATCAATGTGAATTTGCGCGTCAGTGCGCCTCATCCCAATTGTCGCCAACGCCGGAATCGACCACCAGCGGTACGCGCAATTGCGCCGCCGCCGACATGCGCGTGGTGACTTCGCTCAGCAATGTCTCGACGAAATCGGCATCGGCTTCGAACACCAGTTCGTCGTGCACCTGCAGAATCATCAGCGCGCGCTGCGCGTGGTCGGCGATCCAGCCGTCCACGCTGACCATGGCGCGCTTGATGATGTCGGCGGCGGTGCCCTGCATCGGTGCGTTGATCGCAGCACGCTCCGCGCCGGCGCGCTGGCCCTGGCTGCCGGCATTGATGAAGTCCAGATACAGCCGGCGGCCGAACACGGTTTCCACGTAGCCCTTGTCGCGCGCCTGCTGGCGGGTGGTTTCCATGAAATCGCGCACGCCCGGGTAGCGGCTGAAGTACAGCGCGATGTAGTCCTGCGCCTCGCCACGGCCGATGCCGAGCTGGCGGGCCAGGCCGAACGCGCTCATGCCGTACATCAGGCCGAAGTTGATCGCCTTGGCGGCGCGGCGCTCGTCATTGCTGACCGTGTCGATGGTGCGGCCGAACACTTCGGCCGCGGTGGCGCGGTGGACGTCGGCACCGGACTCGAACGCGCCGACCAGGCCAGGGTCGCCGGACAGGTGGGCCATGATGCGCAGTTCGATCTGCGAGTAGTCGCAGGCGATCAGCTTGCGCCCGGGCGGTGCGACAAAGGCGCGGCGGATGCGGCGGCCGTCTTCGGTGCGGATCGGGATGTTCTGCAGGTTGGGATCGGACGAAGACAGCCGCCCGGTGGCCGCGCCGGCCTGGTGGTAGCTGGTGTGCACGCGCCCGGACTGCGGGTGGATCATCTCCGGCAGCTTGTCGGTGTAGGTGCTGCGCAGCTTGGCCAGGCCGCGGTATTCCAGGATCACCCGCGGCAGCTCGTGCTGGTCGGCGATGGCTTCCAGCGCCTCTTCGTTGGTCGAGGGCTGGCCCTTGGGCGTCTTGACCACGGCGGGCAGCTTGAGCTCGTCGAACAGCAGCGCCTGCAGTTGCTTGGGCGAATCCAGGTTGAAGCTGCGCCCGGCCAGTTCGGTGGCCTTCTGCTGGGCGGCGAGCATGCGCTTGGACAGGTCCGCGCTCTGGCGGCGCAGTTCGGCCGCGTCCACGCACACGCCGTTGGCTTCGATGCGCGCCAGCACTTCCACCAGCGGCATCTCGATCTCGCGGTAGACGCGCTCCAGGCCCGGCTCGGCGGCCAGCCTGGGGCCGAGCACCTGGTGCAGGCGCAGGGTGATGTCGGCATCTTCGGCGGCGTAGCGGGTGGCGTCGTCCAGGCTGATCTGGGCGAACGGGATCTGCTTGGCGCCCTTGCCGCAGACGTCCTCGTACTTGACCGTGTCGTAGCCCAGGTAACGCTTGGCCAGGCTGTCCATGTCGTGGCGCGCGCTGCCGGAATTGAGCACGAAGCTCTCCAGCAAGGTGTCGTCGCTGTAGCCGGCCAGGGCGATGCCGTGGCGGCGCATCACGTGCAGGTCGTACTTGCCGTGCTGGCCGAGCTTGCGCAGCGCCGGGTCGGTGAGCAGCGGCGCCAGCTGGGCCAGCGCCTGGCTGCGGTCGAGCTGGGCCGGAGCGCCGGGAAAGTTGTGGCCGAACGGCAGATACGCGGCCTGGCCGGGCTCGGCGGCCACGCTCAGGCCGATCAAGTCGGCCTGCAGCGGATCCAGGCTGTCGGTTTCGGTATCGAAGGCGAACTGGCCGGCCGCGCGCAGGCGGGCGATCCAGCTGTCGAGCTGTTCCTGGGTCAGGATGGTGTCGTACTGGCCGGGTGCCGACAGCGCGGGGTCCAGATCCACCGGGGCACTGGCCGGGCCGGACACGAAGCCGGTGCCACGCGCACGACCGGGTTCGGTACGGGCACTGGCGGCGGCCGCGCCGAGCGGCATCGGCTCGGTCAGCAGGCCGGCCTGGGCGGCTGCACCGCCGAGTTCGCGCAGCGCCTGGGTGAAGCCGTAGCGTGCGTACAGCACCGCCAGCGTTTCGGCGTTGGGCTCGCGCAGGTCCAGCGCGCGCGGGCCGCTGGCCAGGGTTACGTCGGTCTTGATGGTGACCAGTGCGCGGTTGAGCGGCAGCCGCGGCAGCGCGGCGCGCAGGTTCTCGCCGATCTTGCCCTTGATCTTGTCGGCGTTGGCGATCACGCCATCGAGCGAATCGTATTCGGCCAGCCATTTGGCGGCGGTCTTGGGGCCGCACTTGTCCACGCCGGGCACGTTGTCGACGGTGTCGCCCATCAGCGCCAGCAGGTCGACGATCTGGTCGGGGCGCACGCCGAACTTGGCGATCACCGCCGCGTCCGAATCCATGCGGCTGCCGCTCATGGTGTTGACCAGCTCGATGCCCGGACGCACCAGCTGGGCGAAGTCCTTGTCGCCGGTGGAGATGGTCACGCTCAGGCCATCGGCGGCGGCCTGCAGCGCCAGCGTGCCGATCACATCGTCGGCTTCCACCCCATCGATGCGCAGGATGTCGATGCCCAGCGCATGCACGATGTCGCACATCGGTTGTACCTGCGCACGCAGGTCGTCGGGCATCGATGGGCGATTGGCCTTGTAGTCGGCGTACAGGTCGTCGCGGAAGGTCTTGCCCGGTGCATCCACCACGAACGCGACGTAAGCCGGGCGCTCCTTCAGTGTGGCGCGCAGCATGTTGACCACGCCGAACAAGGCACCGGTGGGCTCGCCCTGGGCGTTGGTCAGCGGCGGAAGCGCGTGGAACGCGCGATACAGGTAACTGGACCCGTCGATCAGGACTAATCTGCTCATCCGCCAATTCTACGCTGCACGCTCAGGCCACACCCTGCCGGCGCATACTGGCCGACGACCTAGAACGGATGACCACGATGATCAGAGCGAGTCTTTTGCTGCTGCCGTTACTGCTGCTCGGCGGCTGCGCCACCGGCGGGGCAAGTGCCGGCGGCGATGTACCGGCCGGTGCGGATGTGACCACCAAGACCATGGGCAACGGCGACAAGATCGACGAATACCGCGTCAACGGCCAGCTGGAAATGGTGCGTGTCACGCCCACACGCGGGGCGCCCTACTTCCTGTACGACCGCGACCATGACGGGCATACCGATGCCGAGAAGGACAAGGTCAACAAGGTGTATTGGAAGCTGTATAGCTGGTGATGTGGGAGTGGCAGAGCGGAAAGCGCGAGCGCGCCGACGCTTCAGCCGATGGGTTCGGTATGCAGCAGCGCAGGTTGCGCCGCTGCTGTCGCTCTTCGGGGCAACCGCCGCACTGCGGCGGCGGTGAGGCCATGCCGCCAGCGTCGCCATTGATGAACCCGTTGGCGCGACCGTCGGATAGGCCACGGACGGGATGGGCAGCATGTCGGTACAAGCAGGCAGTCGCCTGACCCAGCGCAAACCGGCATTGGCATGGCCAGGTCCAACTGAGGACTCCCTGCGCTTCCCTGTCGGATGGCTCCGTTGTCGTCGGCGATGCTGCCAGGATCACCGGCAGCAGCAAGGCAACGCAGCGACGTTTCAGATCCCCACCTGCGCCACCACGCCAGCGACCATCACGCAGATTGCAGGTCGGCAAAGCGCACTGCGGAGTGCAGCGATACGCTCCCGACGTTGTCGGCAGGCGGCACTATCCACGCGCGAGCTGCCCCCCCCCCAGCCCATACGTCTCAGCGTTGCACGACGGCGGCGGCGGTCTGCGTACCGGCGGGAGCGCCCGCTGGCAGCGTCTTGATCGGCTCGATCAGGGCCAGGGTCTGGCGCGCGGCGCGCAGCGGCTCTTCTGCGTCGCCAAAGATGCCGGTCAGAATCTGTAGCGCCTGCCGGGCGTGATCGCGCGCGGCGACGGTCTGGCCAAGCCGGCGTTCGGCCTCGGACATGCCACGCAGGATCTCGGCGGTTTGTGGATGTGCACGCCCGAGGCCACGCAACGATGCCGCAAGTGCAGCACGTTGTTCGTCCAGTGCGGCCTCTACTTGGCCGTCGTCCAATAACCAGAACGCGTGATTACTGCGATAAGCGATGGTGGCCGGCGCATCGCTGCCGAATGCAGCGCGTGCACGCTCCATCGCCGCGCGGTAATGCGCGCCGGCTTCGGCCAGTTTGCCCTGCTGCCGCAATGCATCGGCCAGATTGGCTTGCACCATCAAGGTGTCGGCGGCGTGCTCGCCGTACAAGGTGCGCATCACGCCCAGCAACGGTGCAAGTTCCGCTTCGGCAGCGGAAAAGTTGCGCTGCCTGAGCAGAAAGACCGCAAGGCTGTTGCGCATGGCCAACGTCAACGGATGCTCTGGCCCACGCAAGGCGATGCGCTCGCGCAGCAGGCCACGCTGCAAGGTGATTGCCGGCAACAGCTGCCCGGTATCGGCCAACATGCCGGCATAGACATGACCGGCATCGACACGTTGATCTGCCGTGGTCGCAGCGTTGGCCAATGCCGCTACATACGCGTGCCGGCCCTGCGCCAATGCCTCGGTCATGCGGCCTTGGTCGCGCAGCACCCATGCCAGCCTGGCACGCATGGCGTTGCCCATTGCCTGCTGCTGGACAGTGCCGCCTGCCGCCTGCCCGATGCCATCGCGCAGCACGCGCTCGGCCTCATGCGAGTTGCCTGCGCCACTGAGCGCCTGGCCGAGCATGGAAGTGGCTTCCAGCATCGGCAGGCTGACCTCGCCCGCTTGCGGCTGCGCGAGTGCCAGCGCCGTGCGCAGGTGCGTCACTGCATGCGAGTAATCGGACATTGCGATCAAACTGCGACCCAGCGTGAGCTCGACCTGCATCCGTGCATCCGGCTGGGTTGCCAGCTCACTTGCGGCACGCTGCGAGGCTTGATGCAGCACGCGTTGCATCAGCGTCTTGTCCAGTCCCTGCGCGATGGCAGGGTCTACGCTGGACAGCACCGAACTCATGAAATCGCCGGTCACCTGCGCGCGCTGCGCATCGCGCGCGGCCTGATGCAGCGACCACAGCGTGGCGCACAAACCGGCGACCAGCGCCACCGACATCAGCCCACCGGCCACGACGCCAGTGCGATGGCGCTGGGTGAATTTGCGTAACCGCAACCACCGTCCCGCCTGCAACGCACGTGGCGGATACCCGTCGAGCCACCGGTGCAGATCGTCCATCAAGGCCGATACCGATGCGTAGCGCGCGCCGGGTTCCGGCGCCAGCGCGTGCAGCACGATCGCATCCAGGCCGCCACGCAGGTGTTCGCGCAGCGCGTGGTGCGTGGTCGTGCGGGCTGCGCAGATACGCGCGCGCGCATCGGCCGGCACCGCCGCCAGCCGCTGCGACGGCGGCTGCGGAAAACCGTCGCCCCCGGCAACCGGCACCAACCCGCAGCTGAGTTCGTAGAACATGGCACCCAGCGCATAGATATCGCTGCGCGCATCCACATCCTGCGCACCACGTGCCTGTTCCGGGCTCATGTAGCCGGGCGTCCCACGGCCATGTGCCGAGGTCACGCCGGGGTTGGACGCATCGATCGCGATGCCGAAATCGATCACGCCCGGCATCGGCCGCCCGTCGATGGCGCTGACCAGCACATTGCTCGGCTTGAGATCGCGGTGGATCACGCCCTTCTGATGCGCGTGCTGCACCGCCTCGCCCACCCGCAGCATCAGCAAGGCACGTGCGCGCAACGACAGCAGATGCGCATCGCACCACCAGGTGATCGGATCGCCACGCAGGTACTCCATCACCAGATACGGGCGGCCGTGCGCATCGGTGCCTACGTCGTGAATCTGCGCGATCGCCGGATGCACCATCTGCGCCAGCAAGCGGCATTCGAACTCGAACAACGCGCGCCGTTGCACATCCAGGACGTCGGCAGCGACCAGCTTGATCGCCACCTCGCGCTCGTAGGCACCGTCGGCGCGATGGCCCAGATACACCTGCCCCATGCCACCGGCGCCGATCAGGCGATCGATTGCCCATGCGCCAAAACGCGTACCGGCCGGCAGTTCCGGCAATGGCGCGCGCAATGCCGCAACCGCCTGTTTCAGCGGCGCGCATACCCGCAACGTGGCCTGCGATTCGACCGCCAACATCGCGAGCAACTCGTCGCGCAGCACCGCATCATCGCCGGCCTGGGCATGCGCAAAGGCCTCGCGCGCCTCGACCGGTTGCTGGCATGCCTGGTGAAACAACGCCTCCAGCCGCTGCCAGGCGGTGGCGCCCACGCTCACAGCTGCGCCGCCAGCCATACCCGTGCAAAGCGCAGATCGCGCTCCAGCGTCGGCACCGAGACCTCCAGTTGCTCGGCTGCCTCGGCCACACTGAATCCCACCAGCTCCGTCAACGCGAAGGCTCTGGCCTTGCGCTCGTCCACACGCGCCAGCTTGTCGAAGGCATCGGCCACCACCATCAATGCTTCCGGCCTTGGCGCGCCGTCGGACAGGCTGACCGTCAAGGTCACCGCTTGCCCAAGCCGCTTGGCACTGGCCTGCTGGCGCGCCAGATCCACCAACAGATGGCGCATCTGCAACGCCGCCACCGCATAGAAATGGGTCCGCGAGCGAAACGCCTGCTGCCCCTGCTCCAGACGCATCCACGCCTCATGCACCAGCTCGGCCGCTTGCAGGCCCGCGCGCGCATCGCGCCGCAACTCGCGCATGGCCGTCTCGCGCAGCACCTCATACACCTGCCGGGCCAATGCATCGGCTGCGCCGGGTTCTTCGCGCTGCCAGGCCTGCAACAACTCGGTGATCGGCAACTCGGACATCCGGCCCATCTCGCCTGCGTAGGAGCGCAGTATCCCGCATTGGCCGCCGGGTGCGAGACAGAATACGTAACGGTTTAGATGGCTGGCGGTGCGCCGCGCCGGCCCCGGCGCGCACGGCGCCAGCATCGGAGGGCGATCCGCTGGCAGCCAGGTCCGACTCTGGCAGATGAAAACTCCCCCTGCCGCTTCAATCGGTAACCCACGTGCTGTTAGCCGCGTCTCAAGACGCAGCACCACATCGCAATGTCCCAACGCGCCGCTCCCACGCGTGTCGATCGCCACTTCGCGCTATACCGATTCGGTTCATGCTCAGGCACACTAGCGCAGAGACTTGCAGAAAACTCCAGACGCGTCATGCCTATACTCCATCGTCGTGAGCTGCTGGTTGGCGGGCTGACCCTGCCGCTGTTGTCGCTGCCGATAGCCGGCCATGCCCGCGCGGCAATCCCGGATACGAGCTTCCAAACATTGCTGCGGCCGACCGTCCACAGCGGCCAAGAACGCTGGTCCTTGCAGGCGCGCATGCAGCACCATCACGTTCCGGGCGTGGCGGTTGCCATCCTGCGCGATGGTCGGATTCACAGCAGCACCTGCATCGGATCGAAACAAGCAGGGCGTCATTGGCCGATCGGCGAAGACACTTTGTTCTCGGTTGGGTCGGTCAGCAAAGTGGTGACCGCCGCGCTATGCGTGAAGCTGGCAGCCCTGGGCATCGTGGATCTGGAGAAAGACGTCGGCACCTGGCTACGCCGTTGGAAGATCCCACCGGGTCTGGATGGCGATTCCGGAAAGATTTGCCTACGCATGCTGCTCTCGCATACCGCAGGTTTCAACGTGCATGGCTTCCAGGATTTCGATCCGGGTGCTGCGCTGCCCACGCTGGTACAGACGCTCACCGGAACCTCGCCTGCCGTCAACGCGCCATTGCAGCGCATCGATATCGCCGGCACCCGTGCACGTTACTCCGGCGGTGGTTACATGATTGCCCAGGCAGTGATCGAAGACGCGGTCGGCAAGCCGTTGCCTGCGATTGCCAGCGAGTATCTGCTTGGTCCGTTGGGAATGCGCAGAAGCCGGTTCGCAGCCAGCCTCCCAGCCGATACCCGCGATGTGGCACACGCACACGATGACGCTGGCGCGCCGGTGGCGCTTCCGCGTGGATGGCAAAGTTTTCCGGAGCTGGCCGCCTCAGGCTTCTGGACCTGCGCCAGGGAGTTGGGTCACTTCGTCATCGCATTAGGCGACTCCTATCGACGCGGCGACGGGTGGCTGCCGCAGGAGCTGGCGATCGACATGATGACCGAGGTGTCCCCCAGCATCCACGGACTCGGGCCACGCCTTGCCGGGCTAGGGCAATCGCGCATGTTCCACCACGCCGGAGCCAACGACAGTTACAAGGCCTATCTCGAAGGACATCTGGAAAGCGGCGACGGGCTGATCGTGCTGACCAACGGCGAAAATGGCGACCTGCTGCACAACGAAATCCGCAATGCGGTGTCCGATTCGCTCCACTGGCCTGGCGATTGGTCGGTGCAAGTCAGCAAGGTCGATATCACGCCTGTGATGCAGCAGTACGAAGGCCGCTATGTGCGTCAGCCCAATCAGCAGCCATTGCTTACCGGCGCGCTGGATATGATCCTTTTCGACGATGACATCGTGATCTCGTACAAGAGCGGGGAGTTGGAGTTGAACGTCAGGAATAAGCGTCGCTCGCTGAAGCCGGTCACCAGTCATCGCTTTGTGGTCGCCGAGGCATCCCTCCCTGCCGCAACCCTACAGCTTCAGTTCGATCGAGGCAGCGATCGTCGTGTGGCGACATTGAGAGTGATTGCCGGAGAGAGCCTGATGGTGTTTGAGCGCAGTCAGCAGGGTTGAGCGGCCAGGGGGCGACTAGCGGGGTTCATGTCCTCGTTATACACCTGCCGGGCCAATGCATCGGCCGCCCCGGGTTCTTCGCGCTGCCAGGCCTGCAACAACTCGGTGATCGGCAACTCGGACATCCGGCCCATCTCGCCTGCGTAGGAGCGCAGTATCCCGCATTGGCCGCCGGGTGCGAGACAGAATACGTAACGGTTCAAAGTCACTGACAACATGTGGTCGACAGTCCTGCCGGCGCATGCGGATGGCGCGCGTGCAACCGCAGTGCAAGCGTGGTGCATGCCATCCCAGGCGCCGGTGCATCCGCCCGATCGTTACGCCGTGGTCGTGTTGCTCGTTGGTCGGTGGCTGGCCTCGTCTGAAGTCGATCAGGACCAAAGCATTCGACCCGCTGGATTGGCGCTCGGTCATGGTCCGAGATGGACATTGCGCCATGGTCGGATCTCACGATGCACAAGGATGTCTCCTGCATCCGGTTCGCCAGCGCACTTTTTCCAAGGCTGGATGACTGCGGGTCAGTGTGTGTGTCTAACCCGCACCAAGGCGACCCTGGCTCACCTCATGTCAGGGATGCAGTGGACCCACGACGAAAGAAGTGAGCGATTTACCACTTGGATCCTTGAGCACGATCTTCGAGTTGGCATAGAAATCGATCTCGATCGTTTCTGTGGTGGTGATCGAGGTTGGAGAACCTGCCGCTGCCATGACAGCATTGATGTCCAAAGCCCAGAAATGGTGATCCTTGTAGGTGTCGCCATAGTTGATGGCCGTATATCCAGACAGGGTCAGCTGGTAGACGATCTGTACAGTCAGCTTCCCTCTGCTTGCGGTGAGCTCTGCTTCGACGGATTGGTTTGGCTGCAATGTCACGGTGATACCCGAGCTTGTCCCCAACGTCACGCTTTGGCTCTCCGAGCCGCCTTTCTCCCAGCTCTGGCTGTAACTGAGCGAGGTTTCCCCGCCCGCGCCGGAGCCCAGGAAACTGATGTCGTACGAAATCGTCTGACCAACCTCAACCGTGGATGTTTCGGACCAGTTGCTTTCGGTGGTGACGCTCACTTCCTGGGTGATCCCACAATTAAAGTCCGCAGGCACACTGCTGAAGTTCTCGAATATCTGGGAAGCGACTACCGCCGGCTCCGAGGTGACCCCAAGCACCGTAGCGCTGACGACGGAGAACAGCGTCTGCACCTGCGGCCAGCCGTAGGTTTGATAGAGATCACCCCACGGGGTTGGGCTGCAGACGTAGGCGTCGTCGGGAGCCTCGCCGAAGTACGTGGCAATGGCGCTCTTCAATGCAGCATCCTGAATATTGAATGCGGTTCTCTCGGCATCGCTGATCACGTGCTGGATGGTTCCGGTCGCGACGACACTCGATGAACTCGCAGCTGGCCCGGCATTGATTCCGACTGAAATTGCCATTTCTTTCTCCTGGTTGGATACCGCCTACTGTCACTGCATCCATGCGGCGGTATAGCCATGGACACCCGATCGTGCAGCCGTTGGTGCTTGGGTGATGGAAGGCGCACGCGCAGTAGCCGTCACCTGCGCATGCCGTTAAACAGGTCTGCCTCTGCCAGATGCTGGTAGACGGACGCATCGCCGATCGGGCAACCCCACAGCTCCCCAACGGTTCGTCCGTCTTGCTATTCGTCGATCTTCTTGACTATCTGCCTCTGATACAGCTCGCGCTCTTTTCGCGCTTGAGTCCCTTGCCCGGTTCCGCTTGCAGGCGATGAACTTCTGAGGGTCCACCACACCCGGCGTCCAATTTCGGATTGCCAGTTACCCGGGTGCACGGCTCTGCCCGCTTGCTGATGACATTGGATGCTGCCGGCTTGGTGGCCGGCAGCCACGTGCGAGGTCGGCCAATCCGCGCCAACCGCACATAAGGACAGAGGTAGCAGACGGTGCGATGACGCTTCCTCAAAACTGCGATGAAGTGTAGAGACGCCCCGCTGGACCACCCGACCAATCGTCTCAATCGCCCGATGTGTGATGGAGCGCAGAGTTGGTACAGGAGCCGTGATGGGTTTGACCCGCTTTTCCCGGTTGATCGTGGGACAGGCCCCGAGACGTGGGCCGCAGGCGGCAGCACATGAGCATGACCGACTACAGCGCTATCGTTGCGCAACCGCGCTCCTCAACCGGTGAGACGCACACGCAGCTGATGATCGATTTGCTGTCGTACATCCAGCAGCACATCGGCGAAACAGAGTTGGGCACCGCGTCCCTGCTGCGCGCATTCTCCCTATCGCGCGCGTCGTTGTACCGCTTGTTCCAGTCGCGCGGCGGCGTGGCCAGCTATCTCCGCGAGCAGCGCCTGTGCGCCGCGTACCGCTATCTGCAGGCCTACCCGCAGTGCAGCCTGACTTGGCTGCTGTACGAAACGGGATTCGCGTCGGAGCGGCAGTTTCAACGCTGCTTTCAACAGCGCTTCGGCATGCCGCCGATGCACTGGCGCCGCCACTGCCGCGCGGCGCTGCAGACGCAGGTACCGCGTCGCGCGCACTCGGTGCCCATGGAGCGCTTCATGCGCGAGCTCGGCCAGGATGCGCAACGCGATCACGCACCGGTCAGGCTGGGCACATTGCCGGTGCATCTCGCGCCGCTGGTGCCGACCGAATCGCTGCGGCGTCTCGGTCACCCGCCACGCGCGCAACGCGGGGGGCTGGAGTGCGCCGAGCGCTGACAATCCGTGGCAACTGCACGTTGGCATGGTCGCGTGCAGTGCTCGGGGACGCGATGCACACGTGCATGTCGGCGCGCTGGCGTTGCTGCCGACAACGCCGCAGCGCACCTGTGGCCGCACGCTCTGCCTGCCTGCCTGCCGCGCTCAGCGGATCACCAACACCGGAATCGCACTGTGCGTGAGCACTTCCACGGTCTGGCTGCCGAGTAGCATGCGGCGCACCCCGCGACGGCCATGCGAGGTCATGACGATCAGATCGCTGTTGCATTCATCGGCGGTTTGCACGATGCCTTCGGCGGCAAAGCGGTCCAGCACATGGTGCGAGGCCGCTTTCAGATTGGCGGCAGCGGCCAGTTCCAGCGCCGGGCGCAGGATCTTTTCGGCAGCCGCTTCACGTTCCTTGCGGTACTCGGGACTGGTTTCGTACCCCACGCTCCAGCCCATCGCGTCATACATGCCCATCGCCCACGGCTCGGACACGGTGACGATATCCACCTTGGCACCGGTCGTCTTGGCCAGTTCCAGGCCCTGGAACAACCCGCGATGCGACAGCTCGGAGGCGTCGATGGCGATCAGGATACGTTTGTACATGGTGACCTCCCGGAGTGGCCGGCGGCATCGCCGACGATGACAGCCTGCCCGGACACCGCCGCGCAGGCCTTGATGCGGATCAATGCGTTGCCGACATCGCGCGCGCTCAGTCGGTCGGTGCTGCGTCGGGATCGTTGCGTTGGGTCCGCACGCGAGCGGGATTGCCCAGCGCGGTCGCACCGGCCGGCACATCGCGGGTGACCACCGCACCGGCGCCGATCAGCGCATCGTCGCCGATACTCACGCCCGGCAGGATGATCGCACCGCCGCCGATCCACACGTTGCGTCCCACGTGAATGGGGCGGCCAAACTCCAGCCCGCTGGCGCGGCCGGCCGCATCGCGCGGATGATCGGCGGCATAGAACTGCACCGCCGGCCCCACCTGTGTGCCCTCGCCGATGCTGACTTCGCAGATATCCAGAATCACGCAGTTGAAGTTGAGAAACACGCCCGCGCCCAGACGGATGTTGTAGCCGTAGTCGCAATGGAAGGGCGGGCGAATCACCGCGCCTTCGCCAACTGCAGCCAGTCGCTCGACCAGCAGCGCGTGTCGCTGTGCGGGCGGCTGCGCGAGGGTCGCGTTATACCGCGCCATCCAGTCGGCGGCAGCGGCCTGATCGGCCTGTAGCTCTACATCGGCAGCGTTGTAGAGCTCACCGGCCAGCATTTTCTGTTTTTCCGTGCGCATGCGGCTGCGCTCCCTTGCGTATTCAATTCGTCGCAGGGTGTCACGGATGAGACGACGAATGCATCAGGCGGTGCACCAATGGCCTGGAGCGCGGCGATGTCGCTGAGTCGATCCTGTTGCTGGTTGGTCGCGCACACGTCGCAACTCGCTAACCTCGGCAGCGGCATGACGGCCTTCCCCGTATGCGGGGGAAGGTGCCTGCGGGGCGGATGGGGGCGACCCATTATGAGGGCCCTCATCCGGCGCTGCGCGCCACCTTCTCCCGCTTGCGGGAGAAGGAATCGGCACGTTCCCGCTTGCGGAGAAGAATCTGCGAGCTCCCGCTTGCGGAGAAGGAATCGGCCGAGGTCCTGTCCATCGTCTCTGCGCCTGGTGGCGCGGCCATCAGCTGCGTCGCTACACCACCGTCAGATTGGCGTACGCCATCACCAGCCACTTGGCGCCGACTTCGTCGAACTGCACCTGCACGCGCGCATGTGCACCGGCGCCCTCATAGTCCACGACCACACCGCCGCCGAAGGTGGGATGTTCGACATTGGCGCCGAGCTTGATCGGTGCGGCTTCGACCACGCCGTGCACCGGGCCGCCGCGTGCCGCGCCCAGCGAGGCGGTGCGCGAGACCTGCACCTTCGGGCGCACCTCATGCAGCAGGTCGCGCGGAATTTCGCGCAGGAAGCGCGAGGGCACGTTGTAGTTGTCCTGGCCGTGGATGCGCCGCGATTCGGCGTAGCACAGCACCAGTTTCTGCCGCGCGCGGGTGATGCCCACGTACGCGAGGCGACGCTCTTCTTCCAGCCGGCCGCTTTCTTCCAGCGAGCGCGCACTCGGGAACAGGCCATCTTCCAGCCCGACCAGGAACACGATGGGAAATTCCAGGCCCTTGGCCGAATGCAGCGTCATCAGCTGCACGCCTTCTTCGCCCGCCTGCGCCTGGCCTTCGCCGGCTTCCAGCGAGGCGTAGGCGAGGAAGGCGACCAGCTCGGTCATGCCCTGGCTGTCTTCATCGTCCGGGCGGGTGAAGCGCGAGGCCACCGAGACCAGTTCGTCCAGGTTCTCGGTGCGCGATTCCGAATCCAGCCCGCTGCGGCTTTCCTTGGCCCAATGCTCGCGCAAGCCCGAGCGCATCAGCACATGGTCGATGCGTTCGGCCAGTTCCATCTGCGCGGTTTCGGCATGCAGCTGGCCAACCAGGCTCAGGAACGTGGCCAGTGCATTGCGGGCGCGCGCCGCCAGGGTATTTTCCTGCGTGCACAGCATTGCCGCTTCCCATAGCGACAATGCATTGGCGCGTGCCAGGCGGCGCACTTCGTCCAGGGTGCGATCGCCGATGCCGCGCGTGGGCGTGTTGACCGCGCGCTCGAACGCGGCATCGTCGCTGCGGTTACTGAGCAGGCGCAGGTAGGCCAGCGCATCCTTGATTTCGGCGCGCTCGAAAAAGCGCATGCCACCGTACACACGGTACGGCAGCTGCTCGGAAATCAGCGCTTCTTCCAGCGCGCGCGATTGCGCATTGCTGCGATAGAGCACGGCCACCTCACCGTAGCTGCCGCCATCGCGCACCCACTGGCGCGCGCGCTCGACTACATAGCGGGCTTCGTCGACTTCGTTATAGGCCGCATACAGATCGATCGGATCGCCGTCACCGGAATCGGTCCACAGCTGCTTGCCGATGCGGTCGGGGTTATGCGCGATCACCGCATTGGCCGCGCCCAGGATATTGGCGCTGGAGCGATAGTTCTGCTCCAGCCGAACGGTCTGCGCGCCGGGGAAGTCCTTCAGGAAGCGCTGTACGTTCTCGACCTTGGCACCGCGCCAGCCATAGATGGCCTGGTCGTCGTCGCCCACCACGAACACATGCCCGGTCTCGCCGGCCAGCACGCGCACGAAGGCGTACTGGATGGCGTTGGTGTCCTGGAATTCGTCGACCAGGATCTCGCGGAAGCGTGAACGGTAATGCGCCAGCAAGGCCGGGGTGTCGCGCAGCAGTTCGTGCGCGCGCAGCAGCAACTCGGCGAAATCCAGCAGGCCGGAGCGGTCGCAGCGTTCCTGGTAGGCCGCATACACCTGCCGGCGCACCTCGTTCCAGTCGTCGTTGGGCTCGGGCTGGATGTGCTGCGGACGGCGGCCTTCGTCCTTCTGTTCGTTGATCCACCAGCTCATCTGCTTGGGCGGATACTTGCTCTCGTCCAGCTCCAGCGACTGCACCACGCGCTTGACCAGCCGCAGCTGGTCGTCGCTGTCCATGACCTGGAAGCCTTCCGGCAGCCGCGCGTCCTGCCAGTGCAGGCGCAGCAACCGATGGGCAAGCCCATGGAAGGTGCCGATCCACATCCCGCGACTGCCGTTGCGCAGCTGCAGGTCGGTGCGGTGGCGCATCTCGCCGGCGGCCTTGTTGGTGAAGGTCACCGCGAAGATGCCGTGGTTGGGCACGCCCTGGACTTCGTTGAGCCAGGCGATGCGATGGATCAGCACGCGCGTCTTGCCGGAGCCGGCGCCGGCCAGCACGAGGTAATGCCCCGGCGGTGCGGAAACGGCCTCGCGCTGGGCGGGGTTCAAATGATCGAGCAAATGAGAGACATCCACCGCCGCATTTTACCGGTTGTGGCGTCGCTGCGGCTGAGATTGCGATGAAGCGGTTGGGGATGGCTGTCCCCATCCGCCCTTCGGGCACCTTCCCCCGCACGCGGGAGAAGGCAGGACGTTGGTTGCCCTGCCGCCTGCGAGAGAAGGCAGGACGTTGGTTGCCCTGCCGCCTGCGGGAGAAGGCAGGACGTTGGTTGCTCTGCCGTCTGCGAGAGAGGACAGGACGTTGGTGCTCTGGCGCCTGCGAGAGAAGCCAGGACGTTGGTCGTTTTCCCGCCGGCAAGAGCGCGCAGGCCAATGCTCGCGGTGGCAGAAGAGCCCCTCTCCCGCCTGCGGGAGAGGGGTTGGGGTGAGGGCACGACGCATGGCGAGCCATCCGAGGCTTCGCTCGCACCCTCACCGGGCGCTAGGCGTCGCCGTCGCCCCTGAAAGAGCCAATGTCGCGGCCGTGGAAGGCAGCAAAGCTCCTTTTCCGGTCCCGACACGCCTATCAGCGCTACAGCCGCAGCAACAGATCGCGCGCAATCGCCGCTGCCTGTTCGCGCAACTCCGGCACCGCCAGGCTCTCCCACAGCGCACCGATACGCAGGCTGCCGATCACCCGCAGGCGCGGGTTGGCATGGCCGTCGGCGCCGATCAGGCTGGCATCGGCAGCGGTATCCACGCCGATGCCGTGCGGGCCGGCCATTGCAATGCCCTGCCCCAGCAACTGCTGCAGCAACGGGTTACGCATTGCCTGCACACGCATTTCCACGCCCGTGGCATTGACCAGGGTCTGTACATCCAGCTGCAATGCATGCCCGGCACTGGCAGCGCCCGCGCTCACACGCACGCACGCACCCACCTCGAAGGCCACATCCAGCCGCGCGCGATGTAACTGCAGTTGCCCGCGCGCCTGCATCGCCTGCAACTGCGCATGCACCGGCGCGGCAATGCGATGCCGATGCACATCCCAATAGCGCACCACATGCCGCAGGAAACGGCGCTGATCGGCCACCGACAAGGTCTGCCACAAGGGTTGACTCAACGGCCGGATGCGTTCCATCACGCTCTGCCACGGCAGCCCCTGCGCCAGCGCCACGCGGGCGTGCTGGCGCAACGCGCGCATGCGAGCACGCAACGGCAGCGCAAGCAGCGGTTGCGGGTCGAAGTCTGCGGCGGCGCCATGCGCATGCGGCAACGGCAACAGCCCATGCCGCGACACCACATGCACCGCACCGCGATGGGCCTGCACGGCCAGCGTCACCACCGTGTCGGCCATGCTCAGCCCCGAACCGACGATGCACACCACCGCCTCCTGCGGCAATGCCGCCACCGCTGCGGTATCCCAGGCTTCCACCCGCTGCGCGTTCGTCAGACCGGTGGCGCCGCGCAGCGGCAACGGCCGTAGCGCATTGCCCACCGCCAGCACCACGCTGGCGGCCTGCAGCGTCCGGCCATCGTCCAGCTGCAGCGCCATGCCGGCCGCCGTGGGTTGCAAGGTCTGCACCCGCGCGGCATGCACCGTCAAACTGGCGGGGCTCTGCGCTGCGGCGGCCTGCAAACGATCGCGCAGATAAGGCGCGTAATGCCGGCGCCCGACGAACTGTCGCGGCAGCTGCGCGTCATCCACCCCCGGGCAACATGCGTGCGCGCGCAGGTAGTCGACAAAATCATGCGGCGCATCCACCAGCGCACTCATGCGCGCGGCCGGAACGTTGAGCAGGTGCTCGGGCCGCGCGGTGGAGTACGCCACGCCTTCGCCCAGCACCGGATGCGGCTCGATCAGCACGATCCGCAGCGGCGTGGCGGCCTGACGCAACACCTGCAGCGCCACCAGCACACCGGATGCGCCACCGCCGACGATGGCGATCGCTGCATCGCCGGGATCACGCAATTGGTTCATCGGGGCATTGTAGGCGATGGCCGCACCGCACCCATTGCTCGCCCCTCGCTGCGCAGGCGTCGCCAGCGGCAGCCCAGCTCGGACCGGTGCCCGCGCACCCAGCGCCGGAAGCGCTTACGATCAGCCGCGCACGCTCGGCAAACGCCTCGGGAGGTTCACTGGATGTCCATCGCATTGGTCAGGCTCATCCTCTATGTCCGCAACGTCGCTGCGGTCAAGGCCTTCTACCAGACCCACTTCGCGCTTGCCGTCATCGAGGAGATCACCGATCAGTGGGTGGTCCTGGCGGCGGGCCAGATCGAGCTGGCGTTGCACCTGATGGGCGACAGATACCGGCAGCAGGCGTCGTCGCCGGGAGCCGATACGCTGCGATCGGCGGCTGGCTCCACCACGAAGCTGGTGTTTGCGATCACCTCCGATCTTGCCGTCCATCGCGAGCACCTGCGCAGCGCAGGCATCGCGGTGGGCGAACTCAAGCGTTACCCCGGCTTTGCTTACCAGATGTACGACGGCCGCGACCCGGAGGGAAACGTCTTCCAGGTGATGCGCCTGGACTGACCGCAGGCAGCTACATCAACGCATCGGCCAGCCGCGCGATCCCTTCGCGACTGCGTCGCCAGGCCGGGCGACGCTGCCACTGCGCCAGATCCAGCTGACGCGCGTTGGCCAGATAGTCCTGTTCGATGTCCCGCAACCGCTGCACCACAGTGCGGTCGTAGCACACCATGCCGATCTCGGCGTTGAGCGCGAACGAACGGATATCCAGATTGATCGAGCCCACCAGCGCAATGTCCTCATCCATGCTCAGGTGCTTGGCATGCAGGAAATGCGGGCGGTACAGCGCAATCTTCACGCCACAGCGCAACAGCTCGTCGAAATACGCATCCTGTGCCCACGCCGCCAGACGCTGGTTGTTGCGCTCGGACAGGATCAGCTGCACATCCACGCCCGACACCGCGGCGATGCGCAAGGCGCTCAGCAAGGCTTCGTCCGGTACGAAGTACGGCGTCACCAGCACCACCTTGCGTCGTGCCAGATGGATCACCGCATTGATCGCATCGCGCGCGTTTTCGAACGGATACGCCGGCCCGCTGGGCAGCAGCTGGGTGGCGATGTTGGCCTCGCACACCGGCGCATCCGGCCAGACATCCAGCCGCGTCCCGGTTTCGATGAACCAGTCGCTGGCGAACACCGCTTCCAGATGATTGACCACCGGCCCGCGCACGCGCGCCACCAGTTCGCGATTGGGCACGCCGTCGATGAAGCCGGCGTCGGCCAGGTTCTGCGAGCCGACAAAGCCCACCTGGTTGTCGACCACCGCAATCTTGCGGTGATTGCGCAGATCCATGCGCCCGCTGCGACGCCAACGCAGACCACCGGGCAGCACGGCCAGCACCTCGATGCCATCGGCTTGCAGGCGCTTGCGATAGCGCCGCAGGCCGCGCTTGGCGCCCACCGCATCGAGCAGCACGCGGCAACGCACGCCGCGCGCGCTTGCCCGCTGCAGCGCCGCCACCACCGCATCGCCCACTGCATCGTCGAACATCAGGTAGTACAACAGGTGCACGCGTTTTTCGGCCGCATCGATCGCGACGATCAGGGCCTGCAGCGACTGTACGTAGTCGTCGAGCAATTCCACCGCATTGCCCAGGGTCGGCATGAAGTCGCCCTGTCGTTCGATCAGCGGCACCACCTCGGCGCTGCTGGTATCGGCCTGCGGCGTCCAGCGCAGCGCATGCAGGGGCAGTTGCTGTTCGCGGATCACCTGTGAGGCGGTGGCCTGCCGCTCCACGCGCAGCCGCGACACCCAGGGTTGGCCGAGCAACAGATACAGCGGCAACCCGATCACCGGCACAAAGCCGATCAGCAACAGCCAGCTGCGCGCCGCGCCGGGCGTGGTGCGGCTGGGAATCCATAGCAGCGCGGCCAGGCGGATCGCCCAGTCCAGTGCCAGCAGCCAGGTGCCTTGCGACCAGTTGGGCAGCATCAGCGCTCCATTCTCATGAGGAAGCCGATTCTGACCCGGCTGCGTGCAAACGCAACGGCGCGGTGCCCACCGGCTGGATGCAATGGCGAAACGGGCCGGCGTCTGCCGCCGCAGGAAGCACGCGCTCGGCGCACACCTGACGCAGCGTCTGCACGAAGGCGGTCTGCGCGCGCGTGGGGTGCCAGTCGCTGCGCGTGGTCATGCCGATCTGCCGACGCAAGCGCGGCCCGGCGCTGCCGATCTCGCGCAGCAGGCCGGCGCGGCGCTCGAACAGGAACTGGTCGCGCGACATCAGGGTCAGCCAGTCGTCTTCCAGCAACAGGCCGCGCACGGTCAGCTCGGCGCCGCATTCGATGCGCAGCGGCGGCGGCTCCAGCTGCCGATCGCGGAACATGCGTTCCCAGCGCTCGCGCACCGGCGTGCCCGCCGCGGCCATCACCCATGGGTAATCGAGCAGCTGCGCAAACGCGTACGCCTTGCCGGCCAAGGGGTGCCCGCTGCGCGCCACGATCACCGGCTCATCGTCGAACAGCGGCTCCTGCAGCACGTCGCGCACCGGCAGCGGGTCGCGTAACGCACCGATCAGCAGGTCCAGCCCGCCCTCGCGCAGATGCGCCAGCAACTCCGCATACGGGCCTTCGACCACGCTGATGCTGGCGGCCGGGTGCGCACGCGCAAACCGCGCCAACGCCTGGGGCAACAGGATTGCCCGCGCCAGCGGCATCACCCCCACCACCACCCGCCCGGCAGCGTGCGAGCGCAGGACGGCCACTTCATCGAGCGCCGCGCGCACCTCCGCCAGCGCCAACCGCACCTGCCGCAACAGCCGCTCTGCCACCGGCGTGGGCTGCATCGCCTTGCCGCGGCGCATGGTCAGCGGCACCTCGATCACATCGGCCAGCGCCTGCACCGCGCGGTAGACTGCCGGCTGCGACACGCCCAGCTGCACCCCGGCCAGCGAATAACTGCCCGCCACGTCCACCGCCACCAGCGCCTGCAGCTGGCCCAACGACACCCGTCGCTCCAGGCCGGGGCGCGCTGGCAGCCGCAGCGCACGTCGCGCCACCCGGATGCCACGGCCCAGATGCGCCAGGGCGCGCTCGATCCGCGGCACCACCAGCTGGGTGGCCTCGGTGGCCGCCATACCTCCGGGCTGGCGCTCGAACAGCCGCACGCCCAGTTGCTGCTCCAGGCGCGCCACCGCCTGGGTCAAGGCCGGCTGCGACAGATTCACCTGCGGCGCGGCCGCGCTGATGCTGCCCAGCCGGTGCACCACGACCAGGGCATACAGATGACGAAGGTTGGGCTCGGGCATCGACGGCATGCTCTAACTATAAGCAAAACCAATACGCATACCTCAAATAAATGTTGAGCCGATTGACTCTCGCCACTCAGACTCGGCGCAGCACTAACGAGGATGGATGGATGAGCCAGGTCGTCACCCAGGTTGCACGCACGCCGATCGCCCTCGTTGACGGGCTGGCACAGGCCGGCGTGGCCACCGTGCACGAGGCGCAGGGCCGCTGCGGTCTGCTGCATCACCGGCTGCGCCCGATCTACGCCGGCTGCCGCATCGCCGGCACCGCCGTCACCGTGTCGATACCGCCGGGCGACAACTGGATGATGCATGTGGCCATCGAACAGCTGCAGCCCGGCGACGTGCTGGTGGTGGCACCCACCAGCGACTGCTGCGACGGCTACTTCGGCGATCTGCTCGCCACCTCGGCGCAGGCGCGCGGCTGCCGCGGGCTGATCATCGATGCCGGCGTGCGCGACGTGCGCGACCTCACCGCCATGCAGTTCCCTGCCTGGAGCCGCGCCATCTGCGCGCAGGGCACCATCAAGGAGACGCTGGGCTCGGTCAACGTGCCGCTGGTCTGCGCCGGGCAGCTGATCCAGCCCGGCGATGTGGTGGTGGCCGACGACGATGGCGTGTGCGTGGTGCCGCGCGCCGCGGCGGCCGAGGTGCTGGCCGAAGCGCAGGCCCGCGAAGCGCGCGAACTGATCAAGCGCGAACGTCTGGCGCGCGGCGAACTGGGCCTGGATATCTACGCCATGCGCGAGCGCCTGGCGGCCAAGGGCCTGCGCTATGTCTGAGCAGGTGCGCGCGATGTGGATGCGCGGCGGCACCTCCAAGGGCGGCTTTTTTCTGGCCGACGACTTGCCCGCCGACACTGGCGCACGCGATGCATGGCTGCTGCGCGCCTACGGCTCGCCGGACCTGCGCCAGATCGACGGCATGGGCGGCGCCGACCCGCTCACCTCCAAGGTCGCGGTGGTGTCGCGCTCCACACGCAGCGATGCCGATGTGGACTATTTGTTCTTGCAGGTGGCAGTCGAACAGGCGCAGGTCAGCGATGCGCAAAATTGCGGCAACATGCTGGCCGGCGTGGCGCCCTTCGCGCTGGAGCGCGGCCTGCTGCCCACGCACGATGGGCAGACCGAAGTGCGCATCTTCATGCGCAACACCGGCACCCTGGCAACGGCCACCGTGTGCACGCCCGGCGGCCGGGTCACGTATGCGGGCGACGCGCGCATCGACGGCGTGCCGGGCACGGCCGCGCCCATTGCCTTGGCATTCGCCGAGACCGCGGGTTCTTCCTGCGGCGCGCTGTTGCCGACCGGGCGCGCCGTGGACACGCTCGATGGCGTGGCGGTGACGCTGATCGACAACGGCATGCCGTGCGTGGTGATGCGCGCCAGCGATGTCGGGATCAGCGGGTATGAAGACCGCGCCACGCTGGATGCCGATAAGCTTCTCAAGGCGCGGCTGGAATCCATTCGCCTGCAGGCCGGCCCCTTGATGCGGTTGGGCGATGTCGGCGCCGCGACAGTGCCGAAGATGATGCTGGTGGCTGCACCGCGCAACGGTGGCGCGATCAGCGTGCGCTCGTTTATCCCGCACCGCTGCCATGCATCCATCGGGGTGCTGGGTGCGGTCACGGTCGCCACCGCCTGCCTGCTACCGGAGTCGCCGGCGCACGCACTGGCGCAGCTGCCGGGCGGCAGCATCCAGCCGCTGGAGGTGGAGCACCCCACTGGCACGACCGGCTGCGTCATCGAATGCGATGCACATGGCGCGGTGGTGCGCGCTGCGGTGGTCAGGACTGCACGCAAACTGTTCGATGGGGTGTTGTTTGCATAAGTGCCACTGCCAGTATCGGGTTGCGTTGGCGGCACCAGGCCGGTCTGAGCAGGATGATTGTGGTTTGCGCACTACGCACGTGCGATCGTCGATACGCTGCTCGGTGTGGTCTGCGTCGTCATGCAAGCGCGTGTGTTTCCGACGCTACCAATCGAGCATTGGCGCAACCTCCCGCTGCATATCGGCAACGCCTTGCCGGCTTGGACCCTGTCAGGCGGGTTCGCGGCAGACGGGGAACAGGACCTGCAGCAGATCAGATGCCGGGCGCGCTTCTACGTGGTGGGCGCACTGGGCTGTCTGGGCTGCAGCTTGAGACGGGTCACGATGCACCTGCGGTACGCACGTCCCGATGTGTCGTGGTCGGACGTCCGCGCACCGCGCGAAACACGTTTCGCAGATGCGGTCATGGATGACGATGGCGCACGCACTCAGCGACCGCATGCGGCTGGCGGCCGCACATGCCCAGCGGCAGCCACTGTTACGCGCGGCATGCCTTCACCCGACTGTATCTGCAGATTTCGATTCGCACCTCAACGAGCATCGCCATGATCATCGATTGCCACGGCCACTACACCACCGCACCCGCTGCACACGATGCGTTTCGCAAGGCGCAGATTGCGCATTACAACGACGCAAGCCTGGCAGCGCCGGTGTATCCGCACATCTCCGACGACCAGCTGCGCGAAAGCGTCGAGCAGCATCAATTGCGCCTGCTGCGCGAGCGCGGTGCGGACATGACGATCTTTTCGCCGCGTGCCAGCACCATGGCGCACCACATCGGCGACGAAGCGGTGAGCCAGGTGTGGACGCGGCATTGCAACGACCTCATCGGCCGCGTGGTGCAGCTGTATCCGCAGACCTTTATCGGTGTGTGCCAGCTACCGCAGTCGCCCGGCGTGTCTATCGCACACTCGGTCGAGGAGCTGGAACGCTGCGTCACCGAGCTCGGGTTTGTCGGCTGCAACCTCAATCCCGATCCGTCCGGCGGCCACTGGACCGGCCTGCCACTGACCGACCGCGCCTGGTACCCGTTCTTCGAAAAAATGGTCGAGCTGGATGTGCCGGCCATGGTGCACGTGTCGGGCAGTTGCAACGCCAATTTCCACGCCACCGGCGCGCACTACCTCAACGCCGACACCACCGCGTTCATGCAATTTCTGGAAGGCGATCTGTTCGCCGACTTTCCGGAGTTGCGCTTCATCATCCCGCATGGCGGTGGCGCCGTTCCGTATCACTGGGGCCGCTTCCGCGGCCTGGCCGACATGCTCGGCAAGCCGCCGCTGTCCACGCACGTGATGCGCAACGTGTTCTTCGATACCTGCGTGTATCACCAGCCCGGGATCGACCTGCTGTTTGAGGTCATCGACATCGACAACATCCTGTTCGGCTCGGAAATGGTCGGCGCAGTGCGCGGCATCGACCCGCAGACGGGGCACCATTTCGACGACACCAAGCGCTATATCGACGCATTGGCGATCTCCGATGCAGACAAGCGCAAGGTGTTCGAAGGCAACGCGCGCCGCGTCTATCCACGCCTGGACGCGCAATTGCGCGCACGTGGGATGTAGCGGTGCTGCCTTCTCCCACCGGGAGAGGGTTCCCGCAGGGGCGAATGAGGGGCGCCCCAGAGAGGTGTCGCCACCTGCGCTGTCAAACGCGTCGCCACGCGCCTTCAGAAGTGAAACAGCGACTGCTTCGCCTCGAACTGCCAGCTATGGAAGGTGTGTTCAATCGTAAGAACGAGGTCTCGCTGCCTTCTCCCACCGGGAGAAGGTGCCCCGCAGGGGCGGATGAGGGGCGCCTCAGAGAGGTGTCGCCGCCTGCGCTGTCAAACGCGTCGCCACGCGCCTTCAGAAGTGAAACAGCGACTGCTTCGCCTCGAACTGCCAGCTACGGAAGGTGTGTTCAATCGGAAGAACGAGGTCTTGCTGCCTTCTCCCACCGGGAGAAGGTGCCCCGCAGGGGCGGATGAGGGGACGTGCAAAGTCTCTGGTACTCAAACTACCGCGAGTGGCTTTGCCCCGTACCCTCACCCCTACCCCTCTCCCGCAGGAAGAGAGGGTGCAGTTCGCCGAAGCGTATTGGCCCAGGAAGTTTGCGGATCACAACCTTGGTTGCGATAAAACCCGCAACACACCCCACAAACGCAAACACCCGCCTTTCGGCGGGTGTTTGCTTGGATGCAGATCGCGTAATCGGTGGATTACTTGATCTTGCCTTCCTTGTACATCACGTGCTTACGCACGACGGGGTCGTACTTCATCATTTCCATCTTCCCCGGAGTGTTTTTCTTGTTCTTATCCGTGGTGTAGAAGTGGCCGGTAGCGGCCGAGGAAATCATACGAATCTTGTCACGCTTGCCTTTTGCCATGACTGCTTACTCCTCAGACCTTTTCGCCGCGCGCACGCAGCTCTTTCAGAACGGCATCAATCCCGTTCTTGTCGATGGTGCGCAATGCATGCGCGGAAACACGGAGCTTCACCCAGCGGTTTTCGCTGGCGACCCAGAAACGGCGCTCGTGCAGGTTGGGCAGGAAGCGACGACGGGTTCTGTTGTTTGCGTGGGAGACGTTGTTACCCGTCTGCACACGCTTGCCGGACACTTGGCATACGCGGGACATTACGCACCTCGATAAATGAATTGCCACCCATAGCCTGGGGAGCGGCGGCCCCGACAGCGCTAGGCTGCCACGCAACGTTGGGAATCAAGAACTTACGCTGGAACCGGCCGGCAACCCCATCGCGCTGGGTGCCGCCATCCGGAGCGATCCGGGCACAGCGAGCCGCGCATTATGCATGGCTTTCCCATATGCCGCAAGCACTTAGCCCGCACGGCCACGCCCTGCCCGCTCGCGGTGCAGCCAGCGATACAGCACCGGCAGCACCAGCAAGGTGAGCAAGGTGGACGAGACGATGCCGCCAATCACCACCGTGGCCAGCGGCCGCTGCACTTCGGCACCGGCACCGACGTTGAAGGCCATCGGCACAAAGCCCAGTGCCGCCACCAGCGCCGTCATCAGCACCGGACGCAGACGGCTCAGCGCGCCCTCGCGCAGCGCCTGCTCCAGCGGCATGCCCCCTGCGCGCAGACTGCGCACGAAGGCGATCATCACCAGCCCGTTGAGCACCGCCACGCCCGACAACGCGATGAACCCTACGCCGGCGGAGATCGACAAGGCCAGGCCACGTAGCGCCAGTGCCACCACGCCGCCGGTCAGTGCCAGCGGCACGCCGCTGAACACCACCAGTGCATCGCGCCACGAGCCGAACGACCAGTACAGCAGCGCGAAGATCAGCAATAGCGTGCCCGGCACCACCCAGGCCAGGCGCTGGCCGGCGGAGATCAGTTGCTCGAAGGTGCCGCCGTAGCCGATCCAGTAGCCGGTGGGCAGCACCACCTCGGCCTGCACGCGCTGCTGCACCTCGGCGACGAATCCGCCCAGGTCGCGATCGCGCACGTTGGCGGTGATCACGATGCGGCGCTTGCCGTCTTCGCGATTGATCTGGTTGGGCCCGAGCACGCTTTCGATCTTCGCCACCTCGCGCAACGGCACCGTGGTCGGCGCGCCGCTGCGCCAGCCAGCTGTGCGGCTGGACTCATCCGCATCGACGCGCTCGCCATCGCCGCGCAGCGGAATCGGCAGATCGGCCAATGCGGTCGGGTCCTGACGCAAGCCTTCCGGCAGCCGCACCACGATGTCGAAGCGGCGGTCGCCTTCGAACAACTGCCCGGCGGCCTGCCCGCCGACGGCCGCCGACACGGTGTCCTGCACCACGCCGGGATTGAGCCCGTAACCGGCCAGCGCAGCGCGATCGGGCAGCACCGCCAGCATCGGCAGGCCGGTGGACTGTTCCAGA
Organism: Xanthomonas sp. 3058; assembly: GCF_014199765.1. NCBI lineage: Bacteria > Pseudomonadati > Pseudomonadota > Gammaproteobacteria > Lysobacterales > Lysobacteraceae > Xanthomonas > Xanthomonas sp. 3058. Next base: position 156,677 of record NZ_JACHOF010000003.1, on the reverse strand, counting down.
CTCACGTCGGCCGCACCCGGCACCGTGCTGGCGATCTCCTCTACGCGTCTGCCCACTTGCACCAGGGTGTCCAGATCGTCGCCGTAGACCTTGATCGCCACATCCGCACGTACGCCGGAAATCAGCTCGTTCATGCGCATCTGGATCGGCTGGGTGAACTCGTAGTTGTTGCCGGGCAATTGCTTCACCGCAGCCTCGATCTCGGCCACCAGCTGCGCCTTGGGCTTGCGCGGATCCGGCCATCGCTCGCGCGGATGCATGATCAGGAACGTGTCGGCCACCGACGGCGGCATTGGATCGGTGGCCACTTCGGCGGTGCCGAGCTTACCGAACACACGCGCCACTTCCGGAAACTGCTTGATGCGTTTTTCCAGCGTGGATTGCATGGTGATGGCCTGTTCCAGACTGGTGCCGGGGATGCGCAAGGCATGCAGCGCGATATCGCCTTCGTCCAGGTTCGGAATGAACTCGCTGCCCAGCCGGGTCGCCAGTATCGCGCACAGCACCACTGCCACAACCGCGCCAATACCGACCAAACGGCCGTGCCGCAGCGCGCGATCCAGCATGGGCGCATACACGCGCCGCGCCCAACGCATCGCACGGTTCTCGTGCTCGGCGACCTTGCCACCGAGCAACAACGCGATCGCCGCCGGTACGAAGGTCAGCGACAACAACATCGCACCGGTCAGCGCCAGCACTACGGTGATCGCCATCGGATGGAACATCTTGCCTTCGATGCCGGTGAGCGCGAACACCGGCAGATACACCGCAGTGATGATGCCCAGGCCGAACAGGCTGGGACGGATCACCTCTGCCGTGGCTTCGGCAGTGAGTTCGAAGCGCTCATCGCGTTCGAGTACTCGCCCCAGGCGCAATTGCGCTTCGCCGAAGCGGCGCAAACAGTTCTCCACGATAATCACCGCACCATCGACGATCAGCCCGAAATCCAGCGCACCCAGGCTCATCAGGTTGCCCGACACGCCACCGCGCACCATACCGGTGAGGGTGAACAACATCGCCAACGGAATCACCGCCGCAGTGATCAAGGCCGCGCGCACATTGCCCAGCAGCAGGAACAGCACCACGATCACCAGCAGCGCGCCTTCGATCAGGTTCTTGGCGACGGTGACGATGGTGCGATCCACCAGCGCAGTGCGGTCGTACACCGGCACCGCCTGCACGCCGGCCGGCAAGCTGGCGTTGGCCAGTTCCAGGCGCTGCGCTGCGGCCTGCGCCACGGTGCGGCTATTGGCGCCAACCAGCATGAACACCGTGCCGAGCACCACTTCGGTGCCGTCCTGCGTGGCCGCACCGGTGCGCAGCTCACGGCCCTCGCCGACCTGCGCCACATCGCGCACCCGGATCGGTACACCCTCGCGCCGATCCAGCACGATCGCGCCGATCTGCGCGATGCCATCCACCTGCCCCGGCACGCGCACAAGAAACTGCTGCCCGTTGCGTTCGATATACCCCGCACCGATGTTGCGGTTATTGGCTTCCACCGCATGGGCCACATCGTCGAGCGTGAAGCCCAGCGCGACCAGGCGCGCCGGATCCGGGGTGATATGGATTTGCCGCGCATAGCCGCCGATGGTGTTGACCTCGGTCACGCCGGGCACATTGCGCAGCTGTGGCCGCACCACCCAATCCTGCAAGGTGCGCAGATCGGTCGCCGTCCACGCACTGCCATCGGGCTTGCGTGCATTCGGCTTGGCTTCCACCGTGTACATGAAGATCTCGCCCAGGCCGGTGGCAATCGGCCCCAGTTGCGGCTCAAGCTCGGCCGGCAACTGCGACTTGACCTGCTGCAAACGCTCGGCCACCTGCTGCCGCGCGAAGTACAGATCGGTGCCGTCGGCGAAGACAGCAGTCACCTGCGACAGCCCATAGCGCGACAACGAGCGCGTGGACTCCAGGCCCGGCAGCCCCGCCAACACCGTCTCCAGCGGGAACGTCACCCGCTGCTCGGACTCCAACGGCGAATACCCCGGTGCGGCGGTATTGACCTGCACCTGCACATTGGTGATATCCGGCGTCGCGTCGATCGGCAGCCGCGAAAAACTCCACGCCCCGATCGCAATCAACACCCCCGTCAACGCAAGCATCAACCAGCGTTGCACGATCGCAAAACGGACGATGTTGGTCAGCATGACAGGCCCCTCCGTGCAGACCTGGCACCGCACTGCGCCGGGCGCCACCCTCGTGGTGCCACCGACCGACAGCGCCGCCTCCCTATCGCGGTGCGACGCAGCACGCCAAACAAACACCCATCCGCATACCAGCACCAAGGCTGTTGCTGTTGCTGTTGCTGTTGCTGTTGCTGTTGCTGTTGCTGTTGCTTTTGCTGGTGCTGGTGCTGGTGCTGTTTGCTTTCGGGGCCCCATACCGCAGCGGCGAGGCCGGCAGATACAACCCGCAGGGCGGCGCGCATGGATGCGCGACGTTTTTGTAAGGGACATGGATGTCCCTTACAAAAATTTCTGCCGGACTTGCGGACCCGCAGTGCCGCAGGCGCGGAGGGCGCGAGGACAGGGTGTGCTTTCTTTTGGTTACTTTTCTTTGCACAAGCAAAGAAAAGTAACTCGCGCCCGACAGGGCGTGAAAGCCTTCGCCCTAGCCTGAAAGGGCGCGAAAGCCTTGGATCTGGCATGCATCCCCGTCTCCGACACACGCTCCCACTCGAAAACGCAATGACCTCTACCCCAACGCGATCAATGATCATGCGAGGCTCCCGACTTCTCGATGTCGGCCTTGACCAGATAGCTCTGCTCCACCACCACCGCATCCCCCACCGCCACACCCGACACCACCTCCACCTGCTGCGCATCGCGCGCGCCCAGCGTCACCGGCCGCACCTCGTACACATCGCCCACCCGCACGAACACCACCTCCCAGTCGCGGAATCGTTGCAACGCCCCTACCGGCACCACCATCGCTGCCGGCTGCTGCGCCACCGTCACCCGCGCCTTCACCGCCGACCCCGGCCGCCAAAGTCCATCGCTGTTGCGCAATACCGCGCGCGCCACCGTGCTCTGACTCGCCGTGGCCGTGCCGGGCAACACGCGTTCCAAGGTGGTCTGCGCCGCCACGCCATCGCTGATGCGCGTCACCGTCACCGGTGCGCCCGCGGTGATGTGCCCGGCATCGGCGCCGAAGATGTGCAGGTCCACCCACAAGGTCGACAGATCGGCGATCTCGAACAGCGTCTGCCCTTCGCCCGCGTTGCTGCCCAGGCTGGCGGTGCGGGCCAGCACGGTGCCGCTGATCGGCGCACTGACCGAGTACGTGGTCAGGCTCAGATTGCTCTCCACCGTGGCCAAGACCTGACCGGCACGCACCTGGTCGCCGACGTTGACGCGCAAGCTGCGCACCGGCCCGGGAAAGCGCGCGGTGGCCTGCGCCTGCGCACCTTCTGCCGGCGTCAGCAGGCCTTGCACTTCGTGCTGGTCGGCAATGCTGCCGGCACCCACTGGCGCGACCCGAATCCCGGCATCCTGCGCGATCTTCGCCGCGATGGTGGTGCGTCCTTCATAGCTGGGATAGGCCCAGCGATGCGACTTGCCCTGCACCGTCGCGCGGACCTCCACGTCGAACGAATGCGGCTCGCCCACCGTGCTGTCGGCCAGCAGGCTGCCGTCGTCGCGCGCGCGCAAGCGATGCACTTCGTTGACGCCGCCAAGCCGGGTCAAACGCACTTCGACACTGCCCGCGCTCGGCGGCAAGGGCTTGCCGTCGCGATACAGCCAGGCTTGATAGGTCGGTGGCGTGCCGTCTTCGGCAATCGCCAGTTCCACGCTGTCGCCATCCTGGCTGAGCAGGCGCCCGCCGTGCGTGCCTTTTTCGGCCTCTTCGCCATGTGCGCCGGCGTCGCCCTCGGCGCCAGGCGTTGCGTGGTCATGCGATTCCTCGCCGTTGCGGCCGCAGCCGCTCAGCAGCAGCGCCAGCAACAGCGGCGCGATCAGTAAACGTGTCATCGAAGGGAATCCTGGTTGGCGCCGACGCGAAGCGTCGGGCGAACGAACGAAGGAGGTATGCGCCGGATGCTTTAGATGCGCAGTAGGCGCGAGCCCCGCCTGGCGACTACTGGATGTGGACGTGTTTGCGAGCGCAGATACCGATACCGGCGCAGCGGATCCGGGCGGACGCGGGCAGGCAGGGCGAAAACGCGCAGCGGACGTAGCACTCATGGCCCCACCTGCGCAGCGCTGTCGACCACAAACGGCTGGCCGGTCAGGCGCTGGATCTCGATCAGTGCGGTCTGCGCTTCCAGCGCCGCCGCCAGCTGCTGCTGGCGTGCATCGCTGCGCTGCGCCTGCAGCTGCGCCCAATCCAGATAACTGGTCGCACCGGCGCGGTAGGCGCGTTCGGCGGCCGCATCGGCACGCGCCAGTGCGGGCAACACGTCGCTGCGCATGCGCGCCACTTCCAGCTGTGCGGCGCGATAGCGGCCGTGCGCATCGGCCAGCGTGGTGTAGAGCACCAGCGCCTGCGATTGCCGCTCGATGTCCAGCAACGAAAGCTCCGCTTCGGCAGCGTGGATTTCCGGTTGCGCGCGTGCGGCGCTGCCCAGGGCCAGCGAGACGCTGCCGAGCAACGCAGTGGCGTCGTTGCCCTCGAGCCGGCGCACGCCCACCTGCCAATCCAGGTCCGGGCGCGCCTGGCTGCGTGCCAGCCGCAGCCGCGCCTCGCGCACGCGCTGCTCGCCATTCAAGCGCGCCAGTTCGGGGGTGGCATCGAGCAGCTGCGCCAGCACCTCGAATTCGGGAATCGCCGGCAGTTGCAGCGGGTCGCCGGTGACATCGCCGAAGTCCGGCGTGCGCTGCCCCCACAGCACCGCCAGCTGGCGGCGTGCGGCCAGCAGCTCCTGCTGTGCGCGGTCGCGCTCCAGTTCCGCGCACGCCTGCAAGGCTTGCGCGGTAAGCACGACCGACTCGGGCGAGGCGCCGGCCTGCAGTCGCTGGCGCGCGGCACTGACGGTGCGCTGGCGCTGGGCCAGGGTTTCCAGTGCCACCGCATGCCGTTGCGCGGCCATGCCGATGGCCAGATAGCGCCGCGCCACCTCGGCCAGCACGTCCAGGCGCGCCAGCGCGCGTTGCGGTGCCAGTGCGTCGATGCGTGCCTGGGCCAGGGTGCGGCGTGCGTCCAGTTTGCCGCCGCGTTCCAGCACCCCGGCCAGGGTGACGGTGAGTTCGGCCTGGTCCAGCGCGCGGGTCGGGCCGCTGCCGAACACATTTTCCAGTTCGGCACCGATGCGCAACGGCGGACGCAGCGCGTTGCGCTCGGCATCGGCGGCAAGGACCGCGCGTTGGCCATCGGCCAGGCGCAGGTCGGGATGCTGCCGGGCGACGCGCGCAATGGCGTCGTCCAGGGTCAGCACGGGTTTGGGCGGTACGTCCTGCGCCATGGCGCACGGCACGACCGCGAAGACGGCAAGCGCCGTCAGTCGCAACCACATGAGGGTGTCTCCGGAATCGGGATCGATGGACAGGCCGGCAGCTGCCGGCGATGCATCAGGCCGCGATCGGGGGACGCAATCCGGTCTCGCTCAGGTGCGAGCGGTAGGCGATCGGTAGCGTGGCTGGCTGCGCCTGCGCGCAGGCAGGCAGCGGCCCCCAGGCCAGCGCCGACAGCATCGCCGGGCTATGCCCATGGCAATAGCCGCTGTGCATCAGCGCATGCAGCAAACCGGCGCCGTCACGCTCGCCGGCATCGCGCTCGTCCGCGCCGTCGTGACCGTGTGGCGCGGTGTCTTCCAGATGCGCCTGGTCGTGGGCGAGCGCGTGCACATCGCCCAGGGCACAGGCCACCGGTGCGACCAGTACGCCCATGACCAGCACCGCCAACGCCATCAGGCGCAGCAACGGGTGCAACAGGCGGGCGCGGCGAAGCAACATGGGCGCAGCGTATCGGGGCCGGGGTGGTTACACAATCGCATGCACGGCGTAGCGTCGTTCACAGATGATCCCTCCGCACTGCCCTCGCTCCATGACACCCGAAACTTCGAGTCCGCAGCGTCGTTCAGATGCAATCAACTACTTGGGGCAAAAGCACTAGTCGGTCGAGGGCGCGGTGCCCTCGCCGCTTGCGGGACACGCCGTGAATCCATCCCTGGAGGCTCGGTGGCGGCATCCATGCCGCCACACGGTCCCACAAGCGGCGAGGACACCGCACCAGAGAGTTAGTCGGTGGCTTTTTAAAGCCATGCACACAGACCAACTCGACTGGTCCTTGCCCGCTCAGCGTCGCGGGACCTTACGCGGCATGGATGACGCGTAAGAGCTTACAGGGACGTACTTGCAGCGTGTCCCGCGATGGTGGGCGGGCAAGGGCCCTGCAGCAAACGCAAAGAACTCAAGTGCGCGATGCTCTCGCAGCTCGCGGGACACGCCGTGAACCCCTCCCTGGGGGCTCGGTGACGGCATCCATGCCGCCACACGGTCCCGCAATCGGTGAGGACACCGCGCCAGACAGTTGTAGGTTGCCTTGTTCAAAAGCATGAACACCGACCATACCGACTGGTCCTTGCCCGCCCACCGTCGCGGGCTCTTACGCGGCATGGATGCCGCGTAAGAGCCCACACGGACGTACTTGCGGCGTGTCGCGCGATGGTGGGCGGGGCAAGGAGCACGCAGCCAAACCAAAGACCAGCCGCTCCAAAGGTGGCTCTGTCAGCCGCTCCAAATGCCCCACGGCATCACGGCGCCGCGTTGCGCACCGGCTTGGCGTCGGCCGGGCGCGCCTTGCTGTCGGCGATAAACGCGCGCACCTGCTGCTCCAGCACCGGCAAGGTCACCGAGCCCTGCTTGAGCACCGCGTCGTGGAAGGCCTTGATGTCGAAGCGCTCGCCCAGCTCCTGTTCGGCCTCGGCACGCAGCTTGACGATGGTGATCTCCCCCAGTTTGTAGCTCAGCGCCTGGCCCGGCCAGGAAATGTAGCGATCCACCTCGGTGGTGACCTCGTGCTCGCTCAGCGCGGTGCGGTCGCGCAGGTAGGCCAGCGCTTGCTCGCGGCTCCAGCCGTCGTGGTGCACGCCGGTGTCGATCACCAGCCGGCAGGCACGCCACATTTCGTAGGTGAGCCGGCCGAACTCTTCGTACGGGGTCTCGTAGATGCCCATTTCCTGGCCGAGCTTTTCGGTGTACAGCGCCCAGCCTTCGCCATAGGCGGAGATGTAGTTTTCGCGGCGGAACGCCGGTTGGTCGCCCTGCTCCAGCGCCAGCGAGCCCTGCAGCGAATGCCCGGGCGAAGACTCGTGCAAGGTCAGCGCCGGCAGGTTGTACAACGGCCGCGATGGCAGGTTGTAGGTGTTGACCCAGTACGTGGTGGCGCCACCGCGTCCGGCGGTCCAGAACGGGGCGATATCGTCCGGCACCGGCTTGATGGTGAAGCGCCCGCGCGGCAGCGTGCCGATGAACTTGCCGACCTGCCCGTCCACCCGCTTGGAGATCCACGCGGCGCGATCGAGCAATTCCTGCGGGGTCTTGGCGTAGAACTGCGGGTCGGTGCGCAGGAAGCTCAGGAACTGCGCGAAGCTGCCCTTGAAGCCGACCTGCCGGATGATCGCGTCCATCTGCGCCTGGATGCGCGCCACCTCGTCCAGGCCAATCTTGTGGATCTGCTCCGGGGTCAGCTCCAGCGTGGTGTATTCGCGGATCTGCTGGCGATAGAACGCCTTGCCGTCGGGCAGCGCTTCGGCCGCAAGCGTGGTGCGCGCCTTGGGCATGTACTCGTTGCGGAAGAAGCCCAGCAGCTTGGTGTAGGCCGGCAACACCGCAGTGCTCAGCGCGGCCTTGGCCTGTGCGCGCAGTTGCGCCTGTTCGGCGGCCGGGATCTGCGCCGGCAGCTGCTTGAACGGTGCGTAGAAGCTGGACTCGGTGGGGTCTTTGACCTCGGCCACGGTGGCGATGGAAACGTCGCGGCCAGCCAGCACCGCACGCGGCACGCTGAAACCGCGCGCCAGGCCGGCACGCATGTTGGCGGTCTGCTGGTCGAAGTAGCGCGGCACGTCGTTCAAGCGCGCGATATAGGCGCGATACTCGGCGGCGGTTCTCATCGGCCGCTGCGCCATGAAGCCCAGGTTGGACCAGAACGAGCTGTCCGAATTGAACGGCATTTCGTACAGGCGCAGGCGCACTTCGGCGGCGAGGTTCTCCACCTGCGGGCGGTAGATCGCGTAGTTGACCTGGTTGGCAGGCGACAGCTGTTTCGGGTCGACGCCGTCGAGCTGCTTGAGCACGCCATCCCATACCGCCAGCCGCGCCTGCTGCGCCGCCGGGCCGACATCGGGCAGATGGGTGTTGTCGCCGGTGGTGTCGCTGTCTTCGTCGGCCTGGCCGGTCTCGGCCTGGCGCCAGCTCCATTCCTTTTCGTAGATGGCGCGAAAGCGTGCATCGGCCGGGCGTTCGGCGGTCAGCGTGGCTGGCGGCGTAGCCGGTCCAGGTGCGGCGGCCTGCGCCGAGGTGGCGACGAAGCTGGCGCCCAGCAGGGCGAGCGAGAGTGCGGCGGCGAGGGGAGATGTCACGTGCGGGCTGCCTGCGATCGGATCGAACGCACAATCATGGCAGCGTGCGCGGCGGATGCCATGGGCCGGAAGTCCCAGCAGGGATTGGGGATTGGAGGTAGGAGGTAGGCGCCTTCGAAGGTCGCAACCTCTCTTGCCAAGCGGACCGGCGCCGCCCCGGGGCATTACACCGCCATGTGATCTGCCCCCTCTCCCGCCTGCGGGAGAGGCTTGGGGTGAGGGTACCGCCTGTCGCGCTGCCCCCATCCGCCCTGCGGGCACCTTCCTCCGCGGGCGGGGGAAGGAATCTGCGCCGCGCGGCCTTTCCCTCAATGCACGCGACCGGCGCCCACCGACACGGCAACACACAGACGTCGATCAAACCCTGCGGCAGTTCACTGGGCGACAGGCAAGCCGCAGCTCACCCCGCCTTGCGCACCACCACCAGATGCCGTTCGCCATCCAGGCCCGGCACCTGCAGCGGATGCACCTCGGCCACCGTCCAGCCGGCCGGCAATGCGGCGATCTCTTCGTGGGGATACACGCCCTTCATCGCCAACAGAGTGCCGCCTGGACGCAACAGGTGACCACCGACGGCGATGATGCCGGCCAGCGTGTCCAGCGCACGCGCGGTGAGATGGTCGTAGGCGGCCGGTTCGTCCAGCGCTTCGGCGCGCGACTCGGCCACGCGTGCGTTACCCAGCGCCAGGTGACGCAGTGCCTCGCGCAGGAAGCGCGCCTTCTTGCCGTTGCTTTCCACCAGGGTCACCTGCAGCTGCGGACGGGTGATCGCCAGCGGGATGCCGGGCAGGCCGGGGCCGGTGCCCAGATCGGCGAGCGTGCCACTGGCGATGTACGGCTGCATGGCCAGCGAATCGAGCAGATGGCGGGTCACCATCTCGCGCGGGTCGCGCACGGCGGTGAGGTTGTAGGTCTTGTTCCAACGCACCAGCAGCGTCAAATAGCGCAACAACGGCGCGGCGAAGTCCGCATCCAGGGATTGGGCCTGCAGGCCATGCGCCAGTGCGGCGGCTACGTCGGGGGGAAGTGCGGCATCGTTCATGGCGCGATTATCGCAGTTGGTGTGCCGTGCAGGCGCACGCACGTGTATGGCGCATGCGGCGCTCCGGACCGACCACACCCACCGTTGGTGGCGTTGCCTGATCGTTTGATCGTTTGGCTGCCCGATTGTCCGATTGCCCGTCGGCAAGCATCACCGACCGCTGCGACAGCTGCCGCCTCACCACCGTAGCGTCTTTCGAAGATCGCGCCATCTGCGTCGCCAGCGACACTACTGCCACTGCCATCGAACGGACATCCGCCCGTCGCATTATGGTCGCGTCCGCTAGATTGCCTTTGTGCCCATGTCCTTGATCGACTCGTCTTCCGTATCGCCGCTGCCCGGCCCCGACAACGCAACAACCTTGGTGGATCACGGCCGCCGCCGCATTTTGCTCGCCGGTACGGGCCTGGCAGCGGCCGGGCTGCTCAGCCCGTTCGCACGTGCCAGCGGCAGCCCGGACCCGTTCACGCTGGGCGTGGCCGCTGGCGACCCGCTGCCCGACGGCTTTGTCATCTGGACCCGGCTGGCGCCGCGCCCGCTGGACCCGGATGGACGCGGTGGGCTGACCGCACCGGTGCGTGTGCGCTGGCAGGTGGCCAGCGACCCGGGCATGCGCAGCATCGTGCGCCAGGGCGAAACCAGCGCCAGCCCGGCCTGGGGCCATGCGGTGCATGTGGAGGTCGCCGGCCTGGCCGCCGATCGTCCGTACTGGTACTGCTTCCAGGCGCTGGGCGCGCGTAGCGCCATCGGCAGCGCGCGCACCTTGCCGGCAGCGCATCACATACCGGATGCCGCGCGGCTGGGCTTTGTGTCGTGCTCGCACTGGGAACTGGGCTATTTCAGCGCTTACCGCCACCTGGCCGCAGAGCAGCCGGACCTGGTGTTTTTCCTCGGCGATTACATCTACGAATACAGCAACCATGGCGAGGCGGCGAACAAGATCGTGCGCCCGCACGGCAGCGGCGAATGCCTGGACCTGGCCGGCTATCGCAACCGCTATGCGCTGTATCGCACTGATCCCGACCTGCAGGCGCTGCACGCCGGCAGCGCCTGCGTGGCGACCTGGGACGACCACGAGGTGCAGAACGACTACGCCAACCGCTGGTCGCAGGATCCGTCGATTCCGGTCGACACCTTCCTGGCCCGCCGCGCAGCCGCGTATCGCGCGTTTTACGAGCACTTCCCGCTGCGCGCGCGCAATCGGCCGCATGGCGCCGACATGCGCATCTACCGCGCGCTAGACTACGGCCAGCTGGCGCGTTTCTACGTGCTCGATGGCCGCCAGTACCGCAGCGAGCAACCCTGCCCGCAGGCCAACGGCTGGCGCGGCGGCCACGTGGTGGACGACAGTTGCCGCGAACGCACCGACCCGCGCCGCACCATGCTCGGCTGGGAACAGGAGCGCTGGCTGCATGGCGCCTTCGCGCAATCCCCGGCGCGCTGGAACGTGATCGCGCAGGATCTATTGGTGGCACCGATGAACCAGCACGGCCGCGACGGCGTGCTCGGGCAGTGGACCGACGGCTGGGACGGCTACCCGGCCACGCGTACGCGCATGCTCGATGCGATCGCCAAGACCCGGCTACGCAACCCGGTGTTCTGGGGCGGCGACATCCACTCGTACTGGGTCACCGACCTCAAGGCCGATCCGGCCGACCCGGCTTCGCCGACGCTGGCCACCGAATTCGTCGGCAGCTCGATCACCTCCGACGGCCAGAGCAACGCCGAGCTGCAACAGACCATGGCGCTCAATCCGCACGTGCACTACGCCGAAGGCGAAACCCGCGGCTATGTCTCGGTGACGCTGACGCCGGGCCGGATGGAAACGCGCCTGCAAGGCATCTCCGACCGCCGCGACCGTGATGCAACCGTCTCGACGTTGAAACGCTTCGTGGTCGAAGACGGCAAGGCCGGGGCGGTGGAGGCATAAGACGCGTGCGCCGGGCTGAGGCGGTCAGCAGCAACTGCAGGCGCCGACCCATCCGCCACACCGCGCCCGGGTAACTCCCACGCTGGTCGCAGCATGCGTGAAGCGTCCTTCCCCCGCCATTGCCACGCACCTGATTCATCCTATGTGCCGCGCACTGCGGCGACTGCTGCCTTGCAACCCGCGATCCACTGCGCCACGCAGCGCAATGGACACCTGCCGGTAAGACAGCGGCGCTATACCTGGACATCGCCGCCAGCTCGTCGAGGATGCCCATGACCGTCTCCGATCCCGCCCGCCGCCGCGTGTTGCAAGGTCTGGGCGCCGGACTGTTGCTGCCGGCCACCGCCGGTTGGTCCACACGCAGTCTGGCCGCGCCGTCCGGGCGGCCGCTCATCACCGACGGCGTGCAGAGCGGCGATGTACTGGATGGCCGGGCGATGCTGTGGAGCCGCTGCGATCGGCCGGCGCGGCTGCGGGTGGAGTGGGATACGCGCCCGAGCCTGCGCCAGGCGCGTCGCGTGGACGGGCCGATGGCGGTGCCGGCGCACGACTTCACTGCGCGGGTGGACCTGACTGCATTGCCGCGCGATCAGGACATCTTCTATCGGGTGCGCTTTGAAGATGCCGACAGCGGCGTGTTGAGCGCGCCGGTGCTTGGGCATCTGCGCAGCGCCCCGCACGCGCGTGGTGATGTGCGCTTTGTCTGGAGCGGCGACACCGTCGGGCAGGGCTTCGGCATCAATCCGGACATCGGCGGCATGCGCATCTACAGCGCGATGCGCGCGCGCAACCCGCACTTCTTCCTGCACAGCGGCGACACCATCTACGCCGATGGCCCGGTGCCGGCCGAACTGATCGTCGAAGAAGGCAAACGCTGGCGCAACCTCACCACGGCCGCAAAAAGCAAAGTGGCCGAAACGCTGGACGAATTTCGCGGCAATTACCGCTACAACCTGCTCGACGACCACCTGCGCCGGTTCAACGCCGACGTCGCGCAGATCTGGCAATGGGACGACCACGAAACCACCAACAACTGGTCGCCGGGCAAGCAACTGGACGAACGCTATCGGGTGCGCGATATCGACGTGCTGGCCCGGCGTGCACGCCAGGCGTTTCTGGAATACGCACCGATGCGCGGCGTACGCGCCGATGGCGACGGGCGCATCTACCGCAAGATCGGCTACGGCCCGCTGCTGGATGTGTTCGTGCTGGACATGCGCAGTTATCGGGGCGCCAACAGCGACAACCTGCAGCCGCAGCCAGGTGCGGACACTGCATTTCTCGGCACGCAGCAATTGGCGTGGCTGCAACGCGAACTGGCCGGCTCACGCGCGCAGTGGAAGGTGATCGCCGCCGACATGCCGATCGGCCTGCAGGTACCCGATGGACAGGACGCCGCAGGCCACGCGCGTTGGGAGGCGATCGCCAATGGCGATCCGGGCGTGCCACGTGGCCGCGAGCAGGAAATCGCCACGTTGCTGCGCTTCATCAGCACCGCGCGCATCCGCAACACGGTGTGGCTGACCGCCGATGTGCACTATTGCGCTGCCCATTACTACCACCCGGATCGCGCGATGTTTCAGCAGTTCGAGCCGTTCTGGGAATTCGTCGCCGGCCCGCTCAATGCCGGCAGCTTCGGCCCGAATGCGCTGGATGCCACCTTCGGCCCGCGCGTGGTGTTCCAGAAAGCGCCGCCAGCGCAGAACACCTCGCCGTTGGCCGGGTTCCAGTTCTTCGGCGAAGTGGAGATCGACGGCGGCAGCGGCGTGCTGACCGTGACCTTGCGCGATCTGGACGGCGTGGCCCAGTTCCGCCAGCCACTGCTGCCGCATGCAACGGCATAGCGAAAACGCGAACCGCCATCGCAAGCGCACACCCCGGCTGCATGCCGTTGTGCGCGCATGGCTGTCGTGGCCTCTGGCATCGCCACGTCAAGGCATGCACCACGCCTGCACCGGTGACGAACGCAGCATTGCCTGGCCGCTTCTGGAGTGGCTCCCAACACGAAGCGACGTGCAGCCAGGTCGGAGGGCAAAGAAACGCAGTCCGCGCGGTACAGGCAGATCCCGGGCAGCGACCGCACTGGCGACCAATGCAGTCTTCGCCTGCGGCCCTCAGCCGACTGCCAGCGGATAAAACGCCAATGCCGCGCGGCAATCCGGTGCGGCCCACCATTCGTGCACCTGCCAGAGCGCAGCCTGGCCTAGCTCCGGGTCGCACCATTGCAAGTGCAATGCACCGTCGGGCCCGACGGCATAGGCCAGCCGATGCAAGCCAAACGACAGGCCGTGGCCGTACGCCTTGAGCAAGGCTTCCTTGGCGCACCACAGGCGGAAGAACACCGCCTGCTGTGCGTCCGGCTCCAGCGTGGCGAGCAACGCGATTTCATCGGCGTGGAAAAAGCGCTGCGCGATCTCCAGCAGGCGCGGGCGGGCGCGAATCCGCTCCAGATCCACCCCCAGCCGCACGCCTTCGCCAAGCCCGACCAGCAGATAGTCGCCGCTGTGGCTCCAGCCGGCGTCGTGCTGCGGCAAGGCCGGCTGCAGGGAGGGTCGCCCGCGCGCATCGCGCTGCACAGGCAGCTGTTCCGGCGCGATGCCCAACGCGGGGCCGAGCAGTTGCCGCGCCTGCGGTTCGCCGCGCTCGCCATGCCGATGCGGGCGCAGCCACAACTGCACCGGGCCGATCCGCCAGCTCGTGTGCGCTGTCACGCCGCCTGCACCAAGCCGAACCATCGCCAGCGTGCCGAACCGCACGCGACGGCTGCTTCACGCCGGCCTGCGTTGAATGGCGCCCATGCACCACTCCCGGTGCACTGACATGAGGAGATCGACAACATGGGCATCATCATCTGGTTGATCGTCGGCGGCATCGTGGGTTGGCTTGCCAGCATCATCATGCGTCGCGACGCACAGCAAGGCATCATCCTCAATATCGTGGTCGGCATCGTCGGCGCGCTGATCGCGGGCTTCCTGTTCGGCGGCGGCATCAACCAGGCCATCACGTTGTGGACCTTCGTGTGGTCGCTGGTGGGTGCGGTGATCCTGCTGGCAATCGTCAATCTGTTCACGCGTGGTCGCTTGCGCTGATCCAAGCGCACGGCGGGTCACACAACGCCCGGGCTTGCCCGGGCGTTGTCGTTTCAGCCATCGGCCGGAATCCGGTCGGCCGGATGGTGGACACCGTCTTCCACCGGCACGGCGATGTTCAACGCATACGGATTGACGCCATCCAGGCAACCGACGTTATAGCCGTATTCGTTGGGGTTGGACCGGCGTCGGTGATGGGTATAGATACCGCACACGCTGCAGAAATAATGTGCGGCGGCATGCGTATTGAACTGATACAGCTGCAGCACGTCTTCGCCCTGCAGCACATGCAGGCCATCGAGCGCGACCGAGGCAACGATGGCACCGCGTCGGCGGCACATCGAGCAATCGCAGCGGCGTGGATCGAGCAGGCCGTGCGGCAGCTCCAGATCGATCTGCACCGCGCCGCAGTGACAACTCAACCGATGCACAAGCCCGAGCGTCACCTCGCCTATCTTGTGCGTGCTACGCCGCAGATGCCGCTCGCTCATGCACTCGCCTCTGCCAAACGCACCCATGCCGGCGCATGATCGCTGGGACGCTCCCAGGTACGCGGCTCGCGATCGATACCCGCTTCCACTGCACGGCCGCGCAAGGCCTCCGACACCAGGGTCAGGTCGATGCGCAGGCCCAGATTGCGCCGGAACCCGGCCTGGCGATAATCCCACCAGCTGAACTGCTCGGCAGCGTCGTGATGCAGGCGGAACGCATCGTGCAGACCCAGCGCCAGCAGTTTTTCCAATGCCGCGCGCTCTGCGGTGGAGGTAAGGATATGGTGCTCGTTCCATACCGTGGCGTCGTGCACATCGCGCGCGTCCGGGGCGATGTTGAAATCACCCAGCACCACCAGCTGCGGATACCGCTGCAGTTCCTGCGCCAGCCAGTCGTGCACCGCAGCGAGCCAACGTAGCTTGTAGGCGTACTTGTCGGTACCGACGTCCTGGCCATTGACCACGTACAGATTGACGATGCGCACCCCATCGACGGTGGCCGCGATCACGCGCTGCTGCACGTCGTCGAAACCGGGGATGCCCATCTGCACGTCCAGCGCGGGCGAACGCGACAGGATCGCCACGCCGTTGTAGGTCTTCTGCCCGCAGAACACGCTGCGATAGCCCAGCGCGGCCAGCGCCGCATCGGGAAACTTGTGGTCTTCCAGCTTGGTTTCCTGGATGCCGACCACGTCCGGCATGAACGCCGCCAGCCACTGTTGCAGATGCGGCAGGCGCACGTTGAGCGAATTGACGTTCCAGGAGGCAATTTTCATGGCGCGGACCGTGGTTCAAACCGCCAATGGTAACGCGCCACCCCAGGCACGGCGCGGCAATCCTGTCCTGGACCACCTGGTCAGCACGCTCCGGCGCGGTGCCCACAACGCAACACGCCGGCACATGGCCGGCGTGTTGCGATCGCATCCGCGATGGATCGCTACCTCAGTGACCCGATGCACCGCTGGCACCCAGGCCGGTTTCGGCACGGATCTGCTGGGCCTTGAACGCGGCGCGTTCATTGGCCGCCTGCGGGCTGCGATCCAGGACCGAGAACAGCCAGATGCCGACAAAGCCAATCGTCATCGAGAACAGTGCCGGCGAGGTGTACGGGAACGGCGCCGAACCGGCCGCGTTACCCAGCGTGTCCACCCACACCGACGGCGACAGCACCGTGAGCACCAGCGAGGAGATCAGGCCCAGGAAGCCGCCGACCACCGCGCCACGCGTGGTGCAGTTCTTCCACAGCAAGGACAGGATCAGCACCGGGAAGTTGGCCGAGGCGGCGATGGCGAACGCCAGCGACACCATGAAGGCCACGTTCTGCTTCTCGAACACGATGCCCAGCAGCACCGCGATCACGCCCAGCACCAGGGTGGTGGCACGCGAGACTTTCAGCTCGGAACCCGGCGCCGGATTGCCCTTCTTGATCACCGTGGCGTACAGGTCGTGCGACACCGCCGAGGCACCGGACAGGGTCAAACCTGCGACCACCGCCAGGATGGTGGCGAAGGCCACCGCCGAGATGAAGCCCATGAACACGTTGCCGCCCACTGCATTGCCGACCAGCACCGCCGCCATGTTGGCCGCGCCCTTGCCGCCGTGGATGGTGCCGGTGGCGACATCGGCGAACTGCGGGTTGGTCAGCACCAGTGCGATCGCGCCGAAGCCGATGATGAAGATCAGGATGTAGAAGTAGCCGATCCAGGTGGTGGCCCACAGCACCGACTTGCGTGCCTGCTTGGCATCGGGAACGGTGAAGAAGCGCATCAGGATGTGCGGCAGGCCGGCGGTACCGAACATCAGCGCCATACCGAAGGAGATCGCCGAGATCGGGTCCTTCACGAAACCGCCCGGCCCCATGATCGCAAGGCCCGCCTTGGCGGCGTCTTCAGGCGATGCCCCGCCATTGGCGGCGATTGCCGTCTTCACCCGCACGCCCTCGGCAAACAGCGCTTCGAAGCTGAAGTTGAAGTGCCACATGATCGCCACGGCCATGAAGGTCACGCCGGTCAACAGCAACACCGCCTTGATGATCTGCACCCACGTTGTGGCGGTCATGCCGCCGAACAGCACGTAGACCATCATCAGCACGCCGACCAGGGTCACTGCCACCCAGTAGTCCAGGCCGAACAGCAACTTGATCAGCGCACCGGCACCGACCATCTGTGCGATCAGATAGAACAGCACCACCACCAGCGTGCCCGATGCGGCAAAACTGCGGATCGCCGTCGGCGCGAAGCGGTAGCCGGCCACGTCGGCGAAGGTGTACTTGCCGAGGTTGCGCAGCCGTTCGGCCATCAGGAAGGTCAGGATCGGCCAGCCGACCAGAAAGCCGATCGCATAGATCAGGCCGTCGTAGCCGTTGGCCATCACCGCTGCGGTAATGCCCAGGAACGAGGCCGCCGACATGAAGTCGCCGGCGATCGCCAGGCCGTTCTGGAAGCCGGTGATGCCGCCGCCGGCGGTGTAGAAGTCAGAGGCCGATTTGGTCTTGGCCGCCGCCCATTTGGTGATCCACAAGGTGCCCAGCACGAAGAAGCCGAACATGCCGATCGCCACCCAGTTGGTGGGCTGCTTGTCGACCTGGCCCATGTCGCCACCGGCGGCCAGTGCGAGGCCTGCCGGCAGCAGGCCGGCCACAATCAGGAGAAGGCGCGAAGTCTTGCTCATTTGCGGGCTTCCTCCAGGATCTGCGCGGTCAGCTGGTCGTAGGTGTTGTTGGCGCGACGCACGTAGATGGCGGTGATGATGATGGTGAACACCATCACCCCGATCGCGATCGGAATGCCGACCGAGGTCACGCCATCGCCGATCGGCTTGGCCAGGAACGCCTTGTCGAAAGCGATCAGGCCGATGTAGCCGTAATAGGCCAGCAGCATCAGGGCGGTGAGTGTCCAGCCCAGCACGTTGCGCTGGCGCTTGAGTGCGTGGTACTTCGGATTGGCATCGATCTTGGCGATCAGTGCGTCATTCGAGACGGTCATTGTCTGTCTCCTGGTAGAGCGAAAGTGGCGATGCCTGTCCCGCCGCAGCGGGATGCATCGCCGGCGGCAACATTAGTTAGAAGGTGTACTTGGTGGTGAACTGCAGGCGCGAGATGTCGCCGCTGTCGCCGTTTTCGATCTCGCGACGTCCGAACATCAACTCCGCACCCACATCGACCTTGGGCAACGGCGAGTAGAAGATGTTGGCGCGCACGCTCTGCTGCGAGGTCGTCGCAAGCTGGCCGGAGTTGACCGCATCACGGTCGTAGTCGACGCGCGAGTACATGATCGTGCTGCGCAATTTGGAGGTGTAGTCGTGCCGCCATGCCAACCAGCCTGCCACGGTGCTGATGGTCTGGATCTTGCCGTCCACATCGATCTCCACGTCCGGGCCGTTGCCCAGGCCCAGATAGCGACCAAGGCCTTCGCCGTAGCTGAGCTGATAACGCAGATCGTTTTTCGAGTTGATGATCCAGCGACCGCCGCCGGCAATGGCGCCGCCGAAATCGGTGTCGTTGGTCAAGGCGCTGCGCGTGCGGTACTGGCGTGCAATGGCCGACAGACCGAATGTGCCCCAATCGCCCTTCCAGTTGTAGCGGGCGGTCAGGTCCGGCATCGCGCCATGATCCGAGGCCAGGATGGTGTTGCCACCCTGGTACGGCGTGGTCAGCGTCTCGGGATTTTCGGCCGACACGCTGAAGGCACCACGGGTGTAGCGGATCTGGGTCTGGCGACTGAACAGCGCGCCGTCGGTCGGCCCGACGATGTCGGCCGCCTCGGGCAGGATCGAGGCATCGATGAAGTTGGACCAGGTCTGGCCGGCCAGCCAGTTGTTCCAGCTCACGTAGGCGTGGCGCAAGGTGCTGCCGTACAGGTTGTTGACCTGGTTGGCCAGCGCATTGCCGAAGAAATCCATTTCGATGAAGCCGGTGAGCTTGTCGCCGTTTTCGGTGACGGTATCCACGCCCAGGCCGAAGCGCGAGAACTTGGCGTGGAAGTCGGTGTCGGTGCTCGAAGGCGAGCCACCGACCGGGGTCTGCACCGGGATGTACAGATAACGTCCCACCGCACCCTCGGCCAATTGGCCGTCCCCGGTGCGGGTGGTCAGGAAGTCGGCCTTGATGAAACCGCTGTAGCGGAACGTGGTGCCAGGCACCGCGTTGGGCGTGATGCTGGTCAGCTGGATCGGCTTTTTGCCGGCCGGCAGCGCAGGCGCAGCGGCGACCGGTGCCTGCACCTGTGCAGCGCGCACCTCGGTGACCTGGGTCTGGGTCTGGGCAATCTGGCCCTGCTGTTGCTGTTGCGCGGAGACCAGCAGCTGGACCTGACGCTCCAACTCGGCAATACGCGCTTCCAGCGCCTTTTCCTTGGGCGTTTGCGCAAACGCCACGCCCGGCAGAATGCTGGCGACAAACAAGGCAGCCGCCAACGGATGGCGCACCAACGATGCAGTACGGTGTTTCATGGACCCCTCTCCCCGATGAACGCTTCGCGCTAGATGGCGATGCTGTGCGGAGCGTGAGGCAGTCCACGCGTGTGAGCCTATTGTCCTTTGGTCGAAGCTGCAGCGCAGCATTGGACAATCGCCACCGATCGCCGCATCAGGCCTGCAATGATTTTGCGGCACGGCCGCCTGGCGGTTACGACCATCGTCTAAGTCGTCGTTGGCCGCCGGGACAGAATGGATGCGGCACACTGACTGTCTACCGAGGGCGGCCGTCGCGCCCTCTTCCGACAAGTTCATCGCAAGTGAGGGTGCCATGGCTGATCTTTATCCCGTCGATCCCGCGTTCGCCGCCGATGCGCGCGTCACGCGCGAGCAGTACGCAGCGCTGTACCGCGAATCGATCGAACACCCCGAGCAGTTCTGGGGCAAGGCCGCGCAGCGGCTGGACTGGTTCAAGCAACCCACCCAGGTCAAGGACGTCAGCTACGCGCTGGACGACTTCCGTATCCGCTGGTTCGGCGATGGCGAGCTCAACGCCAGCGTCAATTGCCTGGACCGCCAGCTGGCCACGCGCGGCGACAAGACCGCGCTGCTGTTCGAACCCGACAGCCCCGACGCCGCGTCCTACCCGGTCACCTACCGCGCGTTGTACGAGCGCGTGTGCAAGCTCGGCAATGCGCTGCGCAATCTCGGCGTCAAGAAAGGCGACCGGGTCACCATCTATCTGCCGATGATCGTCGATGCGGCCGTGGCCATGCTTGCCTGCGCGCGCATCGGTGCGGTGCACTCGGTGGTGTTCGGCGGCTTCGCCGCCAACTCGATCGCCGACCGCGTGATCGACTGCCAGAGCAAGCTGATCATCACCGCCGACGAAGGCCTGCGCGGTGGCAAGAAGATTCCGCTCAAGGCCAACGTGGATGCGGCGCTGAAAATTCCCGGCACCACCACCGTGGAAACGGTGCTGGTGGTGCGGCATACCGGCGGCGCGGTGGAGATGCAGGCGCCGCGCGATCGCTGGTTCCATGATGTGGTCGACGGTCAGCCGGCCGAATGCGAACCCGAGCGCATGAACGCGGAAGATCCGTTGTTCATCCTCTACACCTCCGGTTCCACCGGCAAGCCCAAGGGCGTGCTGCATACCACCGCCGGCTACCTGCTGTTTGCCAGCTACACGCACGAAGTGGTGTTCGACCTGCGCGAGGACGACATCTACTGGTGCACCGCCGACGTGGGTTGGGTCACCGGCCACAGCTACATCGTCTACGGTCCGCTCGCCAACGGCGCCACAGCAGTGATGTTCGAAGGCGTGCCGAACTACCCGACCGTGTCGCGCTTCTGGGAAGTGATCGACAAGCACCAGGTCAGCATCTTCTACACCGCGCCCACCGCGATCCGCGCACTGATGCGCGACGGCTCAGCGCCGGTCAAGCAGACCTCGCGCAAGAGCCTGCGCCTGCTCGGCAGCGTCGGCGAGCCGATCAATCCGGAGGCCTGGCGCTGGTACTACGAAGTGGTCGGCGACAGCCGCTGCCCGATCGTGGACACCTGGTGGCAGACCGAAACCGGCGGCATCCTGATCTCGCCGCTGGCCGGCGCGGTCGATCTCAAGCCCGGCTCGGCAACGCTGCCGTTCTTCGGCGTGCAACCGGCGCTGGTCGATGCCGAAGGCAAGATCCTGGAAGGCGCCACCGAAGGCAACCTGGTGCTGCTGGACTCCTGGCCGGGCCAGATGCGCTCGGTCTATGGCGACCATCAGCGGTTCATCGACACCTATTTCCGCACCTACCCGGGCAGCTACTTCACCGGTGACGGCTGCCGCCGCGATGCCGATGGCTATTACTGGATCACCGGCCGCGTGGACGACGTGATCAACGTCTCCGGCCACCGCATCGGCACCGCCGAAGTGGAAAGCGCGCTGGTCTCGCACCCGAAGGTCGCCGAAGCGGCGGTGGTCGGCTTCCCGCACGATGTCAAGGGCCAGGGCATCTATGCCTACGTGACCTTGATCGCCGGCGAGACGCCGAGCGAGGAACTGCACAAGGAACTGGTGAGCTGGGTGCGCAAGGAGATCGGCCCGATCGCCTCCCCGGATCACCTGCAGTGGGCACCGGGCCTGCCGAAGACCCGCTCGGGCAAGATCATGCGCCGCATCCTGCGCAAGATCGCCGAAAACGCCCCCGACCAGCTCGGCGACACCTCGACCCTGGCCGATCCGTCGGTGGTGGATTCGTTGGTGAGCGAACGGTTGACGCGCTGACGCGCGTCGGGAATGGGGAATCGGGAGTGGGGAATCGTTAGGGCGGTTCCCTGAGCAGCGGAGAGTGAATCGTCGGGATTGGGGTTTCGTAAAAGCGATCCCCCGGCCCATTCCTCACCACTCCGGACCTTTGATTTTTCAAACCCGTCACACCGATTTCGCCGTTGCCTCGCTGTCGTCATTTTGCTGTTGCTTGCCGTGCCCGTCGCTGTTGCCTTTGCGATTCCCGATTCCCCACTCCCGATTCCCGGCCCCTCAATGACCACCCTGCTGATCGCCGACGACCATCCCCTGTTCCGTGAGGCCTTGCGCGGGGCAGTGCAGCGCGTGATGCCGGGGGTGCAGTTGTTCGAGGCCGACACGGTGGACGCCTTGTACACCCTGGCCGATGCGCAACCGGATGCCGATCTGTTGTTGATGGATCTCAACATGCCCGGCGCGCAGGGTTTCAGTGCGTTGGTGCACATGCGTTCGTTGCATCCGCAGTTGCCGGTGGTGGTGGTGTCGGCACGCGAAGAACCCACGGTGATGCGGCGTGCGATCGACCATGGCGCGTTCGGGTTCATTCCCAAGTCCGCCGATTCGGACACCATCGGCCGCGCGCTGGCCACGGTGCTCGATGGCGAGCGCTGGATTCCGGCCGAAGCGCAGAACCTGCCGCCGACCGACAGCGAAGAACGCGAAGTGGGCCAGCGCCTGCGCGATCTCACCCCGCAACAATTCCGCGTGCTGCAGATGCTCGGCGCGGGGCGACTCAACAAGCAGATCGCCTACGATCTGGGCGTGTCCGAGGCCACCATCAAGGCGCACGTCACCGCGATCCTGCGCAAGCTTGGCGTCACCAACCGCACCCAGGCGGTGCTGATGGCCGGCAAGCTCGCCATCGATGCCGACGGCATCGTGCTGCCACCGCCCGAAGAAGACTGAGCGCGACAGGCAGCACGGCTGCCTAAATCGCATCGCAGCCGGGGCACGCTGCGTCTGCATCGCATCGGCCGTGTCGTCAGGGAGCTGGTCCGCATTGATCCGGCAACTGTGTGCAACCGGTTGTCATTCGCTTCGCGTCAGCGTTGCATACGAACACGATGCGATCGGCATCGCCCGCACGCGATGGGCAACCGCTCGCCTGGCCGCTGCTTGCCGCGTTTCATCGGCCGCCCTGCGTCGGCACGGGCGATCGCCGCAGCCAAGCGCCACACATGGGCGAGTCCACGCACGGCAATCAGCGCAGTGGCTGGCCGGAGCAGACCTTGGACGCGCTTTGCGGGGGCGGCACCTGCCAGATCGCGTTCCCGGTGTCGTCCTCGCCTTCGTAGATCGCATAGCGCCCATCGTCCTGACGGTGCATGGTCGGGCTGAAGGTAATGAAATCCATGCGCTCGTCGTCGGGGCCAACGAAATGCATCTCGCCCCCGCACACGAAATTGGAACCCGGCTGCGGACCGAGTGCCGCGCAGGTGATTTGCGAGGTTTCCGCACGCACCACGCGACTCACGTGCGGCCTGACCAGTCCGCGGTCGGCGGCGTCGCAGAAGTAAGCGGCAATGACGGTGCGCATCTCACGCTGCGATGGCATCCACGACGGACAGCTATAGGCATCGGCAGTGCAGCTCGGGACAGCGCCATTACGCTCGGCACGGTCAGGCGCAGCAGCAGAGGCAGTTTGCAACACTGTCAGCATCAGGCATGCGGCCGCAGCCAGCAGGGAGAGATGAGAAGGCATCGGGATGCGTGAATTCCCGCGGGCGACGCACCTTACCGCAGTCAGACACTGCCCTGACTGACCGAACATCCGGCAGGGACGTGCATGCCACGCAGGACGTTGCACGGCACCGCACATGAGCACGCTGCACGTCTACACACACAACGCACTGCTGACCGGTCGGCAACCCTGCGCAAACCCGGCATATCGGCCGCTCCATCGCTGGCAAGCCCAAGCGCGGGGGTGTGATCGCATCCACAACCACACACCGCCCAGCATCGCAGTTGTCGATATCACCATTGACCATCCGCTGATGCCTGGGCAAGGCTCGGGTTCCAACGCGGCTTCTGGAGCTGGCATGGCGCGACGTGTTCCCTGGCTCTGGATCGGCTTGCTGGTGGCGTGCGCACTGATTGCGGTGCTGGCATGGCAGAACAAACAGCTGCGTACCCAGCAGCAATGGTTGCAGACCCGCGTCAGCGCGCCGTACGACGGCATGTATGTGCCACGCATCGAGGTGACCGATACCCAAGGCCAACGCCGCACGCTCGGTGTCCCGCAAGGGCCGGCGCAGGTGCTGTTCTTTTTCACCACGACCTGCCCGTATTGCCAGCGCTCTGCACCCACGGTGGTGCACGCAGCGCGGCAATTGCAGGCCAACGCGGCTGGTCGCCCGCAGTTGCTGGGCGTATGCCAATGCGATGCGACACAGGCCGCACGCTATGCGCATGTGCACGGCTTCGATTTCCCGGTGGTCACGTTGACCGATCGTCGCGCGTTGATGCTGTTCCGCGCGCGCAACGTGCCGCTGCTGCTGGCCATCGATGGGCAGGGGCGCGTGCGCCATTCCCATCTTGGCGTTTTCGATACCACGGAGCGGGTGCAGGACCTGGTCGCCGCATTGCGCCGCACGGATGCGCCAGCGGCTTTTGCAACGGTGAAGGAGTGATCCATGAAGAAGCGTTTGGGGACCTTGCGCAGTGCGTTGATGGCGGCGACCTTTCTGGCCAGTACCGGTTTCGGTGCGTTCCAGGTGATGGCAGTCGATAACGCACAACCGAAGACCGAATCGTGCAGTGCGTGGGCCTGCAAGGCCGAATGCCCGGAGTTTGGAGGCGACCTGGGACAGGGCAACGTCTGCTATTGCTGCGGATGAGTGACCGGCGGGGCTGTCAGGGCCCCGCTTTCTGCTGGTACCGCGGCAGGCGGCAAACCGTGCGCACGGCCGCGCGCAATCCCCCGGGTGTGCACTGCCGGGGCGCCGGACAGGCGCAGCAGGGCGACAGGCGCAGGAATCGCCGAATCGGTGTGTGCTGAACGCCGAACGGCTGCATGCGCGGCCGGGTCGCGTTTCCATCGCAGCCGTCCCGGCGATCAACCGACCATCGCCGCATACGGAGTGTGGCGTGCACGCACGCCGAACGACCGTGGTGGCCAAGCACGTGCACGCGTTGGCTGACAGATGGATCCACCCCTTCGACGCAAACCGCGTAGCGCGCCGCTGAACCAATGCCTTTCGTAATGCTGCACTGCAGCGTGATCTGTTCACTTATGATTGCCATATTCATATGCGAACAGCCATCCGCTGGCTGGTGGACGTCGCGATGCCCAGCTATTGCCTTCCAGATCCCGCCCAGGCCTGCGCCGCTGCGATCCAGTCTGCAGAGCGTGGCGCGTGAGCGTGACGCGGCGACGTGTGGGCAGCACCCGCGTGCAGCTCTCGGCGCTGGGCTTTGGCGCCGCCCCGATCGGCAACCTGTATACCGAGGTCGATGAGGGCCAGGCGCTGGCAGCGGTGACCGGCGCGTTCGAGGCCGGTCTCCGTCATTTCGATACCGCGCCCTACTACGGCTACGGACTGAGCGAGGCGCGGGTGGGCCGTGGCCTGGCCGGCGTGCCGCGTGCGGACTACACGCTGTCGACCAAGGTCGGCCGCTGCCTCTATGACGACGCGCAGGCCGCCGCAGGGCGCGAGGGCTTTGCAGTGGCAGGCCGCCGCGCCGCCTTCGACTACAGCGCAGACGGCGTGCGGCGTGCGTTCGCTTCCAGCCTGGAGCGTCTGGGTACCGACTACATCGACGTGCTGCTGCTGCATGACATCGGTGCGCTCACCCACGGCGACAACCACGCCAACGTGCTGCGCCAGGCCTTGGAGGAGGCCTTGCCGGCAATGGCGGAGCTGAAGGCAGTCGGTGCCTGCGGGGCGATCGGGCTGGGCGTCAACGAGCAGGACGTGGCGCTGGAGGTGCTGCCACGGTTTCCGCTCGACTGCGTGATGCTGGCCGGCCGCTACACGCTGCTGGAACAGCACGGCGCGCGCGCATTGCTCGACCAGGCGCAGCAGCGCAACGTGGCGATCCTGTCGGCCGGCCCGTACAGCTCGGGCCTGCTCAGCGACGCGCGCGGCCCCGGTGCGACCTACAACTACGCCCCGGTCGATACCGCCACCCTGCAGCACGCGCAGCGCTTGTATGCGGCCTGTGCGGCATTCGATGTGGATATCGGCGCGGCGGCACTGCAGTTCCCGCTGGCGCATCCGGCAGTGGTCACCGTCGTGGCCGGCATGCGCAGCGTGGCCGAAGTGCAGTCGGCCACCGAACGCCTGCATGCGGCGATTCCACCGGCGCTATGGCAACGCTTGCGCGATGACGGCCTGCTCGCTGCGGAGCTGCCCACGCCATGAGCCGGGTCGACGCGCACCTGCATTTCTGGCAACTGGCCCGTGGCGATTACCACTGGCTCACACCCGCGCTGGCGCCGTTGTACCGCGACTTCGCCCCCGCCGACATCGGCGATGCACTGGACGCTGCCGGCGTCGAGAGCGTGGTGGTGGTGCAGGCCGCCGCGACCGAGGCCGAAACCCGCTATCTGTTCGATCTGGCGCGCACCGATGCGCGGATTGCCGGCGTGGTCGGCTGGGTCGATTTCGCCGCGCCCGATGCCGCCGCGCGCATCGACGCGCTGGTGCGTGACGGCGGCGGTGTGCTCAAGGGCCTGCGCCCGATGGTGCAGGACATCGCCGACGTGCAATGGCTGGCCAGCGCCGCGCTGGATGCCGCATTCGACGCCCTGCTTGCGCACGATCTGGCCTTCGACGCCTTGATCCGCAGCGCGCATATGCCGGCACTGCAAACGCGCCTGAAGCGCCATCCGGGCTTGCGCGTGGTCATCGATCACGGCGGCAAACCACAGATCGCCGCCGGCGAATTCGTCGCGTGGGCGGCCGGCATGGCCGCGCTGGCGCAGCATCCCAATGTGCACTGCAAACTCTCCGGCCTGCTCACCGAAGCGGCGCGCGGCGCCGGCGCGCAAGCGCTGGAACCGTATGTCGCGCATCTGATCGCGCGCTTCGGCCCGCAACGGCTGCTGTGGGGCAGCGACTGGCCGGTGCTGACCCAGCGCGCCGACTACGCGCAGTGGCTGGACATCGCAGAGCACCTGGTTACCACCCACGCCGACGGTCACGCTGCGGCGATCTTCGGCGACAACGCACGCAACTTCTATCGTCTGCCAAGGCCGGCGGCCCCCACCTACGGAACCTCTTCGGTATGACTGTCTCGCTCTCCACCACTCCCAACGACCGCCTGCGCGGCAAGCGCTGCCTGATCACCGCGGCCGGCGCCGGCATCGGCCGCGAAAGCGCGCTGGCCTGCGCACGCGCCGGTGCGCAGGTGATCGCCACCGATATCGACGCCGCTGCCTTGCACGCGCTGGCGGCCGACTCGGAGGCCATCACCACCCAGCTGCTCGATGTCACCGACGCTGACGCGATCGCCGCACTGGTCGCCGCGCACGGTCCGTTCGATGTGTTGTTCAACTGCGCCGGCTTCGTGCATCAGGGCAGCATTCTCGATTGCGACGAGCCGGCCTGGCGCCGCTCGTTCTCGATCAACGTCGATGCGATGTACTACACCTGCAAGGCGGTATTGCCAGGCATGCTCGAACGCGGCCGCGGCAGCATCATCAACATGTCGTCGGTGGCGTCCAGCATCAAGGGCGTGCCGAACCGTTTCGTCTACGGCGTGACCAAGGCGGCGGTGATCGGATTGAGCAAAGCCATCGCCGCCGATTACGTGGCCCAGGGCGTGCGCTGCAATGCGATCTGCCCGGGCACCATCAAGACGCCGTCGCTGGGCCAACGCGTCAAGGCGCTGGGTGGCGACGAGCAGGCGGTGTGGAAGAGCTTCACCGACCGCCAGCCGATGGGCCGCCTGGGCGACCCACGCGAGATCGCGCAGCTGGTGGTGTATCTGGCCTCGGACGAAGCGTCGTTCACCACCGGCCAGACCCACATCATCGATGGCGGCTGGTCCAACTGAGGGCGGAAGCGCATCACCGTGCCGCCCACCGCACCGTGGGCGCGACCACGGCCAGATGCGACCTGTCTCGCTCGATCCTGAGCACGCCGCCCACATCCACCCGATGCACGCGCGCTAGGTTGGCTAGCCGCTGCATTCCTCACCTGCAAAGGAAGACCGCATGAAACTCGTACGCGTTGGCGCACCCGGCCAGGAACGTCCCGGCCTGATCGATGGCGAAGGCCGCATCCGCGATTTGAGCGGCGTGATCGACGATGTGGCTGGCGAGCACATCACCAACGCCGGCCTGGACAGACTGCGCGCACTGGATGTGTCCACGCTGCCGCTGATCGACGGCCAGGTGCGCTATGGCGCGGCCGTGGGGCAGATCGGCAAGTTCATCTGCGTGGGTCTGAACTACGCCGACCACGCCGCCGAAACCGGTGCTGCGGTGCCGGACATGCCGATCCTGTTTATGAAGGCCACCACGGCGGTGACCGGTCCCAACGACACCGTGATCATTCCGCGTGGCTCGGTGAAGAGCGACTGGGAAGTGGAACTGGGCGTGGTGATCGGCGATATCGCACGCGATGTGTCGGTGGACGAGGCGTTGAACCATGTGGCCGGCTACGCGGTGATCAACGATCTGTCCGAGCGCGAATTCCAGCTCGAGCACGGCGGCCAGTGGGTCAAGGGCAAGAGCGCCGACACCTTCGGCCCGATCGGCCCGTGGCTGGTCACCCGCGATGAGGTGCCGGATCCGCAGAACCTGTCGATGTGGCTGGAGGTCAATGGCCACCGTTACCAGAACGGCAGCACCCGCACGATGGTGTTCGGCGTGGCCGAACTGGTCAGCCACATCAGCCGCTACATGACGCTGATGCCGGGCGATGTGATCAGCACCGGCACTCCGCCGGGCGTGGGCCTGGGTCAGAAGCCGCCGGTGTATCTGAAGCCGGGCGACGTGATGGAGCTGGAGATCGAAGGGCTGGGTCGTCAGCGCCAGCCGGTGGTCGCGCATCCGCGCGATACGGCTTGAAGCCTCTCTGTCGGCACGTTTCTGCTCAGCAAGAAACGCGATCTCGATAAGGGTAGCGACACGCCCGCCGGGCGCAGCTTGAAACCCCTCTCCCGCGTGCGGGAGGGGCTGGGATGAGGGCAGCGCTCCTGACGCGGTATGTGCAGATTTTCTACGGAGTGTCGGGTGCGTTGAATCTCCAAGCGCTGCACCAAGTCGATGCAGAAGCACGGTCAAGCCTGCAGTGATTCGTTGGTCCGTCTTGCAAGCGCCTGCATCGCGGCAGCGTTTCAACACATCCGGCGCTTCGCGCTCGTCCCGTCTCTCCCTCTCCCGACGCGAGAGGGGCCCTAGCCGCACTTTCATTGCCGTTTTTCCATTTCCCGTTTCCATCGCCCAGGACTCTCATGCGTACCATCATCGCCCTCGACACCCACGACGTCCGCTTCCCCACCTCGCGCGAGCTCGATGGGTCGGACGCGATGAATCCGGATCCGGATTACTCGGCTGCCTACGTCGTGTTGCGCACCGATGCACCGGATGATCTGACCGGCTACGGCCTGGTGTTCACCATCGGCCGCGGCAACGATGTGCAGACCGCTGCGGTGGCCGCACTGGCCGAACACGTGGTCGGCCTGTCGGTCGATGAGGTCATCGGCGACCTGGGCGCGTTCGCGCGCCGGCTCACCAACGACTCGCAACTGCGCTGGCTGGGCCCGGAAAAGGGCGTGATGCACATGGCCATCGGCGCGGTGATCAACGCCGCCTGGGATCTGGCCGCGCGCGCCGCAGAAAAACCGTTGTGGCGCTATATCGCCGAGCTCACGCCCGAGCAATTGGTCGACACCATCGACTTCCGCTACCTCACCGACGCGCTCACCCGCGACGAAGCGCTGGCCATGTTGCGCGCCGCGCAGCCGCAGCGCGCGCAACGCATCGCCACCCTGATCGAACAGGGCTACCCCGCCTACACCACCTCGCCCGGCTGGCTCGGCTATTCCGACGAAAAACTGGTGCGCCTGGCCAAGGAAGCGGTGGCCGATGGCTTCCGCACCATCAAGCTCAAGGTCGGCGCCGACGTGCAGGACGATATCCGCCGTTGCCGCCTGGCGCGTGCAGCGATCGGCCCGGACATCGCGATGGCGGTGGACGCCAATCAGCGCTGGGACGTCGGCCCGGCGATCGACTGGATGCGCCAGCTGGCCGAATTCGACATTGCCTGGATCGAAGAACCCACCAGCCCGGACGATGTGCTTGGTCACGCCGCGATCCGCCAGGGCATCGCCCCGGTGCCGGTCTCCACCGGCGAACACACTCAGAACCGGGTGGTGTTCAAGCAATTGCTGCAGGCCGGCGCGGTGGACCTGATCCAGATCGATGCCGCCCGCGTGGGTGGCGTCAACGAAAACCTCGCCATTTTATTGCTCGCCGCCAAGTTCAACATCCGCGTGTTCCCGCATGCTGGCGGCGTTGGCTTGTGCGAGCTGGTGCAACACCTTGCGATGGCCGACTTCGTCGCCATCACCGGCAAGATGGAAGACCGCGCCATCGAATTTGTCGACCATTTGCATCAGCATTTCGTCGCGCCGGTGCAGATCCGGCATGGCCGCTATCTGGCACCGGACGCGGCAGGTTTTTCTGCGCAGATGCACACCGCCTCGATCACGGAGTTCCGCTATCCGGATGGTCGGTTCTGGGTGGAGGATCTGGCGGCTGCTACGCGGGGGTGAGGGGCGCCCCTCATCCGCCCTGCGGGTCCCTTCTCCCGTGAACGGGAGAAGGGAGACATCGGCCGATCCGCGCGAGTGCTGCATTCCAGATGCGTTTTTCCCTTCTCCCGCCTGCGGGAGAAGGTGCCCGCAGGGCGGATGAGGGAAACACTCACCCCTGCGCCGCGACCGCCTTACTCAACGCAAAAATCCGCCCAGCCTCCCGCCACTTCTCCCCCGGCGCACTGCCTGGCAGCGGCTTCTGAAACCGCCACATCAGCTGCTCCCACGCCTGAATCCGGGGGTCGGCCGCATCGCGCGCCGCCTTGGCCGTCGGATCGTAGTCCTCGCCGACCTCCATCAACATCACCAACCGATCGCCACTGCGAAAGATCTCCAGCTCCAGGATCCCCGCCTGGCGTAACGACGCCACCACTTCCGGCCAGACCTCGGTAGGTTGATGCCAACGCTCGTACTCGGCGATCAGTTGCGGATCGTCGTGCAGATCCAGCACATAGCACAGACGCCGCATGCTCACGCTCCCGCCGCGATGGGCGCCGCGCGCCGCGCATTCAATGCAAAGACCAGGATCACCACAAAGCACGCACCCGGCACCACCATCGCCCAGTGGATGCCGGCCATGTCCGATAGCGCGCCCATCACTGCAGTGAGCAATGCGCCCCCGATGATCGACATCACCAGCAACGAGGAACCCAGCTTGCGGGCATCGTCATGCATGCCGTCCAGACCCAGCGCGAAGATGGTCGGGAACATCACCGACATGAAAATGCTTGCGGCCACCAATGCGTACAGGCCGGTCCACCCCGGCAGTGCAATGGCCACTGCACACAGCACCAGATTGATCGCGGCAAAACTCGCCAGCAATTTGGCCGGCGCCAGATAGCGCAACAGCGCAGTGCCGATAAAGCGGCCGGCCATGAACAGCACCAGCGAGATGGTCAGATACGTGGCCGCGGTTTTTTCCGGCGTGCCCGGCACCGCGTCCTGGAGGTAGCGGATCAGGAAGCTCCAGATGCCGACCTGCGCGCCCACATAGAAGAACTGCGCCACCACCGCGAACACGAACTGGCGATTGCCCAGCAGCTGGCCAAAGCGCGCGCGCTTGGGTGCTGCCGCGCCGCTACCGGTCTCGCCGGCAGGAAACCGCACCAGCGCGATCAGGATCGCCCACAGCACCACGACTGCGCCGATCACCAGGTACGGCATCTGCACCGCTGCCGATTCGGTGGCGAAGAACGCAGTGCGTGCGGCCGGCGTCATCGCCGCCAGCTCGGCCGGGGTGTGCTCCACGCCGGAGAAGATGAAGTGCTGGCCGACCAGCACGCCAGTGATCGAGCCCAACGGGTTGAACGCCTGGGCAAGATTCAACCGCCGCGCAGCGCCCTCCGCCGGGCCGAGCACGGTCACCAGCGGATTGGCCGTGGTTTCCAGAAACGCCAGGCCGCTGGCGATCACGAACAACGCCAGCAGGAACAGCCAATAGGTCTGCACCTGCGCGGCCGGATAGAACAGAAACGCACCGCACGCATACAGCAGCAGGCCCAGCACCACGGCGGCCTTGTAGCTGTAGCGGCGCATGAACATCGCCGCCGGCATCGCGAACACGAAATAGCCCAGATAGAACGCGCTCTGGACCAGCCCTGCCTGCAGGTCGGTCAGCTCGAAGGCCTTCTTGAACTGCTTGATCAGGATGTCGTTGAGGTTGTTGGCCATGCCCCACAAAAAGAACAGGCTGACGATCAACAACAAGGGGACCATGGCGGTACGCGCCAGGTTGCCGCGCGGTGACGCGGCACTGTCACTGTGATGCATGCGACCTCTCCCCTCCCAAGGCTGTGGCGCTTGCGTTGCTGTGCGGCGAGCGTACTGCGCGCGCCTGCGCCATGCAAATATAAAATCTTTGTTTATATTTGCACTCGACCGCCCGCGCCGCCCACCTGCCCGCGATGCCTGTACCCTGGCGCGCCGCACCTTGCCTGGAACCCGCAAACGGATGAGCACCGAACCCGCCAAGTACCGCGCGCCGGCCCTGGACAAGGGCCTGGACATCCTCGAACTGCTCGCCCGCCAGGCGCAGCCGATGAGCATGGGCGCGATCTCGCAGGGCATCGGCCGTTCGCGCGGAGAGATCTTCCGCATGCTGCAGGTGCTGGAGGAGCGCGGCTATCTCACCCGCGACGGCGAAGGCGACTACGTGCTGACCAACCGTCTGTTCATGCTCGGCATGCAGCAGCCGCCCGTGCAGAGCATCAGCGAAGCGGCGTTGCCGGTGATGCGGCGGCTGGCCGATGCCATCTATCAGCCCTGCCACCTGGTGGCGCCGTCGGGCGACCAGATCGTGGTGATCGCGCAGATGGATGTGCCCAGCGATCTGGGCCTGGTGGTGCGCCCGGGCCATCGCCGCCCGTTGACCCATTCCAGCTCCGGCCTGGTGCTGTTCGCCTTCCAGCAGCCGGACGTGCAGGCGCGCTGGCTGGACATGCTCGATGCCAGCGAGGTGTCGTTCGAGCGTGCGCAGTTCCTGGCCGCCGCCGCACGGGCACGCAGCGATGGCTACGCCATGCAGCCCAGCGAAGCGGTGGTGGGGGTGGTCGATCTGACCGCACCGATCCTGCAACGCGGCAGCGCAACCTACACGCTCACCGTGCCGTTCATCGCACGCCGCCCGGAGCTGGTCGGCCCGCAGGCGGCCTTGCGGGCGCTGTGTGCGGCCACGCAAGAGATCTCCAGCGCACTGCACTGAGCAGCGCCTCGGGCGCATGCCAGGCGCGTTGCACGCCGGATCGCCCCTATACTCGACGCGATCGACCACGCGGGATCGCATGTCCAGCATCACGTTCGGGATGTGGAGCACCATCCTGCTGCTGGGCAGCGCACACGGCGTGCTTGGCGCCGGCCTGTTGCTGCTGGCCCCGGCCAACCGCATCGCCAACCGCTGCCTGGCCGCCCTGCTGCTGGTGGTGGTGGCCCTGATCACGCCGTACACGCTGGGCTACGCCGGCGCCTACGATGCCTATCCCGGCCTGACCTACGCGCCGCTGTCCTGGGAGCTGGCCATCGGGCCACTGGTGTGGCTCTACGTGCGCCAACTGGCACGCCAGCACCTGCCACCGCGCTGGGCGCTGCATCTGTTGCCGGCGCTGCTGCAGGGCGGCTACTACACCTGGCTGTTCACCTGGCCGCTGCGACGCAAGTGGGCCTGGAACGCCGCCGTCCACGTCCCCTGGATCGCCCCGCTGCAGGATGCCCTGGTCCTGGCATCGCTGACGGTGTATCTGGTCCTGGCCTGGCGCGAGTACCTGGCCTATCAACGTTGGCTGGAGCACCACAGCGGCGCGCGCGAGGAACTGCGGCTACCGTGGCTGCGCGGCTTCCTGCTGGCCGCCTGCTTGCTGCTGCTGTTGCGGCTCGGCTTCACCGCCAGCGACCGGCTGTGGCGGCGACTGTCCTACTTCGACGAGTTTCCGCGTTACCTGGCCACCGTCGCCCTGGTCTATTACCTCGGGCTGGAAGGCTGGCGACATGCCCGAGCGCACTACCCGCCGCGCGATGCGCCGCTGGTGCTGGACCCGCCGACGCCGGCTTCCGACCCGGCAGCGTCTGCTGCCCCGCAGCCTGCGGCCCCGGAGAAGGACTGGCAGGCGCTGGGGCAACGCGTGGCCGCGGATGTCGCTGCGCACGGCTGGTGGCGCGAGCCGGACCTCAGCCTGCCCGAGCTGGCGCGCCGCATGGGCACCAACAGCAATTATCTGTCGCGTGCGCTCAACGAGGGCCTGGGGCAGACCTTCAGCGCCTTCGTCAACGCGCTGCGCATTGCCGAGGCGCAGCGTTTACTGGCTGGCGACCAGGACATTCTCCCCATCGCGCTGGCAGTGGGCTTCGGCTCCAAGGCCAGCTTCAACCGGGTGTTTCGTGCGCACTTCGGTTGCACGCCCAGCGACTACCGGCGCGCGCAACGTCGCACATCCTGAAAATCGCATGGCCATTGGGCATTTGAGTCGCCCGCCGCGATGCAGCGGCCGATGCTGGCGGCTCTTGCCCAGGAGTTGCCATGTCCCATTGCATCCGCCCGCTCCCGTCGCTGTTGTGGCTCGTGCTGCTCTGGCCCACGTGCATGGTGTGGGCCGCCCCGCCAGCGCCGCCACCGTTGACCCGCGACAGTCCACTCGCAGGCCCGGCGCTGCTGGCCGATATCGATGTACTGCAACATGCCTATGGCGCACTGCATCCGGGCCTGTACCGCTACGCCACCGAACAGCAGCTCGCGCAACGCTTCGCTGAGCTGCGCGCCGAACTGGCACACGGCGCCACCCTCGGCCAGGCCTACCTGGCCATCTCGCGCCTGACCGCCAGCGTGCGCTGCGGCCACAGCTTCCCGAATGTCGTCAATCAACCCGAGCCGATCCAGCACGCGTTGTTCCCCGGCGACCGGCTGCTCCCGTTTCACTTTCGTTGGCTGCAGGGCCGCATGGTCGTCAGCCGGAATGGCTCGGACCAGCCCGGCCTGCTGCCCGGGACCGAGGTGCTGTCGATCGATGGCGTTGCCGCCTCGCAGATTCTGGCGGCCTTGATGACAGTGGCGCGCGCCGACGGCAGCAACGACGCCAAACGCATGGCCCAGATGGAGGTGCAGGGCTTTGCACGCATCGAGGCATTCGATGTGTATCTGCCGCTGCTGTTTCCGCAGATTTCCGCCAACCCGGTGCTGCAGGTGCGCATGCCCGGAGCAACCGCGCAACGCGCGCTACGGGTGCACGGCATCGACGCGGCGCAGCGCAACGCGATGGCGCCCCAGCGTGCACGCGACAGCGCAGCGCCGGCATGGACGCTGGCGATGGACTCGGCCGATCTGGCGATTCTGCGCATGCCGGACTGGGCGCTCTATGACAGCCGCTGGGATTGGCAGGCCTTTCTGGCAAGCAGCTTCGCGCGCCTGGCCGAGCACCGGGTGCCTGCGTTGGTGATCGATCTGCGTGGCAACGAGGGCGGACTGGACGTGGGCAGCGTGCTGCTGGGCTATCTGGCTGCAGGCGAGATCGCGGTGCCGCCGATGCGCAATCTGGTGCGTTACCGGCGCTTGCCCGCTGCGTTGGCGCCGTATGTCACCACCTGGGATGGCTCCTTCCGCGACTGGGGCACGCGTGCCGTGGCCTACAACGCGCGCTTCTACACGCTCGACTCCCCGCGCGGCACCGCAGCGCAGCCCTACCTGCCACTGCGCACGCCGCACTTCGACGGCCGGGTGTTCGTGTTGACCAGCGCCGAAAACAGCTCGGCCACCTTCGCGTTTGCCAATCAACTGCAGCGCAACGGCCTGGCCACACTGGTCGGCCAGCCCACCGGCGGCAACCTGCGCGGCATCAACGGCAGTGCGTTTTTCTTCTTGCACCTGCCCAACTCGCGGATCGAGGTGGATCTGCCGCTGGTCGGGCAGTTTGCCACCAGCGCACAACCCGACCGCGGCGTGCTGCCGGACGTGCCGGTGCAGATCACCGTGCAGGATCTGCAGGACGGCCGGGATGTGGAAATGGAGACCGTTCGCGCCCTGCTGGGTCGCCAGCAGGCGCAGCCGACACGATGACAGCACAACCATCGCGCCGTGGGCTCACTCATGTTTTGCCAACCGTTGTACTGCGGCTGCAGCCCCGCGAACGGCTGCTGCATAGCAACGGCTATAAAGATCAGACCGGCCTTCGCGTGCGGGCAAAACGCCCGAAAGCGGGTTTTGCGTTGTTACACTGCGCGCCCCTTGGGGAGTAGCCTGCTTTCGTTTATCGAAAGCGCCTGCATCAACATACTCGGCCGCAGCGCCGTGGTGCAGGCAACCAATCGTGGTTTGGCGAGACCAGCGGTATGCGCGCACGACAACGGTTGGCGCTGGCGCATGCCGTTGT
This sequence comes from Xanthomonas sp. 3058, assembly GCF_014199765.1. Taxonomy (NCBI): domain Bacteria; kingdom Pseudomonadati; phylum Pseudomonadota; class Gammaproteobacteria; order Lysobacterales; family Lysobacteraceae; genus Xanthomonas; species Xanthomonas sp. 3058. The sequence continues at coordinate 120,274 of NZ_JACHOF010000003.1, read as the reverse complement.
GTCCGTGCCCAACCCGAGAATGTCGATGTCTCCTTTTTCCATTGTGTTGATCGGTTTTGCGATGTCGACCGATGCGTTTGCCGCAGCCATCGGCAAGGGCGCGGCGATGCGCAAACCGCAGTGGCGCGATGCGCTGCGCGCCGGATTGATCTTCGGCAGCATCGAGGCCATTACCCCGGTGATCGGCTGGCTGCTGGGGCGCGCCGCATCCAGTTACGTGTCCACCTACGATCACTGGATTGCGTTCGTGCTGCTCGGCGCGCTGGGCACGCACATGATCGTGGCCGGCCTGCGCAACGCGCCGGACGATGTCGAGCACGCCGCCGCTGAAACGCCGAAACGGCACGGTTTGCTGGCCCTGGCCACGACCGGTTTTGCCACCAGCATCGATGCGATGGCGGTCGGCGTGAGCCTGGCGTTTCTCGACGTGCATATCGGCGTGGTGGCGGTGGTGGTCGGGCTGTGCACCTTCAGCATGGTCACCGCAGGCGTCATGCTGGGCCGCGTGCTCGGCAACCTGATCGGCAAGCGCGCCGAGATCCTTGGTGGCGTGATCCTGGTGATCGTTGGCAGCGTGATCCTGTACGAACACCTGAGCGGTGCGGCATAAGTTGCAACTGTCGCCAGCGCGCTGGCGCGGCCGATAACGAACGCACTGTGCGCCGTTGCGCCTGCACGCTCGGTGGTTGCGGCCTGCCGCGCGCCGGGTATTGGTGCTCTGCTGCAAGCCATGCGTGGTGCAGATCGGCTGCGATTGCGCCGTTGCTTCCACAGCCACTTGCCCGTCGAGGTGCTCGGTCGATCAGGTGTGCGCACCGATCGAAGACTGGGGACCGCACGCGTCGAGCCTCCTGGCCCTCTGCTACGCGCAGTAGGCCTTCAGTGGCACGCTATCGCCGCGGTGTCTGCACATGCTTGCCGTGATGCATGCCAGTCAACATCCATCAGCGCTTTTTCGCATCGTGATGCGCACTCAGGAACGCACGTAGCGAGGCCGGCTTCACCGGCTTGGTCAGCAGGCGATAGCCACGCGCACGCGCCAGTTGTTTGAGCTCGTCGCGGCCATCGGCCGTGAGCAAGGCGCCGGCAATTGGCGCCGGTGCGGCGGCCTGCACGGCATCGAGCGTGTCCAGGCCATCGAGCCGGTCGTGCAGGTGATAGTCCACCAGCATCAGGTCCGGTTTCTCGAGTGCGCGCTCCAGCGCCTGGTCCACGGTGCTGGCAGTAATCACCTCCACCTGCCAGCGGCCGAGCAGCGCGCGCATGCCGTCGAGAATTTCGCGGTCATTGTCCACGCATAGCACCCGCAAGCCGGCCAAGGAGTCGCCGCTGGGCAAGGCACGCGCTGCCGGTGCCGGCAGCACCGGCGGCAGCGGGACTGCCGCCACGCGCGGCAACAGGATCGAGAACATGCTGCCGCAGCCGACCTGGCTGCGTGCGCTCAGGTCGTGATCGAGCAGGCGCGAGATGCGTTGGCAGATCGACAAGCCCAGCCCGAGGCCCTGCTCGCCCCAGTCGAATGGCTGCTGATAGCGGCGAAATTCTTCGAAGATCTGCCGCATGTGATGCTCGGGAATGCCCGGACCGGTGTCCCATACCTGCAGCTCCACGTGGTCGCCGCGCCCGCGCATGCCCAACACGATGCGGCCCTGCCGCGTGTAGCGCAACGCATTGGCCAGGAAGTTCTGCATCACCCGGCGTAGCAGCCGGCGGTCGCTGCGCACCCACAGCGGGCGGCAATGCACGTGCAGCTGCAGGCCGCGGCTGGAAGCCACCGGCGCATATTGCGCGGCCAGTTCGTGCATCAGCGCGCTGGCATCGAAGTCCTCGACCGTGGGCCGCAAGCCGCCGGCATCCAGCCGCGAGACGTCGAGCAGGCCATCGAGCAGCTCTTCGGCCGCACGCAACGAGGCATCCACACGCTCGGCCAGGTGACGTTGTTCCTCGTTGTTCTGATGGCTCTCGCGCAAGGCCGAGGCGAACAGCCGCGCGGCATTGAGCGGCTGCAACACGTCGTGGCTGATCGCGGCCAGGAAACGCGTCTTGGACTGCTGCGCCAGCTCGGCCTCGCGCGAACGATCGGCCACGCGTTGTTCCAGGTTTTCGTTGGCATCCAGCAGCGCGCGTTCGGCACGTTTGTAATCGGTGATGTCGTTGTAACTGGTGACGTAGCCGCCGCCGGGCAGCGCCTGGCCGCGCATTTCGATCACCTTGCCGTCGCTGCGGGTGCGCTCGAACACATGCGGCGAGCCGGCACGCATGTGGCGGATGCGGCGATCGATCTGACCTTCGACATCGCCCTCGCCCAGCTCGCCACGTTCGGCGTTGTAGCGGATCAGATCGGCGACCGGGCGGCCGACATACAACATGCCATCCGGATAGCCGAACAGCTGCTGATAGCGCCGGTTCCACGCGGTCAGGCGCATCTCCGGGTCGACCACGCTGACCGCCGCGCTGATGTTTTCCAGCGTGGTGGAGAGGATCTCGCGGTTGAAGCGCAGTTCCTGGCCGGCTTCGTCCAGCACCGCCACCACTTCGCCCAGCTCCATGCCCGAGCCGCGCAACAGGCTGGTCAGCACCAGCCGCGCGGAGGCGGCGCCAATCGACGCCGCCAGCAGGCGCTCGGTGAATTGCACCCAGACGCGATCGGCCACCACGGTGGGTTGCAGCTCGCGCTCCAGCAGCGACGCCTGCTCGACAAACGCGCGATACGCATGTCGCTCGCCCACCACGCGCTCGGCCAGCGCTTGCAGATCGGCCACGCGCACATGGCCGGGCCAGTCGCCGGCCACCGCAGGACGCTGCGCATACGGGTCCAGGAACGGCGCGGCGCGCAGGCGTTCGTCCACGCCGGGACGCCACCGCGCCGACAGCAGCATCATCGCGCCCACGTTGATCAGCAGCGACCAGAACGTGCCGTGCGCCAGCGGGTCCCAGCCACGCATGCCGAACAGCTGCTGCGGCTGCAACCAGGCGATGCCGAACGGCCCGTCCAACAGCCACTGCGGCTGCAGCCAGCCCGCACGCGTGGCAGCCGGCAGCAGCAGCGTGTAGATCCAGGTCGCAAAGCCGAGCACCATGCCGGTTTCCACGCCCTTGCGGCTGGCTCCGCGCCAATACAGCCCGCCGATCAGGCCCGGCGCGAACTGCGCCACTGCGGCAAATGCCATCAAGCCATACGCTGCCAGGGTGGTGTCGTTGGCCACGGTGCGGTTGTAGCCGTACGCGATCAACGCCAGCAGCAGGATGGCGACGCGGCGGATCCACAACACCCGCGAGGCCACCGACGCGCGCGCGTCCGCGCTGCCACGACGGCGCAGCAGCACCGGCATCACCAGGTCGTTGCTGACCATGGTGGCCAGCGCGATGCTCGCCACGATCACCATGCCGGTGGCGGCCGAGAACCCGCCCACATAGGCCACCAAGGCCAGCACGGTGTTGCCCTGGCTCAGCGGCAACGCCAGCACCACCGCATCGTCGACCACGCTGCTGCCCTTGCCGAACAGCGCCACGCCGGCCGAGGCGATCGGCACCACCATCGCCGAGATGATCACCAGGTAGGCACCGAACAACCAGCGCGCGCGGCGGATGTCGCCCACATCGCTGCATTCCACCACCGCGACGTGGAACTGGCGCGGCAGGCAGATCACCGCCAGAAAGCTGAGTAGCGTCTGCGAAATGAAGCCCACCGACGGCGTGTGCTGGAACAAGGTGCGCGCCGACTCGGTGATGGGCACCTGGTGGTCGCTCAACCACATCCACGCGAACAGCCCCACTGCCACGATGGCGACCAGCTTGATCACCGACTCCAGCGCAATCGCCAGCATCATGCCGTGATGGTGCTCGGTGGCATCGACCTGGCGGGTGCCGAACAGGGTCGCAAACAACGCCATCAACAGCGCCACATACAACGCCGGATCGGCAAACATGCCGCGCCCGGCGCTGCTATGCCCGGTCAGCACCTCCAGGCTCATCGCCACCGCTTTGTACTGCAGTGCCAGATACGGAACGATGCCGACCAGCGCGATCACCGCCACCAGTGCCGCCAGCCGCCGTGAGCGGCCATAGCGCGAGGAAATGAAATCGGCGATGGACACGGTGTTCTCGGCGCGCGCGATCAGCGCCAGTCGCTCGATGATGCGCCAGCCGAACAGCAACAGCAGCAGCGGGCCCAGGTAGATCGGCAGATAGCCGATGCCGTTGCGCACCGCCGAGCCGACCGCACCGTAGAACGTCCACGACGAGCAGTACACCGCCAGCGCCAGACTGTAGACCGCCGGCCGCAGCCACGGCCGCTCCGGGTACAACGGACGGCGGTCGCCCCACCACGCCACCCCGAACAACAGGGCGGCGTAGCCGACGGAGACCAGCAGCAGGATCCAGCTCGAGACCAAGGGACGTCCTAGGCGGCGCGATGCGAGGCTGGGAGTTTACGCAGTGGTGAACCGCGCGTGGGCGGCAGGACGCTGCCTGCGGAGCAAATGGGCACAGGGGCGCTGCGCGTGGACGCTTGGAGGCGTGGGGTGGGGTCGCTGCCCCCATCCGCCCTTCGGGCACCTTCCCCCGCAGGCGGGGGAAGGACGCGTGGTGAACGCGGACGGAAGCTGGCTGTTGGCAGGGTGGGCTTTGGGCTGTTGGCTGTTGGCTGTTGGCTGTTGGCTGTTGGCTGTTGGCTGTCGGCTGTCGGCTGTTGGCTGTCGGCTGTCGGCTGTCGGCTGTGGGCTGTGGGCTGTGGGCTGTTGGCTGTTGGCTGTTGGCTGTTGGCTATCGGCTGTCGGCTGTCGGCTGTCGGCAACCAACAATCTCAGAATTGCCGGAAACCTCCCCTCTCCCCCCTGGGGGAGAGGGTGCCCGAAGGGCGGGTGAGGGCCGCCAGCGAACCATCATCGAACACAATGCTTACCCCGGCAAACGCACCAACACCCGATACGTGCGACCAGCGACGATGTTGTAAACGCGCTGATCCGGGCAGACCTCGCCATCCACCAGCACCTCCATGTCGCGACGGCCCGCTTCGCGGGTCAACACGACCTCGAACTGCGCGCCACGGAACTGCCGCGTCGCCTGCGCCTGCGGCCAGTGCGAGGGCAGCTGCGGGCGGATCGCCAAGGCAGCGCCCTCACCGACCAATCCGAACAAGCCTTCCAGCACGCAGCGATACACCCAGGCCACCGTGCCGGTGTTGAACAACTGGCTCGAGCGTCCGGCCGTGCGCGGATATTGATGCCATGCGCCGCGATAGTAGTTGGGCAGCGATACCGGCAAGTGGCCGCGCTGCAGCGCGTCTTCGCGCGTGGGTCCGGGCAGCATCGTGCGCAGGATCTCCCACGCACGGTCGGCTTCGCCGATCTGGTACAGGCTGTACAGATAGAACGCCACCGCATGGTTATAGACCGCGCCGTTCTCGGCCGCACCGGGGAACTTCTGCGTCAACCGGCCCACGTCATCGCGCATGTGCGTATACGCCGGCGCCAGCATCATCGGCCCGTACGGCGTGTGCAGTTGCTCGCGTACCGCGTCCAACAGCGCATTCCGCTGCGCGGTATCGGCAGTGCCCGCCAACAATGCAAAACTCTGCGGATTGAGATAGATGCGCCCTTCCACGTCGTCGGCAATGCCGAAGCGCACACCGTCGTCGGTGATGCCGCGCGCATACCAGTGGCCGTCCCACAGCGCGCGATTGGCATCGGCGTTGACCGTCTCCGCCGCTCGCGCAAATGTCTCCGCCTGCGCAGTGCGCCCGTGCGCGGCACAGATGCCCGACCACAAGCGCGAGGCATACGCAGTGGCCACGGTAAGCCAGCCGGACACGCCCTTGCCGCGCCAGCCGACCATGTTCATCGGGTCGCACCAATCGCCCTGCGCGATGAAGCTCAGGCCGCGCGCGTCGCGTGCGTCCAGCAACCAGTGCATCGCCGCGTCCAGGCGCTCGGCCACGCTGAGTGTTTGGCCATCGCGTGTGCGCACCGGCGCGTCGAGCACGCTCGCATCGTTGGTTTCGGCCAGGTACGCACTCAGGAAGATCGGCAACCACACGCAATGATCGGTGTGCGGCACCTGGTTGATGTATTTCAGCTCGGCACCTTCGACCAGCAGGATGCCGTCCGGCATGGCGCCGCCGGGTTCCTGCTGCGATAACGCATGCAACAACGCCGCACGCGCGGTGGCCGGCTGCAGGTAGGCCATGCCCATGTGGTCCTGCAGATAGTTGCGTGTCTGCGGATCGGTGGTCAGGCGGTTGACGTCGCCGTGGTAGAACACCTGCCGCGGCAGCCACTGGTTGACCAGATTGTCCAAGGCCGCGTCGGGCGTGGCGATCTGCACGCAGCCACGGCCAGCCTGCAGATACTGCGCGTAGTCGCATGCCGCCGTCGCAAACCCGTGTTCGGACAGATAACGCGTGCGCAGCGCGGCGATTTCGGCGTCGTCCTTGGCTGGCCCGAACGCAAAGCGGTACACGTTCGCCGCGTCCGCTTCCAGCGTCAGGCGGTATTGCAACGCCGCTGTCGGGGTCTCGTAATGCGCGTCGTGGTTGCCGAGCTGCTCGGCCTGGATGGCGGACGGCGCATGCAGCCCGCCCTCGCCCTCGAACGCCATCTGCTGCGCCTCCCAGGCCACCGGTGGCTGCTCGTGCAGCAGAAAGGTGCAGTCCTTGAAATCGCGCTGGCGAAAGTAATCGTCCACCTTCTGATACGGCGCCACGCTGCGGCAGACGATGCCGCCCAGCGCCGGCACGTAACCGCCACTTTGATGCATCCACGACATGTAGCCGACCGGAAAATACGCATACAGGCTGAGCCTGCGCGTGCGCCCGGACACGTTGTGCACGCGGCATTCCCACAACTCCACCGCATCGTCGGTGGGCAGCGCCACGCACAGCTCCACCACGACGCCGTCGTGACGCACCCGCCAGCGCACATCGTGCTTGCCGGCAGAAAACGTGAACTGCTCCGGCAGCGCACGGACCGGTTCGTGCGGCACCGAATACAACGCGCCGCTGTCTTCGTCCTTGAGATAGAAAAAGCGCCCGGGATGATGCGCGTAGTACGGCTGCTCCGGCAGCATGAAGTGACGCGCTTCCATCAGCGGCGCGTGCGCGTATTTGGCCGGCTCCGGCTGCATGAACTGCCCGGTGGCATACCCGCGACAGGTCAGCTGCAGCATCATGCGGCGGTTCCACAGGAACCCACCGGCATTGGGCATCGCAGTGGGGCTGTAGAGCGCATAGCGCGCGCCATCGGCGCTGGGCGCCATCAACGTGGAGAGATCGTCGGAAACGGCAGTGGGCGTTGCAGACACGGTCAGCGTGACTCCTGTTCGTCGCGCTTGCGCGCAGCCAGTTCGCCTTGGATACGGCGCAACAAGCCGTCGTCGAGCGGATAAAAGCGCATGGTCCAGGCCGCCAGCAAGGCGATTGCACCCGGGATCGCCGTCAGCAGCAGCACGATGCCGGTCAACGACCCGGCAGACTGCACACCGTTGGCCACATAGCCCATGCCGGCCAGCACCCAGGCGATGCCGGCCGAGGCCAGTGCCCCGCCCAGCTTTTGCGAAAACGTCGCCGCCGCAAAGGTCATCGCGGTCGCGCGCCGGCCGGTGCGCCATTCGGTGTAGTCGGCGCTGTCGGCATACATCGAAAACGCCAAGGGCGATTTGGGCCCCAATGCCAGGCCAATCAGCATGTTCAGTGCGAAGATCGCCCACACCGCATCGGCGGGAATGAAGAACATCAGGCAGCTCAACACCCCCACCAGCGCCATCAGCGCGGTCATCAGCTGGCGCTTGTCCCAGTGCCGTGTCAGCAGCGGGGTGATCGCCGCACCCACCGCCAACGACACCGAATAGCCGCCCAGGAACAGGCCGACCAGGTCGGGCCGCTGCACGTAGTACTTGAGGTAATACACACCCGCACCGCCGCGCATCACGATGGTGACCATGATGATCAGCGACAGCACGAACAGCACGCACCACGGCTTGTTGTGCAGCAGGTCGGCGATGTCCTGGCGGATCGGGGTGCGTTGCTGTGGTGGCGGCTGCACGCGTTCGCGCGTGGTCAACGCCACGGTGACGAACAGCGCCACCGCCACCGCGCCGTACAGCATCATCGTGCGTTGCCATCCCACCGCATCGTTGCCGGCACCGAACCAGGCCACCAGGTCCAGCGTGCAGTAATTGACCAACGTGGTGCCGGCAAAGGCGGCGATGAAGCGCAAGCTGATCAGGCTGGTACGTTGGCTGCTGTCGGCGGTGATCACGCCCGACAATGCCGAGTAAGGAATGCTCACTACCGTATAGGCCAGCATCATCACCAGAAAGCTGATGGTGGCCCACCACATGCGTCCGTTCTGGTCCAGCGCAGGCGTGGTGTAGGCGAGCACGCCGGTCACCGCCATCGGCACTGCGCCCCACAACAGATACGGGCGAAATTTGCCCCAGCGGCTGCGCGTGCGATCGGCCAGTGCGCCCATCGCCGGATCGGCGATCGCATCGGCGATCTTGGTCAGCAGGATCATGGTGCCGACCGCCGCCGCCGGCAGATGCATGGTGTCGGTATAGAAAATCAGCAGGAATGCAGAGATGTTGGCCCAATACAGATTCAGGCCCAGATCGCCCGCGCCGTAACCCAGTTTTTCACGCCAGCGCAGATGCGCCGAAGCAGCAGACGTTGCGGGCAATGACGTCATCGGCACACCTTCGGATGCGTTGTGCCTGGTCGAGCACGCCGTTACGCTGGGCGTCCGCTCACGTGGCAGGGAGCGCCGACGCTACACCACGCATCGGCTGCCGCCAACGTGAAATCCGGCGACATGCCGAATCGATCCAGAGATATAACCTGACGTGATGGACACCTCTGTGCGCGCCACGCCCGCGTCCGCTTCGCCCCTGGCCATCGTGGTGATGGGGGTGTCGGGCAGCGGCAAGACCACCATTGCGCAGGCGCTGGCGGCGCATTACGGCTTCCGTTTTCTCGATGCCGATGACTACCACAGCGTGGCCGCCCGCGCGCAGATGGCGGCCGGCCAACCGCTCACCGATGCGATGCGGCTGCCGTGGGTGGAGCTGTTGTCGGCCACCTTGCGCGACTGCGTGCATGCCGGCGAATCGGTGGTGCTGGCGTTCTCCGGGCTGCGTGGCACGCACCGCACATTGCTGCGCAGCAGCGGCGTTGCGATGCGCTTTGTGTTCCTGCATGCGGCGCCGCACGTCATCGCCGCACGACTGCGCACCCGCGCCGGCCACTTCATGCCGGCCACCCTGCTCGACAGCCAGCTGCAGACGCTGGAGCTGCCGCTGGACGAAGCCGACGTGGTATCGGTCGATGTCGATGCGACGGTCGCCGAGGTGGTACAGGACGCAATCGCACAGTTGGCCCTGGTCGACACCGAGCGCAACTAGCGCGTGCGCATCGCCGCCATGGCAGCGGCATCGCCAACACGCGGGGCACCAGCAAGGCACTGCGAGCGGACAACGCATCGTGGCGCGCATGTGGCAATGGCGCCTCGTCCGGTGCGTCGGCCAGCGCAGGCGCACCGGCTTCCAGGTCGCTCGGCACCGCGCGCGGCTTGGCTCCACCCAACGCGCGGCACAAAGACCACGGTCATCGATCAGGCGCAGCACAAGGTGGCGCAAGATTTCCTGGTTACTTTTTGCAAACCCGCGTTTCGGCATCACTGTCAGTCCGGCGCGACGGAAGGTTTTTTCTATTGCTGCAATCAGGAATCGTGATCGATCCGCACAGATTTGCGCCGAGAGCGACATTATTGAACGAAACTTTTTCAAATCGACGCCACCATTGGTAGACGGACCCGACCGTTATCTGAACGCTGCCGCACGCGTGTGTTGCGCCGTCATCGCAATCGGCGATCTTCGAGCGGCAGGTCCGGGGGGATCCAGCGCTTCCTTCCACCAATGGATACGCCGTGATGACCAACTCCAATCGCCGCTTGCGGTTTCGCAGCTTGATGCTCGTCCCCTGCCTGCTCACCAGCGCAGTGGCATTCGCCCAGTCCGCCACGACCACTGCCCAACCGCCGGTGTCGTCCCTGGACGCCGACGCGTTCGCACGTGCCGGTCAGGTGTGGCACAGCTTTGGCAGCAATCTTCCGTTTGCCAGCCCCAACCGTTGGTCCAGCGCCGGGGGCGGCTACCTCAATGCGCGCTTCGCGCCGGGCGAGTGGAAGATCAATCGCACCACGGCCAAGACCCTCAAGCCGGCGTGGACCCTGACCACGACCGGCGACATCTCGGCCACCCCAAGCGTGGAAGGCACGTCGCTGTACGTCCCCGATTGGGGCGGCACGCTGTATAGCGTTGATACGCAGACCGGCAAACCGAACTGGCAGGCCAAGCTGTCCGACTACACCGGCAATGCAAGCTCGGTGACGCGCAACACCCCGGCAATCAGCGCCAACAGCATCATCGTCGGCGACCAGGCCGCCGGCACCTTGCTGGCGCTGGACAAGAAGACCGGCAAGCTGCTGTGGAAGACCACGGTCGAAGCCAACCCGCAGGCACGCATCACCTCATCGCCGGTCATCTACGGCAATCGCATCTATGTCGGCGTGTCGTCCGGCGACTGGGGCAACCTGGCTGCCAACCATACCTTCAGCTTCCGCGGCAGCGTGGTGGCGGTGGATCTGGCCACCGGCAAGAAGGTGTGGCAGTTCTACAACGTGCCAGACGGCTATACCGGTGCATCGGTGTGGGGGCAGGTGGCGATCGACCCGGTCCACCGTCGCCTGTATTTCGGCACCGGCAACAACTACAACATCCCCTCCGGTGTCGGTAACTGCGTGTCCAATGCGCGCTCCTATCGCGGTGGCTCGCTGACGGTGAAGGACGAACTGGATTGCATGGCACCGGACAACTACGTCGATTCGGTGATCTCGCTGGATCTGGACACCGGCAAGCTGGTCTGGGCCAATCGCGCGCAGGGCTACGACGCATGGAATCTGTCCTGCATCGCCGCACCCACCAATGGCCTGTGCCCGAACACCCAGGCGACCAATCTGACCGGGCCCGACTACGACTTCGGTGGCGCGGGCGTCAATCTGTTTACCGTGCGGCGCAACGGCAAGCCGCAGCAGTTGATCGGTGCCGGGCAGAAGAGCGGCATTTACTGGGCCTTCGACGCCAAGACCGGTGCAAAGGTGTGGTCGACCCAGGTGGGCCCGGGCGGCTCCACCGGTGGCATCGAATGGGGTACCGCGTTCGACCCGTACAAGTCGCGCGTCTACGTGGCCATCAACAACAACACCAATGCCACCTACACCCTGGGACCGGACCATAAGCAAAGCCACAACGGCGGCTCGTGGGCAGCGCTGGATGCGACCACCGGCAAGATCCTCTGGCAGGTCAAGGTACCGGGCATCAACCGCGTCAACCCGACCGTACCGGCCGGTGGGCAGGGCTCGCTGACCGTGTCGCCCAACCTGCTGTACGCCGGTTCGATGGCCGGCAACATGGTCGCGCTCGACACCGACACCGGCGCCACCGTGTGGAACCACGATGCCAGCGGCTCGGTCATCAGTTCGCCGGCGATCGTGGATGGCGCGTTGTACTGGGGCGCCGGCTACGGCCGCTTCAACTTCGGCACCGCAGCGACGGGTAACCAGCTGACCAAGTTCGTGCCGGCGGCCAGCGGCAAGGGCAAGTAAGCGCAATTGCGCGCGTGACCTGATTGCGATGAAGCGTTAGTCCAGCACCACAACGGCGTCGCCTGCGAGCGGCGCCGTTGCGGTTCGGCACATCGGCGTGCATGCAGCGTTCGCAACGCTACAAGCGCGTCACCTGACACAGCCGGATCTGCCCCGCTTCCAGTCCGTGCGCCTCGGCCGCACGCCGGCGCAACGCACACACCAACTCGGCGGCATCCAGCACGCCATCGGCAGGCACTTCCACGCTGTAGGCGAGTTGCCCCCACAGCACCGGCCGGCCATCGCAATAGCCCTCGTAATCGGCGAAATAATGCAGCTGCCGCAGGTCAGGTGCCGACGTGGACATCGCCCTGGATCTCCGTGCAGCCCAGATGTTCCAACGCGATCTCCAATCCCAGCAGATAGCTCTGCGCGCAATACCCGCGCACTGTGGCAATGCATTGGGCAAAGCCCTGTGGCAGGCAACGCTCGGGTCGGTCCACGCTATCGTCGTGCGCTTCCACGAACGGATACGGCAGCGCGCCGAGGACACGGTGCAGGCGCACGCTGTCCACGCAGCTGCCCGGATCGATCAAGGCGATTTCCATCCGCGCCTGGCCGGCCACCCGCAACGCATCCAGCAATTCCTGTTCCGACCCGCAGGCACGCAGCGCCACCGTCTTGCCCGCATCCCCCGCACACGCCACCAGTTGCCGGATGACGGCACGCGGCAACGGCTGCGGACCACGCACCAGCGGCATCACCGCTTCCGGCCCACGCACGATCACGATCGACATGTCGGTCTCCTCAGGCAGCCGCGCGCAACGGCACGTGCACCGGTGGCAGACAGCGCGCCGCAATGCCCAGCGACATCGCATAGGCGCGCGGCGCATCGTGCGGCGTAATCACCACCGCCAACGGCGCATGCTGCGGATGCAGCCACGGCTCCAGCTCCTGGCCGGCATCGGTATGTAGTTCGATATACGGCGTGGGCAATGCATCCACCGCCGCACGCAGCGCCCTGGCATGCACTTGCGCACGCGCAGAGGGCGACAGATCGCCCGAATCCAGCAACACCAGCTCCACCTCGGCATCGCCACCGGCGGCCTGCAAGCCGGCGATCAAGCCATCGACATCGGCACACGCCAGCGTGCGCAACGCACGTCCGGCACACTCGGGCAGCTGCATCGGCGCCACCTGCGCCGGATCGGCCTGCGGACCTTGCAAAATCAGGATACACATCGTGTTTGGCTCAACGCACCACAGTGCGGGGATGCCAAGGTAGGCCCGCCCGGCGTAAAGAGGCTATGCGTGCGTCGGTGGGCGGGCATAAAGAGTGCGTAAGCGCCGCGGTTTGAGCACGATATCGCTGCAAACGTCGTCAGCCGCAGGCTCCAGTCGCAACCAACCTTGAAGATGCCGATGCCGATGCCGATGCCAGGCCATCGAATCGCAAGCATGCCGGCTTGCCAAGCGCGGTCCCGTCATCTTCTTCGCTCTTCAGCGCAGCGGCAGCTGCAGGTGTTGGCAGCGCGTCGGAGATTGGACGAAGTCCAAAGGAAATCGCCGGCAATCACCTGCTGCGGAGCGACCTCAAGACCGCGCGATTACTGCCGATACACCTCCTTGGTCAGGAGCGGATCAGCATGGAACACGATCAAGGCATCGTTGCTGCGGAGGCGTCGCAGTGACCTGGGCGACAGATGCGCTGGGCCTGCCGGCAGACGCCGATAGCCGCGCGATCAAGCGCGCGTATGCCGCACGCCTGAAGACCACCCGCCCGGACGACGACCCGGCGGCGTTTCAGCAATTGCATGACACCTATCAGGCGGCGTTGGCGTGGGCTGCGGACATCGTATTGCCCATCGACGACGCTGCCCGCGCTGACAGGCTCGAGGCTCCTTCGGCAGCATTGGAGCTGCCAGCAGACTCCGCTTCGTCCAGGCGCACGCGACCGGCACTGGTCGAGTGCATCCAGGATCCGGCGTTGGAAGCAGAGCTTGCACGCTGGCAGGACCAGACGCATGTGCAGGCTTGCGCGGCACAGATCCTGACCGCAGCGCACGACATGTCCGGCAGCGACTTCGACAGCTGGCTAAGTGCACTACCGGAAGTGTGGTCGCTGGACATGCGTCCACGCATCGGTGATGCCATCGTGCATCAGCTGGCAAACCACCACGCGCACATCACCGATGCGGTCTTCGATCGGCTGATCGCCACGTTTGGCGATGATGCAGAGGCTGAACTCTCCCATGCGCTGTGGGCCGCGCGCGTACTGGAAATGGTTCTGCAGCAGTCGCCAGAATTTCTCAGCCACTGGATGCCCAGCCGCGTCGACTCCTGGTCGCCGTACCAACGCGCGATGATTGGTATCCACCTCTTACGGGCACTAGGCGTACGGCGTCCAGCACTGCGGTTGTCGACCATCGACACATTGATGCACGCCTTCGATTGGCATCGATGGGAAGGACAGGATGACCTGACGTGGCTGCGGGCAGCGCGTACGGCAGCGCGGCAGCTGGAAATTTCGCTGCGTCGGCAGGCGGCGCTGGCGCCCGGTGGCGATGCCGCCGTGCTGGCCTATGAGTTGGGGGTGGCCGGATGGGACGCGATGACGCCGCAATGGGCGGCGGCACTACGTTCGCGCCTGGCCCGACGACCCTCGCCATGGCGCTCTATGGCGACCGCGCTGTTGCCGGCTCGGCCCGCATGGATGTACCGGCTCTGCAGCATCGTGCAGCACTGGTTTCCGCAGCAGTTGCCCGATTCAGTGCACCCTGAGAACCTGCGCTTCTGGATGCAGATCGGCAACCCGCACCGCCCGCACGTACGCCATCTAGCACTGGGACTGGCACGCGGCCTGGCGATGGCGGCCCTGCTTTCGATCGGTGCGTGCATGTCGGCTATCCTCTCGGCCATCCGCCCCGATAGTGGCAATGCGGCATGGGCCTTTCCTGCAATCGGACAGGGGCTGGCGCTATGGAGCGCCTTGCTGCTGATCCAGATGGCTGCACGCTGGCAGGCGCGTGACCTGCCTCGCCGGCAGATCAGGCGCGTTAGCCATTACTGGATGATCCCGATCGTTGTGGTCGCCATCTGCGCCAGTCCACCCTCCGGTTGGATGGCGGCGCTGAGCCTTGCGGTGGCCTATGTAGCGGCATACCGACTGATCGGCCGGCTACAACCGGTGTCACGTCCGGTGCTGATCGCCACGCTTGCCCTGCTTGGACCGCTACCGATGATCGTGGCGATCCTGGCCGGCGCAGGCGTATGGCCCGGAGTGGGAATTGCACTATCGCTCTGGCTGGTGTCCTTGATTCAAGACGCGCAGGGCCATCATCCGGATGGCAGTCATTAGAATGTTCGCAGCGAACGGAAAAGGGATTTCACCATGATCGTAGGTATCGACCTCGGCACCACACACTCGTTGATCGGCGTGCACGATGCCGAGGGTGGTCGGTTGTTCCCCAATCCGCACGGTAGCCTGCTGACACCGTCGGTGGTCAGTATCGACGATGACGGCAACCTGCTGGTGGGACAGCCGGCGCGCGAGCGGCTGGTGACGCATCCGCGTCATAGCGTGGCGACCTTCAAACGCTGGATGGGCAGCCCGCGCGAGACCAGACTGGGCGAACGCAGTTTCCGCCCCGAAGAACTCTCGGCACTGATCCTGCGCTCGTTGATCGCCGATGCCGAAGCCGCGCTTGGCCACAAGATCGAAGAGGCGGTGATCAGCGTGCCGGCGTATTTTTCCGATGCGCAGCGCAAGGCCACGCGCGTGGCCGGCGAACTGGCAGGGATCCGGGTCGAACGCCTGATCAACGAGCCCACTGCAGCTGCGCTCGCCTACGGGCTGCAGCAACGCGACGGCGAAGGCCGCGTCCTGGTGCTCGATCTGGGCGGCGGCACCTTCGATGTGTCGCTACTGGAAATGTTCGACGGCGTGGTGGAGGTGCATGCCAGCGCGGGCGACAATTTCCTCGGCGGCGAGGACTTCCTCGAGGTACTGGTGGACGGCTTTTGCGCCGAGCATCAGCTCACGTTGGCCACCCTCGCCGCTGGTGACAGCGCACAACTGCGGCGTCGTCTGGAACAGCTCAAGCGCGAGCTCAGCACGCAGGCGCAGAGCACGATCCAGCTGAGCATCGCCGGTACGTCCTACCGCTGGGAGATCGACGAACCGCGTTTCGCGCAGCTCGCCGAGCCGCTGCTGCAGCGTATGCGGGTGCCGATCGAGCGCGCCCTGCGCGATGCCAAGCTCAAGCCTTCGGATCTGGACGACATCGTGCTGGTGGGCGGTGCGGTCCGTATGCCGATGATCAGCCGGCTGGCCACGCGCATGCTCGGCCGCCTGCCGTTGCGCCACGTCAACCCGGACTATGCGATCGCGCTCGGCGCGGTGGTCGCCGCAGGTCTGAAAAGTCGCGACGAAACGCTGCGCGAAGTAGTGCTGACCGACGTCTGCCCGTACACGCTGGGAACGCAGGTAGCGCGCCACGGCGCCGACGGCCAGCTGCGCGGCGGCTATTTCCACCCGATCATTCCCCGCAACAGCGTGGTGCCGGTGAGCCGCGAAGACCGCTTCCATCCGATGCACGAAGAACAGAGCCAGCTGATGATCGATGTCTACCAGGGCGAGAACCCGATGGTGGACAAGAACATCAAGCTGGGCGAGTTGCGCGTCGCCCTGGATCCCAAGCGCCCGCGTCACGAGCAGAGCGTGCTGACCCGTTTCACCTACGACGTGGACGGGCTGTTGCAGGTGGAGGTGATCGAAGACGCCACCGGCAAGCGTCACGAACTCATCCTCGAACAGAATCCCGGGCTGCTGGATCGCAACGAAATCACACAGCGGCTGCTGGCGCTGGCCGAGCTCAAGGTGCATCCGCGCGACCAACAGCAGAACCTGGCGCTGCTGGCACGCACCGAGCGCGTCTACGAGGAATACATCGATTCCCGCCCCATGGTGCAGCACTGGCTGGCGCAGTTCCGCGAGGCGCTGGACAGCCAGGACCTGCAGCGCATCGAACGCCATCGCCACGAGCTGGGGCAGGCGCTGGACGATCTGGAAGCACGCGGGTGAACGCGGCGCTGGCGGCGCTTGGACTGGCCGAAGACGCCGATGCGCGAGCGATCAAGCGCGCCTACGCGGCGCGTCTGAAGCTTACCCGCCCCGACGACGACCCGGCCGGCTTCCAGCAGTTGCACGACACCTACCAGGCCGCGCTCGCCTGGTCCCAGCAGCGCCTGGCGCTGTTGACCGCGAGCGATGGCGATAACGACACACGCCACGCCAGCCGCGCGCCCGACACTGCGCCCACCTGCACCTCACAGGAGATTGCCGCGCCACAACGGGAGCAAGAGGTAGGCGGCGCCGACGCACCCGAGGTCGAGGCCGCGCGGCCACGAGCACGTGAGCCACGCCATGCACCGCGCACGCACGCGCACGCGACCGACTGGAGCGCAGCGCCCGCCATCGATCTCCCCACCATCGATATCGCGCAGGTCCAGCAGCGCGTTCTGCACAGCGCACGTGCACTTGATTCCGAATCGCTGCAGGCCTGGCTGCTTGCGCAGCCGGACCTGTGGTCGCTCGAGCACAAGCCGCAGATCGGCGCAGGCCTGCAGCACCAGTTGCTCGCCCACGGCGATGCGATCGGCGCCCATAACTACGATGTGCTGGCGGCATTTTTCGATTGGAACGAAGCGCTCGACGCACCCGATCCCTACATCGTCGAACGCGCCCGTCAACAGATGCATCTACGCTGGTTACTGCAACCGCCCGGACATCACGCGCTGAGCGAGGCATTGCGTCAGCGTGGGGATAGCGCCGCATCGGTACCACAGGTGCGCAAGCTGCTGGCACTGCTGCGGCCGAAGTCGCGTGAGGACATGTGTCTGCCGGCCATGCTGTGGCCGGGCCGCCCGACCCGTGTGCGTCGGCTGCTGGATCTGATCGGCTATGTGCCCGATGGAAGAACGCCGCCACCGCCGCTGGATCGACGCAGCGCCAACGCCTGGTACCTGGCCGGCGAGCGGCAGATGTTCAATCCGATCGTCGCCATCCTCGGGTTGGCGCGCAGCGTGATCCTCGGCGCGACGTTTCTGCTGCTGTGCCTGCTGCTGGCGATGATCGACCACAATCCCGCGCCGGGCATGTCACCGGTTTTGAAGGTCGGCCTGTATGGCGCGGCGATCATCGTCGGCGGCTGGGTCGCCTGGTATGCCAGCACGTCGCTACTGCGCTGGCAGTCGCGCCCGGAGGCCGACCCACGCGTCGCACATCCGCTGTTGCAGCGGTGGTTCATCCCCGTAATCGGGTTGATACCGGCCGCATTGATCGTCACCGGCCACCACGATGCCGCCACGGTGATCGCGCTGCCGCTGCTGCTGATGGCGCTGCTGCGCTGGGCACGGCGCGAAGGCAAACGCCGGCAGATCCAATGGAGCTGGGGCTGGGTATGGGCTGCAGTGTTCTGCCTCAAGGTCGTCCTGATCGCCTTCGGTTTCCTGATCGCGTATCCGCAGGCCGCACTCGCGGCCACCGCCGTCGCCTGGGGCGCCGACCTGATCACGCAGCGGAAGGTCCGCAGGGCGACCGCAGGCTAAGAGCGGCTAACAAAACGACTTCGCGTCAGCCTACTGCAGGCAGGCTGATCTGCGGCCTGGCTGCAGGGCCCTTGCCCGCCCAGCGTCGCGGGACACGCTGCAAGTACGTCCATGTAAGCTCTTACGCGTCATCCATGCCGCGTAAGGTCCCGCGACGCTGGGCGGGCAAGGACCAGTCGAGTTGGTCTGTGTGCATGGCTTTAAAAAGCCACCGACTAACTCTCTGGTGCGGTGTCCTCGCCGCTTGCGGGACCGTGTGGCGGCATGGATGCCGCCACCGAGCCCCCAGGGACGGGTTCACGGCGTGTCCCGCGAGCGGTGAGGGCACCGCGCATTCGACCCACTCAGTGTTTGATCTGGACTTCTGACGGCATCCACCAAGATACGGCCGACAAAACCACTGCACTCACTGACAGGCGCTCGCTCGCCAGGTTTTGTTGGCTGCTCTAAGTCGCCGAGGCCCGCGCGTCTTTTTCGCTACCCGCAACAATGCGGGCACCGGCGCTCGCAACGTGCGGATGACAGGACGACGGCGGAGCAGCCAGCCCAGCGACATCGCATACGCACGCTGAGCGAGGTTCGCGAACAGACCGAACACTGGCTACCGGCAGATCCCGCACGACCGCCTGGGCGGGCTAACGCCCGCCGAGTTCCGTGATCAACATCAACCGCAGACCTCTAGTTTTAGCTGGCATTGAATGACGGGAGCCGACAGTCGCTACTTCTCCCGCCGCCAGTTCACCGACCCCTTGGTCTCCACCGTGCTCGATTCGGCTTCCACGTCGAAGCCGCGGCTGAGCAGGTATTTGAGCGTCAGCACCGAGCCGCTGCCGATCATCGACACGCCATAACCGACGTAGAGTTTCGGCGAGAGGTACTTGCCGAAGCCCACCACCGAGCCGACGGTGCTGGATTGGCTGACGCCGGCTTCGTCCAGGCCCAGCTTGGCGCCGATCTGCGAGGCGATCAGGCTGCTGCCGGCCGACAGGGCGGCCGAGGCGGCGCTGACCTGCTGGGTTTCGTCGCTGCTGGCAGTGGACAGGCCACGGCCGAGCACCAGATACGACAGCGCTTCGGACTGCGACATCGCAGGTTCCGACCATACATCCGCACGCGGCGATTCGGCGCGGCCGCTGACGTCGATGCCGGCGGTGACATCGCCGATCTTGCGTTCGGCGCGCAGGCTCACGCGCGGGTCGGAGACGATGTTGTTGTTCCAGGTCAGCTGGCCGCGCGAGATGGTCAGATCCTGTCCGTAGGCCTTGTAGCGGCCGCGCACATCCAGCCCGCCGCTGGCAGTCATTTCGCGGCCCGGGCGGGCGCGGATCTGCATCTGCCCACTCAGCCCGCCCTTCAGGCCGAAGCCGCTCATGTTGACCTTGTCGCCAAGCACGATGGCCAGGTCCATATCCAGTAGCGACGACGGCGCGGCTTGCGGGTCCACCGGGTCCAGCACCACCACGTCTTCGGACACCGAAGTGCCGCGATCCAGGCGTTCCAGATCGATGTCGGCTTCGGGCACGGTGACCTTGCCGCGCAGCTGCATGGTGTTGTCGGTGATGCCGAACTGCATGTCCGGGTTGGCGATGATGCGCAGCTCGCTGGTGTTGTAGGCCAGCACGTTTTCGCCGCGGATATTGAGCAGCAACGGCGTGCTGGTGCCGAACCACGACAACCCGCCGTCGATGTTGAGCGTGCCTTCGCCGGACTTGGCCGAGGCGGTGATCTTGGCCGAGCCATCCGGCAAGGCGTCGAAGCGGCCCTTGCCTTCGCTCAGGGTCAGGCCCATCGACGGATATTCGGCGGTGAAGTCGCTCAAGGTCGCATCGCCGCCGAGCAGCGGTTTGTCGCGGGTGCCGCGCAGGCTCACATGGCCTTCGACCAGGCCCTTGGGCCGCACTACATCGGCCACCACCAGCTCCAGCCAGTACAGACGCGACATATTGAGATACAGCTCGCCGTTGAGCGGCGCGTACGCGTCCCAGCCGGTGTTGAACTTGGCATCGACAAAGCCTGCGCCCTGGAAGCCGATACCGAGCTTTGCCTGGATCTGCTGCTGGGTGAAATCGGCCTGCACGCTGAACTGGTCGTAGCGCAACAACTCGCCGCGATTGGGGTTGCCGGCCACGGCGGCGTAACGGGTTTCACCCAAACGAATGCCGCCTTCGGGCGAAGCGATGCGCAGGCTGCCTTCCCATGCATTGCCGCGCGGCTTGAAGCTGCCGTCCAGCGACAACTCGCCACGCAGATAGATCTGCCGGCCTTCCTGCTTGGGCAGCCACGGCTGCACCAGCGACAGCGGCAAGGCATCGCCATGCACCACCATGCCCTCGCGCGGCCAGTTGGCGTTGGCGCACAGCGCGCCACCGGTAGCGGCGCCCAGGCAGGTATCGGACAAGGTGAAGGCCGCGCCATCGGTACTGAATTGCGCCGGCTGACGCAGCGACCATGCAGCGCCCTTGGCCGGTGCGATACGCAGCGTGGCGACCTGGCCCTGCCAGCGCTCGCCATTGCGACGCACATCGCCCTGCAGCGCGACACTCGCCAGGCTGTTGGCGATATCGGCATCCAAGCGCAGCGCTTCCACTGCGCCACGCGCCTGCACGCGCACGCTGTCCAGCACCATGCCGGCTTCGATGGCGGTGCCTTGCAAGGCCAGTTGTCCGTCGCTGCCGCGCCACGGCAGACGACCACGCAGGCTGATGCTCTGCGCGCTGTAGTCGTTCCAGTGCAGTCCATTGCCGGCAATGTCGGCGGTGATGTCGGGCGCATCGCGGCGGCCGCTGACCTGCAACTGCCCCCGCACGGTGCCGGTGGCGCCCGGCAGCACATCGTCCAGTTGCAGCGGCTGCAGCTGCGCAGCGATATCGAGCTGGTCGCCCACCTTGCCCTTGGCGTTGATGCGGCTATTGCCCAGCGACAGCTGCAACTCGCCCTCGCCCTGCTCGCCGCGCAAGGCGAACTTGCCGTTGGCCGACAGCGCGCGCTGACGCAACTGGCCGGCCAGACGTGGAATCTCCGCTGTGGCTTCGAAGCCCGGCGACACGCCGCCGGCCGGCGCCGGCAACTGGCGGCCCTTGGAAGCGACCTTGCCGGACAGATTGCCGTCCCAGCCCGGTACGAAATAGCCCGGATCGAACTTGGACAATTGCGCCGTGACATCCCAATCCAGCGCTGGCGTCCAGCCCACCTCGCCGCTGAGATCGAGCGAGCCGCCAGGCGTCTTGGCCTGCACCTGCTTGAGCTGGGCGCGCTGCTCGTTGCCGCGGCTGTCGAACACCAGCGCGGCCTGCTGCCCGTCGCGCTCCAGCGTGGCGCGGCCGATCGCCGCCCAGGCCTTCAAGGTGCCGGCCACCCCCAGACGCGCATCGACCAGATCCACCGGCACGCTCGGCGCATCGGGCGTGGCCGGGTCGGGGGTCGGGGTGAAGCGCAGGCCGCTGGCATTGACCGCAAAACGGAAGCTCGGGTTCTGGGTGTCGCGGAAGTCGGCAGTGCCTTGCAGTTGTGCGCGCCCTTCGAAGGCATCGATCACCAACGGCGCGACCGTGATGACCTGGTCCTGCAGGCTGATGTGCGAAGGCTGCAAGGTGGCGCTCAACTCGCCCTGCTTGACGCTGCCTTGCAGGTCGGCGTGACCGCCCTTGCCGGAGGCCTGCAGGTTCAGCGCGATCGGCGTGGCCGGTGCGGCGTACTGCCCGTTGGTGGCGGGCATCAGCAGCGAGGTATCCAGCGCTTTGGTGACGGCCTTGAACGCCCACGTCGGGTTGTCGCGCCCGGTGAACACCAGGCTGGCCTGCAACGGGGCCGGCGCGCGGCCGGCGATGGCCACCTCCATCTTGTCCAGGTCGCCGCGTGCGACCAGCCCCAGGCTGGCCGGCGTGCGCCCGCGCGCGGCCGGCAGCACCGCCGTGGCGGTGAGGTCGGTGCGGTAGTCGTCGCTGGGCACGTAATCGCCGTGCAGGCGGAAGTTGCCCATGTCGGTGTCGATCACCAGATCGCGCGTACGCAGCTCGCCAGCGGCCACTTCCAGCCCGCCCTGCACGGTGTGCAGGACGATCATCGGCTGCTGCAGCTGGGTGATGCGCAGGTTCTCCACATCGATCTTGTCGGCCTGGATCGCCAGCGGCACGGTGATCTGTGGCAGCGAGTCGGGCCAGCTCGGCAGCGTGAACGGCTCCTCGCTCTTGCCCAGGTTCAAGGTGGCGTTGCTGACCTGCACCGCATCCAGTTGCAGCTTTTGCCCGAGCAACGGGCGCAGATCCGGCTCCAGATACACCCGCTCGGCAGTGAAGTGGATGTCCTGATAACGGAAATCGACGTCGCGCAGGGTCAGCGGGCCGGCCACCGGGCCTTCGACGGTGCCGTAAGTAAACGTCGCGCCGACCGGCAAGCGCGCCGTCACCTGCGCCAGCAATACATCGCGCCCGGCCACGGTCTGCAGCAACCAGTACACCGCGATCAGGGCCAGCACCACCAGGCCCAGCACGGTCAGCCCGGACGCGATCCAGAACCGGCGACGGCGATAGAACCGCGCGCGCGGCGCAGGGGTCGGGTTCGGCGTCGGTGTACTCACAGATTGGCCCCGATATCGATATAGAGCTGGAACTGCGAGTCGGGGTCGTTCAGGCCATGCGCGATGTCCACGCGCACCGGCCCCACCGGCGAGCGCCAGCGCAGACCGAAGCCGATACCGGTATGCCAGTCGGGCCTGTCGTCGAACGCGCTGCCGCTATCGACGAACACCGCGCCGCCCCACGGGCCGCCCTTGAGGTAATGCTCGTATTCGGCGCTGGCGGTGACCACGTGCTTGGCACCGAGCGCGAACTCGTCCGGCCTGGGCGTGCGCGGGCCCACTTCGCGGAACGCATAACCGCGAATGCTGTTGGCGCCGCCGGCAAAGAAGCGCAGGCTCGGCGGCATTGCCACCAGATCGCTGGTCCAGGTGGTACCGCCTTCGCCGCGCAGAATGATCCGACTGTTGTCGCCGGCGCCCAGAAACCAGCGCAGCTGTCCGTAGACCTGACCAAAATTGGTATCGGACCCGGCACCTTCGGCACCGCCACGGATGAGTGCCTGCCCGGAGACACCGCTGCGTGGAAACAGGCGGTCGTCGACATTGACGTAATTGGCCTGCAGCTGCGGATAGACCAGGGTGGAAGTTTCGTACACCGCATCGGTGAAATCGCTGCCGCTGCTGAAGCGCCAGCGTTCGCGCAAGCCGTTGATCGAGGCGATCGCGCTCCAGCGCTCATTGATCTGGCCGCTGCGGCTGCCGGTGAGTTTGACGTTGCGCAGGTCGATGTACTCGGTCTGCTCGTCGTATAGCCGCGCCGAGGCGGTGTACCAGCCGTCCAGCCAGCGGAACGCCGGCACGCGGTAGCTGGTGGTCAGGCTCTTGCGGTTCTGCGCGTAGTCCAGCTGCGTGTCCATCTTGTGGCCGCGCGAATTCACGTAGCGCCGCTCCACGCCGCCGCGCACACCGGCGCCGCTCTCGCTGCCGTAGCTCAAGCCCGAGGTGTAGACGGTGCGCTTGGCGCGGGTGAGTTTGACCTCCACCGGCACGCGGCCCTGGTCGTCGGCGTCTTCGGGCTTGGGCTGGATATCGATGGTGCTGAAGTAATCGAGTTTGGTCAGCGACTCGCGCAGGCGATCCAGCTTGCCTTCGTGGTAGTAGCTGCCTTCGTCCCAGTACACCAACGGGTCGAACAGGCCTTCGCGGAAGTAGTCGTAATCGAAGTGCACCTTGCCCATGTCGTAGCGGCGGCCGCTGTCCCAGTTCAAATCGATATCGGCGGCATGCTCGGCACGGGTGACGGCAACGCGGCGTTGAGTGAAGTCGGCATCGAAATAGCCGCGCTCGGCCAGACGACGGGTGATGCGCACCTTGCTGGCTTCGTATTGCGGGTGGCTGAAGACCTGGCCCTCGTGCGGCTCGAACTGCTTGAGGTCCTGGCCCAGGTAGCGGTCCTGCTCGGCCCAGCCGGTGATGGAGATATGCGACTGCCGCACCCGCACCGGCTCGCCACGCTCTACCGTGATCACCACCGTCACCTTGTCGCCGTTGCGCGGCGCGGCCAGTTCGATGGTCGGCGAGTAATAGCCAAACGGCTCCAGCGCCTCGCGCGTCTGACGCTCGGCCTGCGCCAGCAAGTATTCCAATCGCGACTCGCCCTGCTCCTTGCCGACGGCCTCGTAAAGAGACAACGAAACCTCGATGTTTTCGATCATCTCGGCGTCGTCGCCCTCATCCAGGCCCTTGATCTCGATCTTGTCGATGGTTGCCCGGGCGGCCGCTTGCAGCGGAACGAACAGAGTGCACAGCAGGCAGAGAGCAAACGCGACTTTAGGCATCGGCGAAGGATACCCAGCCTGGGCGTGAAGAGACAAAAAATCTAAGCAACCGCGACTATACGAACGCCGCGCGACTGCGTACAGTCGAGGCATTGTTAACAATGTGTTCACAATGAATTCGTGCGGCCATTCCGGATTGCCGTGCGCCTTGTTGCATACCTGGAGAGAGGTTTCCATGAAGCGCCATTTGTTGGTCAACGCTGTATGTGCCGCCCTGGCGATGCCGTCGCTTGCGATGGCACAGAACGCCGAGAATGTGACCGAATTGAACAAGGTCACCGTGACAGGCTCATTGATTCCCCGGTCGCAGATCGAAACGGCCACGCCGGTGATGTCCATCACTGCGCAGGACATCCAGCGCCGCGGTTTCAAGGATGTCTACGACGTGCTGCGCTCGCAGCCGATGGCCACCGGCTCGGTGCAGGACGGTCAGTTCAGTGGCGGCTTCACCGCTGGCGCCAAGTCGCTGAGCCTGCTCGGCCTGGACCCCGGTTTCACCCTGGTGCTGATCGATGGCCGGCCGATGGCCGATTACCCGCTGCTCTACAACGGCCAGAGCAACTTCGTCGACCTGGCCAGCGTGCCGGTGGGCATGGTCGAGCGCATCGATGTGGCGCCCGGCAACCAGTCCTCGATCTATGGCTCCAGCGCCATCGCCGGGGTGGTCAACATCATCCTGAAGAAGCACATGGACGGCGTGCAGATGAATTACCGCATGGGCACCTACGACGGTGGCGGCGGCAACAACCAGCGCTTCCAGCTTACCGGCGGCAGCACCTTCGCCAAGGCCGATCTCGTCTGGGGCCTGCAGCTCAACAACCAGGATCCGATCTACGGCTACCAGCGCCGCGATTTCGATTCCACCTCCGACAATCCGGACCCCACGCTGCGCTACGGCTCGCGCATCGCGTTGCACAGCACGCCGACCACCTACATCGACCCGGGCACGGCAAACTGCGATGCGCTGGGGCCGCTGTTCAACGGCTCGGTGCAGTACGACAACCGCGGCAACCGCGGCAACTTCTGCAGCAGCCGCACCACCCCAGGTTACGCCAGCATCCTCAACAAGGAACGCAGCGCCAGCGGCTACGCCAACCTGACCTACGCCTTCAACGACAACACCCAAGGCTATGCAACGCTGTTGCTCAATCGCACCAAGGTGGAGGTCAACAGCGGCTCGCGCTTCTGGCAGAGCTCGGCCGATACCGGCGGCTTTTTCTACAACCAGGACAGCCAGCAGCTGGAGAGCTACCAACGCGTCTTCGCACCCGAAGAAACCGGCAATCTGAACTTCAACAACAATCGCCAGACCGCCGATTCCTACAACATCGCCGCCGGCATCAAGGGGGGTCTCGGCAGCAGCAACTGGACCTACGATGCGTACTACGCGCGTGCCGAGTACCGCATCGACAGCCGCCAGCAATGGCCGTTGGTTGACCGCATCGAAGATTTCTTCCGCGAGCAGTTCCTGGGCGCGCCGCAGGGCGACTTCTCCGGCTACCCGATCTATTCCCCCAACGACGCCAACTTCTATCGCGCGTTGACGCCGGCGCAGTACCGCAGCTTCAACGACGAGATCCACACCAAGTCCAGGACCTGGACCCAGAACGTCAACCTGCAGGTCACCAATACAGAGCTGTTCAACATGCCGGCCGGTGCGGTGGGCGTGGCCGGCGTACTGCAGGCAGGCAACCAGTACTGGGAAAACCCGACCGATCAGCGCGTGATCGCCGGCGACTTCTATCAGCTCACCGGCACCCAGGGCAGCGGCAAGCGCGAGAACTGGGCGGCAGCCTTCGAAATGCGTGTGCCGATCCTGAGCACCCTCACGGCCAATCTGTCCGGCCGCTACGATGACTACAAGAACCAGGGCGGCGGTGGCGACTCCAAGTTCACCTACAAGGCCGCGCTGGAATTCCGCCCGATCGATTCGCTGTTGTTCCGCGGCAACTACGCCACTGCGTTCAAGGCACCGGACATGGCGTTCTCGTTCGCTGGCGACAGCGGGTTCTTCCAGGGCGTCAATGACTACTACCGCTGCGCAATCGAAGAACCCGGCGTGCCGATCACCGACTGCACCTATGCCGACACCAGCATCCAGGGCCGTCGGTCCGGCAATGCCGACCTGAAGTCGATTACCGCAAAATCCTGGGGCGCCGGCGTGGTGTGGTCGCCTAGCGCCCGATTCAGCGTCAACGCCGATTACTACAACATCAAGATCGACCAGAAAGTCAGCGACCTGAGCACTGACAATCTGTTGCAGACCGAGTCGGCCTGCCGTCTTGGCAGCCTGGATATCAACTCGCCGACCTGCGTGGACGCACTCTCGCGCATCGATCGCACCGCCGCCAATGCGCCGGTGCCGAACCGCCTGAGCAGCATCCGCATCAACCCGGTCAATATCTCCAACGAAGAGATTTCCGGCCTGCTGGCCAAGGGCACGTACAACTGGGCCACGGAGTCGTGGGGCCTGTTCGTCTTCGACGCGCAGTACAACCTCACGCTCAAGCACGAAAGCCAGCAGTTCCCGCAGGACCCGGTACGCGACCTGCTCAGCGAGCCGTTCTTCTCCTCGGAGTTCCGCAGCATCACCAATGCCTCGGTGACGTGGCAGAAAGACGCGTGGACCACCACGCTCTTCGGGCAACGCTATGGGCGCACGCCCAACTTCACGGCGCAGCAAAGCACCGATGGCTATGCCGTGGAAGACGCTGGCAAGGTGGGAGCGTGGACCACGTTCAACGCAACGGTGGACTATGCGGTCAACGACGATATCTCGCTGACCATGACGGTCAATAACCTGGCCGACAAGCGAGCACCGCGCGACCGCACCTACACCAACTACCCGTACTACAACATCTTCAACTACACCGGCTACGGGCGTTCCTACATGCTGGAATTGAACTGGCGCTTCGGCGCGCACTAACGAGGAGCGAACAAGACGTCGCGAGCGGTCCGCAGATGGGTGCGGACGGCGCACGGCAGGCAGGTGTCCGCGTGGTACATGCCCAGCCGAGCACCTGCCACACCCGCCTGCCCACCGCGCAGGCGTCTTGTTAGCGCTCGTGGTGATCCAAGGCAATCGCGTCCAACGGCAGCCACCTGGCTGCCGTTGGCGTTTCTACGCTGCCGAGCCTGATCCAGCGCCTCTGGATCGCAGCGGCGTCACTGCAGGCAGGAAACGCTGCCAATCAACCGCGCGAGCGGCTGGCGCCAGTGACGCGCATGCACGCCGGCCACGGACACGATGTACACACCCAACCGGTGTCCGCTCGCTTCCTGTTGCAGGCCGCTATCAGCCTGGATCAGGCCTGGATCAGGCCAGCATGCAACAAGGCCTGCCGCAGCGGCTCCAGCTGCGTGGCATAGCGCCGCCACTCTTCCACGTTGCGCCCATGCACGCCTTCGCGCACCTGCACGCTGCTCAGCGTGGCCGATGCGGCCGCATTGCGGGTGATGTCGATCTGCCCGGGCTCGATCTCCAGCCCACAGCGCATCATCAATTGCTCCAGCACCGTGGATGGATCACGCACCATCTGCGTGTAATCCACATCGATGACCCGGCCAGGCAATGCCGCACGCCACTGCGCCATCAACGCGTGATACGCCTGATAGTGACGTGCCAGCGTGTGCAGGTCGTAGCTGTAGGCATAGGAGTCGCCGAACAGCGCGCGGTAATTGGAGAAACACACCGCCATCGGCTCGCGCACCAGATGCACGATCAACGCCCCTGGCAAGGCACGCGCGATCGCGCCGATCGCCACCGCATTGGTCGGCAATTTGTCGATATACCAGCGTGCCGACCCAGCCCGCCATTGCGTCTGTTCCAGGTAACGCGCGCCGATCTGCGCATAATCCAGCCTTGGCAGCGCCTGCAGCAGACGCGCGTCCAGCAGGCTGCGGCCGGCCTGATCGGCGCCCCAACGCAACTGATGGCCGAAGTCGTTCAACTCGCCAGCCGACACGATCTGCGAATGATTGCCCAGCATCCGCTCCAGCACCGTGGTGCCCGAGCGCGGCAAGCCGAGGACGAAGATCGGCTGTGGGCCGTGTGCGGTCGCGGTTTGCTGCGCTGTGAACACGCCTTGTTCGGCCAACGCACCCAACTGTGCGTACAACGTTGCTTCGGCGTCGGCGTCGTGACGCAGACGCGCATGCATCACCGTATTGCCGTGGCGCAGCGCGTCCCAGGCGGCATCGGTCTGACCGAGGTCTTCCAGCTCCTTGTATAGTGCGAATGCCAGCCCGGCGCGATCTTCGCTATCGGGCTTGGCGAGCTGCAGCTGCTGACGTAACTGATCGAGATGATGGCTGGTTGCAGTCTGACGGCGTAGTCGCGCACGCGTCAGCGCCGCGCGGCCGTAGCCTGGCGACAGCGCCAACGCGCGCTCCAATGCCTGCGCTGCATCGTCGAGGCGATTATTGAATTGCAATTGCACCGCAAGAAAGAAGCGGAAATCAGCACTATCGAATCCGCACGCCTGCGCGCGCTGCATCATCGCCAGTGCGTCGACATGTTCGCCCAGCGATTGATGCACGTGCGCCAGCAGCGCCAGCGTGGCGCCGTCCTGGCACTGCATCACCGACGGATGCCGCAGCAAGGCATGAAGTTCGCGATGCTCGCCGACCCGCAACAAGGCTTGCGCCACGCGGCAACGCATCGCCACGTCGTCGCCGAGGTCTCTGGCGGCAAGCTGCAACTGCGCAACCGCCTCGCGCATTTTGCCGTTGGCCAGTACGGTGCCGGCCAACAACACGCGGGCCGATACATGTGTGGGATCCACCGCCAGCAGCGCCTGCAATGCAGACGCTGCCACACCCAGGTCGCGACGTGCCAACGCGGCCTGGGCGGTCTGCCAGTGCACCGCGCCGACGGACGCGGCCATCAGCTGGACAGATGCTCGATGGCGGCGACGCTGCCGAGGCGGTCGCCGAGCTTCTTCAGCAAGGCCAGGCGATTGGCGCGCAGCTGCGCGTCTTCGGCGTTGACCATAACACCATCGAAGAACGCATCCACCTGCGGGCGCAACCGCGCCAGGCGCGCGAGCACGGCGACATAGTCGTGGCGATGCAGCGCATCGCCGGTATCGCCGATGGCCGCTTCCACCGCTTCGGCCAGCGCTTCTTCGGCCGGCTCACGCAGCAGACTGGTGTCGATATCGCCGGGAATCTCGCCCTCGACCTTGCGCAGGATATTGCGGATGCGCTTGTTGGCCGCGGCCAGCGCTTCGGCCTCGGGCAAGGTGGCGAAGATGCCGATCGCATCGATGCGGCGGTCGAAGTCGTAGAGGGAGGCGTGGGTCGCGCCCGGATGCGCTCCTACGCCGAGCGCTGCAGGAGCGCCCTCGGGCGCGACCGAGAACAAGGCAGCGACTGCATTGAAGTGGGTGGCAGGAACGCCCTTGTCTGCGTAGTAGCCGCGTAGGCGGTCGAGGATGAAATCAAAGAGCTCAGTCAATTCTTCCAAATGCAGCGATCGCTGATTCGCATGTGACGTGGGGGCATCTACACCTGACGCACGTGCTTTGTCCGCCACATCCTTTTTCTGCCGCAGCACAACCTCAGACATCGACTGTTTTGCAGAGCTGTAGGCGAGATAGAGCAAATCCTTGAGATCCAGATCAAACCCACTCTCAATCACAGTCCGCGCCAACCCCAGCGCATTACGCCGCAACGCAAACGGATCTTTATTGCCGGTCGGTTTCAACCCGGCCGCGAATCCACAAGCTAACGTATCCAGGCGCTCCGCAATCGCCAGCACCTTACCCAACGGCGACAGTGCGATGTCGTCGCCGGCAAAACGTGGCTGGTAGGCCTCATCGATCGCCAGCGAAATCTCACCAGGCTCGCCAGCAGCCTTGGCGTAATGCCGGCCGGCGATGCCCTGCAGCTCGGGGAATTCGTTGACCATGCGCGATTGCAGATCGTTCTTGGCCAGCTGCGCGGCACGACGCGCCTGCACCGGATCGGCACCCACCTGCGGCGCGATCGCCTCGGCCAGCGCAGCCACGCGCGCCACCTTGTCGGCCACCGTGCCCAGCTTGGCCTGATACGTGACGCTGGCAAGGCCTGCGCCCATCGCCTCCAGCCCCTGCTTGAGGTCTTCGTCGAAGAAGAACTTGGCATCGGCAAAGCGCGGACGGATCACGCGCTCGTAGCCCTTGGCCACTTCGGCGACATCTTTGGAAACGATGTTGGCGATGCCGATGAACTGCTCGGTCAACTTGCCGCCGTCGTCCAGCACTGGGAAGAATTTCTGGTTGATCTCCATGGTTTCGATCAACGCTTCCTGCGGTACCGCCAGGAAATCGCGCTCGAAACTGCACAGCACCGCCGACGGCCATTCGACCAGGTTGACCACCTGTTCCAGGTTGTCGTCGCTGATGCGCGCACTGCCGCCGGCCTGCTTTGCGGCGGCCTCGACTTCTTCGACGATGCGCGCACGGCGTGCGTCCGCATCCACCAGCACGTGCGCAGCGCGCAGCGCCTCGACGTAATCGCCCGGCGCCGCCAGCGACACGTCGCCGTCATGCATGAAACGGTGCCCGCGGGTGATGCGGTCGCCCCGCACGCCCAGCAGTTCGGCCGGGATCACGTCAGTACCGAACAACAACACCAGCCACTGCACCGGCCGTGCGAAGGCGTATTCGTGCGCGCCCCAGCGCATCGGCTTGGGGATCGGCATCGCGGCAATGGCCTCGCGCAGGATGTCGGGCAGCAAGTCGGCGGTGCGCGCGCCCGGCGTCACCGCGCGATGCACGAAGCGCTCGCCCTTGGCGTCGCTGGTGCGCTCCAGCGCGGTCCAGTCGATGCCGGCCTTGGCGGCGAACCCGGCCAGCGCCTTGGTCGGCTTGCCCTCGGCATCCAGCGCGATGTTGAGATACGGCCCCAACACTTCCGAGCGCTGCTCCGGCTGCTCGGTGGCCACGCCCGGCAGCAGCACCGCCAGGCGACGCGGGGTGGACAGCGGCTTGGCATCGCCGCGGCTGACGGCGACGCCGCGCTTTTCCAGACCGGCCAGCACGCCATCGAAAAAGGCCTGCGCCAAACCCGGCAGCGCCTTGACCGGCAGTTCTTCGGTGCCCAGTTCGATCAGCAGGGGAAGTTGTTCGCTCATGTCAGGTGAACCTTGCGTATGTCCCTTCTGCCATCAACGGGCGAAGGTGGCTGGGGAATGTCCTTCTCCCGCATGCGGGAGAAGGTGGCGCACCGCGCCGGATGAGGGTCGTGCCAGGACGGCGGAGACGTGCTGCCCCCACCCGCCCTGCGGGCACCTTCCCCCGCGAGCGGGGGAAGGCAACAGCGTCAGCGTTTGACCCCGGGAAAGCCCAGCTTTTCGCGCTGCGCGTAATAGGCCTGCGCCACGCCCTGCGACAACGTGCGCACGCGCAGGATGTAGCGCTGGCGCTCGGTCACGCTGATCGCGCGGCGTGCGTCGAGCAGATTGAAGGCGTGGCTGGCCTTGGTCACCTGCTCGTACGCCGGCAGCGGCAAGCCGACCTCGATCAGGTGCCTGGCCTCGGCTTCGCAGGCATCGAAGCGATGGAACAGCTCGGCCACGTTGGCGTGCTCGAAGTTGTAGGCGCTCTGCTCGACTTCGTTCTGGTGGTAGACATCGCCGTAGCTCACCGGGGTGCCATCCGGGCCGTAGGTCCACACCAGGTCGTAGACGTTGTCGCAGCTCTGCAGGTACATGCACAGCCGTTCCAGCCCGTAGGTGATCTCGCCCAGCACCGGCTTGCACTCCAGCCCGCCGGCCTGCTGGAAGTAGGTGAACTGGGTCACCTCCATGCCGTTGAGCCAGACTTCCCAGCCCAGGCCCCAGGCGCCGAGCGTCGGCGATTCCCAGTTGTCTTCGACAAAGCGCAGGTCGTGCACCAGCGGGTCGATGCCCAGCGCCTTGAGCGAGCCCAGGTATAGGTCCTGGATGTTGTCCGGGTTGGGCTTCATCGCCACCTGGTACTGGTAGTAACGCTGCAGGCGGTTGGGATTTTCGCCGTAGCGGCCGTCGGTGGGACGGCGCGAGGGCTGCACGTAGGCGGCATTCCACGGCTCCGGGCCCAGCGCGCGCAGGAAGGTGGCCGGATGGAACGTGCCCGCACCCACTTCCAGGTCCAACGGCTGGATCAGCACGCAGCCCTGCTTGGCCCAGTACTGATTGAGGGTCTGGATCAGGCCCTGGAACGTGATTGGAATGGACAGGGGATCGGGCATGCAGCAAGGGCCGTGCGGAAAGGGTGCGTTAGTATACCGGCCGACCCGCAGCGCTTTGCCGCGGAGCACCGCTGCAGGGGAAACAAGCGATGGAACAGCGGCGTACGGCCGATCCAGAGGGTGCAGTGGCGATCCTGCCGCGCGGACGACTGATGTTCGACCCGGTGGCCGCCGCGTTGCTCGCCGATGGCATGGTGGTGCCGCACGAACATGAGCGCGTGCAGTTCTCCGCCGCCGGCGTGCGCAACGCCAGCGAAGTGCATCCGCTGGTGCTGCTGGCCAACCTCAAGCTGCACGCCGCGCAGCCGCCGGCCGGCGAGCTCGGGCTGGAACGACTCACCGAATGGCTGGCCACGCGCACCGGAATGCGTTATCTGCGCATCGACCCCACCCGCATCGACGTGGCTGCGGTCACCGGCGTGGTCTCGCATGCCTACGCGCGCCGCCACCGCATCCTGCCGCTGGCGCTGGATGCCGAGCGCGTGCTGATCGCCACCAGCGAGCCGCTGGCGCTGGACTGGCTGGCCGACGTGCAGCATCTAAGCCGTCGCCGTATCGAACTGGCGCTGATCAATCCGCTGGATCTGCATCGCTACACGATGGAGTTCTTCGGCGTGACCCAATCGGTGCGCGGCGCGCGCGGCGATGTGCGCAGCGCCGAACCCGGCGCGGGGCTGCCCAGTTTCGAGCAACTGGTGGAACTGGGCCGCGCCGGCGACGTCAATGCCGACGACCACCACATCGTGCATATCGTCGACTGGCTGCTGCAGTACGCCTACGAACAGCGGGCCAGCGACATCCACCTGGAGCCGCGCCGCGAGGCCGGGCGCATGCGCTTTCGCATCGACGGGGTGCTGCACAAGGTGCTGGAAGTGCCGCCCTCGGTGATGACCGCCGTGGTCAGCCGCATCAAGGTGCTCGGCCGCATGGACCTGGCCGAACGCCGCCGCCCGCAGGACGGCCGCATCAAGACCCGCTCGCCGGGCGGGCGCGAAGTGGAAATGCGCCTGTCCACCATGCCCACCGCGTTCGGCGAAAAGTGCGTGATGCGCATCTTCGACCCGGATTCGGCGTTCAAGAGCATCGAGCAACTCGGCTTCAGCCCCGAGGAAGCGGCCGGCTGGAGCGCGCTGGTGGAGCGCCCGCACGGCATCGTGCTGGTCACCGGCCCGACCGGCTCGGGCAAGACCACCACGCTGTATTCCACGCTCAAGCGGCTGGCCACGCCGGATGTGAACGTGTGCAGCGTGGAAGACCCGATCGAAATGATCGCGCCGGAATTCAACCAGATGCAGGTCCAGCAGAACATCGACCTGGATTTCGCCAGCGGCGTGCGCACGCTGCTGCGGCAGGACCCGGACATCATCATGATCGGCGAAATCCGCGACCTGGAAACCGCGCAGATGGCGGTGCAGGCCTCGCTCACCGGGCATCTGGTGCTGTCCACGCTGCATACCAACGATGCGGCCTCGGCGATCACCCGTTTGCTCGACCTGGGCGTGCCGCACTATCTGGTCGCCAGCACCCTCAACGGCGTGCTGGCGCAGCGGCTGGTACGCACGCTATGCGTGCACTGCAAGCGCCCGCACACGCTCAGCGACGACGACTGGTCGGCGATCCGCGAGCCGGGCGAAGCGCTGCCGGAAACGCTCAACGTGCACGCCCCGGTGGGTTGCCTGGAATGCCGCCGTACCGGCTATCTCGGCCGCGTGGGCTTGTACGAATTGCTGCCGGTGACCCCACGCCTGCGCAGCCTGATCCGCGCCGACACCGACCTGGCCAGCTTCAGCCACGCCGCGCGTGGCGAGGGGTTACGCACCTTGCGCCGCACCGGGCTGGAAAAGGTCGCCGCCGGGCTGACCACGGTGGAAGAGGTGCTGTCGGTGTTGCCGCCACGGGAGTAGGCGCAACGCGTATGAGCGGAGCGGATTGGCTTGGCTTGGTGGCGTGATCGGCGCGGCCGCCCTCACCCCAACCCCTCTCCCGCGAGCGGGAGAGGGGCTTATGTCCGCGACTCCCGCGCATGGAAATGCTGCCTTCCCTTCTCCCGTGCCCAGCAATGCTGCCTTTCCCTTCTCCCGCGGGCGGGAGAAGGTGCCCGGAGGGCGGATGAGGGCTATCCGCACGATACCGCCGCTGCTCTGACCATCAACTGGATGCAAAGACTGGCGACCGACCTAGCAACACCTCAGCCATCGCCGCTCAGCACGCGCCGCCCGCCCCCTCGCCCCCCAAACCACCCCTCAACACATAGCCATCTGGCATAACCTTAGCTGCATCCGTTGG
This sequence comes from Xanthomonas sp. 3058, assembly GCF_014199765.1. Taxonomy (NCBI): domain Bacteria; kingdom Pseudomonadati; phylum Pseudomonadota; class Gammaproteobacteria; order Lysobacterales; family Lysobacteraceae; genus Xanthomonas; species Xanthomonas sp. 3058. Next base: position 85,175 of record NZ_JACHOF010000003.1, on the reverse strand, counting down.
GAGGCCAGTCGAAAAACCCGCGCGTAGCTGCCTACAATCAGGCATATCCGTCGCTGCTGGATTTCGATCGCATGTCCGCCTTGCCGTTCCTGATCATCGAAACCGGCCGCCCCGTGCCGGCGATGAGGCGATACGGCCGCTTCCAGCACTGGATCCGCGTTGCGGCCGGGCTGGCCGAGCATGAGACCGTCGCCATCGATGTCGCCAACGGCGACCGCCTGCCCAGCCGCGACGGCTTTGCCGGCACCATCGTCAGCGGTTCGGCCGCCTTCGTCACCGACCGCGCCGACTGGAGCGAACGCAGTGCCGAATGGCTGCGCGAGGCCGCCTATCAAGGCATGCCGCTGCTGGGCATCTGCTATGGGCACCAGTTGCTGGCACACGCGCTGGGCGGCGAGGTCGACTACAACCCGGCCGGGCGCGAGTCCGGCACGATCGCGCTGGAATTGGAGCCGCCGGCCGAACAAGACCCCTTGTTTGCCGGCCTGCCGATGCAGTTCCCCGCCCACGCCACCCACCTGCAGACGGTGCTGCGCGCGCCCGACGGCGCCGTCGTGCTGGCACATTCGCGCCAGGACCGTTGCCACGCCTTCCGCTGGGGCCAGGCCACCTGGGGCGTGCAGTTCCACCCCGAGTTCGCCACCCACCACATGCGCGGCTATGTGCAGGCGCGCGCCGACTGCATTGCCCGCCATGGCTGCTGCGCCCGCACGGTCGCCCGCGAGGTCACCGCCGCGCCGATCGCCCGCAAACTGCTGCGCCGGTTCGTGCATCACGCCCGTGGCCTGCAAACAGTGAACGCTCATCCCGGCGCACACACACAAAAGCAGCGATAATCGCGGCACGCCGGATGGTCCGGTGCGTATCGATCCGGAATTGGGAATGAGCGAAATCCGCAAGGTGCCGGCGTCTGCCGGCGCAGAATGGCTGTTGACCGGTTTCTCGCTATTGAAGCGGGCGCCGCTGGCGCTTGGCTCGCTGGGGGTGATCTGGAGCGTGGCGGCCACCCTGGTGGTATCGCTGTCGGTACTGGTGCCGCTGCTGGGCCCGGCCCTGCAGTTCCTGCTGGTCTTGGCCGGCCCGCTGTTCATGGGCGGCCTGCTGTGGGCGATCCGCGAGGTCGACGAAGGCCGCATCGCCAAGCCATCGCATCTGCTGCACGGCCTGCAGGACGGCCGCGCGCCGCATCTGCTGGTGTCACTGCTGCCACAGCTGATCGCCGGCCTGCTGCTGGGCGTGCTGTTGCTGGCGATGATCGGCGCCAGCGGGCTGCAGCAGTTGTCCGAGGTGATGGTCAAGATCAATCAGATCAGCCAGTCCGGCGCGCAGCCGGACCCGGTGCAGATCGAGCAGCTTGCCGCCAGCCTGCCGGCCGGCCGCATCCTGCTGTGGCTGCTGCTGACCATCGCCACGTTCGCGGCGATGACACTGGCGCTGTTTGTGATGCCGCCGCAGGTGATGTTCGACCGCAGCACCGGCGGCCATGCGCTGCGCGAGAGCTTGCGGGCAAGCCTGCACAACCTGCCGGCAATGCTGGTGTTCTTCCTGCTCGCCTTCATCACCATCTTCGCGATCTATTTCGCGGTGATGATCGTGGCGCTGATCGTCGGCCTGGTGGCCGGGCAGACCGTGGCGATGTGGCTGGCCCAGCTGTTGTTGATGGCGGTGCTGATGCCGGTGTTCGCAGGCTCGGTCTACGCCGCCTGGAAGCAGATGTTCACGCACGACGGCAGCGTCGCCCAGCCAACTGCGCCATCGCGCCCGGATGTGTTTGCTGCTTGATTTGCTTGCGCGTCGCCGGTCGAGATGATCACTCGGCCGGTTGTATCGGTCTGCAAGGCATACCGGTATTGGCGACCATCCCCATGTTGGCACGCGCTTCGGAAGATCTTCTGACGCACGTGCCAACCGATGGTTATTGACCAGGATCCATCCGTCGGATGGATCCGCGATCCGATCACTCTCGATCTGCTTGATCTCCACGCCCACGACCGTACTGCCAACGCGCAGGTGATCTTCGGGCGTCTTGCGCGCTGTTAGCTACGCGATGAACACTGCAACGATGCTGCCCGCGGGCGCTTCAAACAACTGCTCTGACGCGGTGCCTTGCATGTCCAATCCGGCGGAGTGGCGTGTGGGAGACGGATTAGTCGCTCTTCGGCCCAACTGCACGCGAAGCGATGATGCCCAGCTCATAAAGCAGGCACATCGGGATGGCCAGCATCAGCTGCGAGACCACATCCGGCGGGGTGAGCACTGCGGCCAGGACGAAGATGCCGACGATGGCGTAGCCGCGCCCTTCGCTGAGCTGCTTGGGCGTGACCCAGCCCAGCAACACCAGGATCACCAGCGCCACCGGCAGCTCGAAACTGGCGCCGAAGGCGAAGAAGATCGCCAGCACGAAATCCAGGTACGAGTTGGCGTCCGGGGTGATGGCGATGATGTCCGGCTTGAACGTGGTCAGGAAGTGGAACACCGCCGGCAACACCAGAAAATAGGCGAATGCGCAGCCGATATAGAACAGCGCCACCGCCGAGGCCAGCAGTGGAAACGCCAGCTTCTTTTCGCGTTGATACAGACCCGGCGCCACGAAGGCCCAGGCCTGATACAGCAGCCACGGCACGCTGAAGAACACCGCCACGAAGAAGGTCAGCTTGAGCGGGGCGAAGAATGCGCCGGCCGGATTCACTGCGACGATGGTCTGCCCCAGCGGCAGCTGCGAAATCAGCGGTGCGGCCAGCCACGAATAGATCGCCCGCGAAAACGGCAACAGGGCCACCAGCACCACGCCCAGACCGATCAAGGCGCGCACCAGGCGCGCGCGCAACTCGACCAGATGCTCGATCAGACTGCTTTCGGCCTGTGCGTCGTCGAACAGGCTCACGGCCGTTTCTCCTGGATCGTGGTCGGTTCGGTCGGTGTGGGCGTCACCGGCGCGTGCGCACTGGCGGCATGCGGTGCCGGCACCAGCGGATCATGCGGCGCCGGCACGGGCACGTGCTGAGGCGCCGGGGCGATCGGCTGGGCCTGTGCGATGACCGGTGCGGCCGTGGTCGGCGCGCCTGCGGCCGATGATGCGTGGTCCGGTGTGGAGACATCATCGGCATGCGCCAATTCCAGCGGCGTCGCTACCGGGGCCGCAACGCTGCGAATATCGATGTCGCGACTGACGTCGTCATGCAGCGCGCGGGCGCCCTGCTCGACCTGCTGCTGCTTGTTGCGCAGCTGATCTTCGGCTTCGCGCAACGAGGCCTGCACGTCCTGCAGGCTGCGCTTGAGCTCTTCGGCCTCGAGCTCGCGCTCCAGTTCCTGCTTGACCGAATCCCATTGCGCGCGCGCGCGGCGCACCCACAATCCGGCAAACCGGGCCGCCTTGGGCAAACGCTCGGGACCGAGCACCACCAGGGCGACGATCGCAATCAGCGTCAGTTCGCCAACACCTATGTCAAACACCGACGCCGCTCCGGATCAGCGCGCGTCGCGGTCGCGTTCGGCCTGCGCCTCGCGCGCCTGCTCGGCAGTGCGCGAGTCGTCGCCGAGCTTCCCGGCCGGCTTGTCGTCGTCGTGCATGCCTTTCTTGAATTCCTTGACCGCGCTGCCGAGATCCTTGGCACCGCTGGTGAGCCGCTTGGTACCGAACACCAGCAACACGATCACCAGCACGATCAGCCAGTGCCAAATGCTGAAACCGCCCATGATCTGCTCGCTTGCTGAAGAAGAAGGAAGACGCAGGATACCCCAGCGCACCGCGCAGGGGGATGACAGCGCGTCAGCGGTTGCCGTCCAGCGATTCGGTGCGGATTTCGCCGTCGGACACCGGCTGGAATCCCTGCTGCGGCGGGGGCGTGGCGGCGGGCTGCATCGGTACCGTGCTGGCTTCATTGGCCGGCGGTGGCGGGGACGATGGTGCCTGTGTTGGTGCCTGTGCCTGGGCCGGCGGTGCAGTGGGCGATGGCGGCGCGGTACCCGCACCGTCGGTGCCGCGATTGGCGCGTGCGGTGTAGGTGGCCTCTTCCAGGCGGTCGCGGAAGGCGATCACGTCGGTGGACGGGCGCTCGTTGGTGCGGCCTTCGAAGATCATGCGCGGGGTGGCGCCGCCACCGTACGCATTCAGATCGGCGGCATCGTCGATCTGCAGCACCGCGCCATCCAGCGCGACGCCGGCAAACAGGCCACGGGCACGCGACCAGGACCAGATTTCGGCCTTGAGCTGGCCGTCGGTGGCGGCGGCGGCATTGCGGCCCACCGGGCCTGCAGCCACGCCGGCATCGGCGCCGAGGGTGAACTTGCCGTTGACGATGTTGTCCAGGCTGCGGTCGTTGCGGAACACCAGCACCACGTCGGAGGACTGCACGCCGGCCTGGAAGCCGATGCTGCCGCCGGTGAGCTTGACGAACACCGGCTGCGACCAGCTGCCGTCGGGGTTTTTCATCGACATCAGGCCGTGGCCGCGACGGCCGCCGATCACCAGGCCGGCCTTGAGCGTGTCCGGGATGACCACGATGGCGCGCGCTTCGTCGAGCAACTTGTCCGGGATGGCCTGCTCGGGAATCTTCATGATCTCGCTGAGCACCCGCACCGCGTTACGTGCGCGCTGGTCCTCTTCCGGGCCGGCGACGGCATGGCCGGCGGCGAAGGTCAGCGACAACAACAGGGCCAGGCGCGACAAACGAGGCATGACAAGCTCCAAAGGACAATCCAGCAAAGATAAATCAACCAGGTGACGTTAGTCGCGGCGCAATGAATCGGTGGTGAGCGCAACCGGGTCGGCAGATGCGCTCAATGCGTCCGATCGACACGCTGTCCTCGGCAGCACTGCTGCGCTCTGCCAGAATGGTGCGCATGAACACCACCCCCGATACCGCCCTGCTGGTCGTCAACCTCGGCACCCCCGAGTCGCCCACCGCCCCGGCCGTGCGCCGCTACCTGGCCGAGTTCCTCAGTGACCGCCGCGTGGTCGCGATTCCGCCGCTGTTCTGGAAACCGCTGCTGTACGGCGTGATCCTGCCGATCCGCGGCCCCAAGTCGGCGGAGAAATACGCCAAGGTGTGGTTGCCGGACGGCTCGCCGCTGGCGGTGTACACGCGCCGTCTGGCCGAGGGACTGAAAGAGGTGATGCCCGATTGGCATGTGGAATGGGCCATGCGTTACGGCCAGCCCGCGCTGCGCAAGACGCTGGACGGCCTGCGTGCGCGCGGCATCAAGCGCATCGTGGTGCTGCCGCTGTATCCGCAGTATTCGACCACCACCACCGCCTCGATCCAGGACGTGATCGATGCCTGGCGCCCGAGCGCGCCGGAGATCGCGGTGGAGGTGATCCAGGACTATTGCGAAGACGCCGGCTGGGTCGCGGCGATTGCCGATTCGATCCGCGCGCATTGGCAGGCGCACGGGCGCAGCGAGAAGCTGATGTTCTCCTTCCACGGCCTGCCGCAGCGCGTGGCCAATGCCGGCGACCCGTATCCGCAGCAATGCGAACGCAGCGCGCAGGCGATCGTTAGCGCGTTGGGCCTGGGCGCGGACGAATGGCAGATGGGCTATCAGTCGCGCTTCGGCGCCGAACGCTGGCTGCAACCGTATGCCGAGCCCACGCTGTGGAAACTGGCCGAAGGCGGCGTGCGCAGCTTCGATCTGGTGTGCCCCGGCTTTGCCACCGACTGCCTCGAAACGCTTGAAGAAGTGGCCTTGGGCTTTGCCGAAACACTGGCCGAGCGTAACGCCACACTGAGCTATATCCCGTGTCTCAACGCCAGCCCTGCGCATGCGCAGGCACTGGCCGCGTTGGCACGTCGCGTATGAGGTTGGAGCCGTTTGCGTGCGATCTGCCGATTGGTCGGATCACAGGGTTGCGCAATCACGAGCGCGGCCCGCGCCGGATGCTGGCGCTGCATGGTTGGCTCGATAACGCCGCCAGTTTCCTGCCGCTGAGCGCGCACCTGCATGCACAGGACCTGGACCTGGTGTTGCTCGACCTGCCCGGCCATGGCCACAGCGCGTGGTTGCCGATCGGTGCCGAGTACACGCTCAGCAGCGCGATCGGCATTTTGTTGCAGGTGGCCGATGCTCTGGGCTGGGACCGTTTCAGCGTGCTCGGCCATTCGCTGGGCGGCGGCGTCGCCAGCCTGCTGGCGGCCGCCGCGCCGGAGCGCGTGGACGCCTTGATCGCCATCGAGGCCTTGGGCGCACTGGCCGAGCCGGTGGAAAGCACCGCAACGCGCCTGCGCGATGCGGTGGCCTCGGCCCGCACGCTGGCGCAGCAACCGCTGCGGGTGTTTCCGTCGATGGAGATGCCGGTGCGCGCGCGCATGATGGCCAATCAGCTCACCGAGCCGGCCGCACGGCTGCTGGTGGAACGCGGCCTGCGCGTGGTCGAAGGCGGCTACAGCTGGTGCATCGACCCGCGCCTGACCCTGCCGACCGCCATCCGCATGACCGAAGCGCAGATCGATGTGCTGCTGGCCTCCGTCGCCTGCCCGACCCAGGCGATCTTCGCCACGCCGGCGCAGGTGTATTTCCCCGAAACGCTGCGCGATCACCGTGTGGCGCTGATGCGCGACGCGCGCCTGCAACTGCTGCCGGGCACGCACCATGTGCATATGGAAACCCCTGCGGCGGTGGCAGCAATAATCAACGGGTTTCTGGCCGAGTTGCCGCCGCGCGGCTGAGCACAGACCGATGGCGCCGGCGTTCACGCACGCCTCTGCATGGCGCGTTGGGTCATGGGGATGTAGCGATTGCCGGCGCTTGCGCAGCGGCGGCGTGTCGGCCACTCCACCCTCCAACGGGATCAGGTAGCGCAATGCGTACTGCTGAAAACCTTGTCGCCGCCATCGCGTCCTTCGACGCGTGGAATACGCCCTGGACATTCGTCGGCAGCGTCTGCGCAGACCCGCGGCTGGACGACAACGACCGGCAACTGCTGCAACAGGTGTGGACAACGGTTCATCGATCCGATCAGTGGCTGTCGGCCAACGATCTGGCTACTGCGGCGACCACGGTCGGCACGGCGCTGATGCAGCGCTTTCCCTGGCTGTCGCCGTTGGCTTGTCGGCAGGTCGTCAGGGCCGCGGCGTACCAGTGGACGTAGCGGCAACGCCTGCAGTTCACGACGCGCTGCGCGCCGGTCGCGTTATGGGCATCGATAAGGAGGCGCCAACTGGCACGGAGTCCACCTGTGCACGCGCCACTGCTGGCTGAAGCTCTGCCGGTGGTTGTCGCCAGGGCCGCAGCCTGCGCAACAGCGGCCACGCTCACTCTGCCTGCAACATACGCCGCAGCTGCGCCTTGAGTTGGCGGCCGTGTTCGTGGAAGTAACTGCGTTCGTCGCGCCAGGTAGGGAAGCGCTGCTCCACTTCGGCCCAGAACGCCGGCGAATGGTTGGCCTGCAGCAGATGGCAGAGCTCGTGCACCAGCACGTATTCGAACGCGGAAGAGCGACCGAGCACCAGCGCCAGATCCAGCGCCATCGAGCCATCGGGTGCGAGCGAGCCCCACTGCGAGGACATCACCTTCAAGCGTACCCGTGCCGGTGCGCGCGGCAAGCCGGGCAGATAGCTCGGCAACCAGCGGCCGACATCGGCGCGCGCCTGCGATTCGTAGAATTCCTTGAGGGTGCGGCGTAAACCGGCATCGCCCAATCGCGCGGGAAGATGGAAGTGCGCGCCTGCGTCGGTCGTCTCGATACGCGCATAGCGCCCCTCATGCCAACTGAGCGGCAGCAAGGCACCGCGCAATGGCAACACACCGGGAACGCCACGCTCCAGCGCAGGCAAGGCATCGACCTGCTGATACCGCGACAACTGGGTACTCAGCCAGTCCAGATGCGCATGCAGAAACCGTTCCCCGGAGACCAGGCTTGCGCGGATCGGCAAGGTCAGCCGCGCGCCGCGTTCGTCCACGCTGAGCTTGATGCGCCGCGCACGCGGGTCGCGCACGCGCAGCACTGCGATCTCGCGCCCGTCCAGTTGCACCTGTACGCAATCGCGTTCGACAACCTGCGGGACGGGCGCGATAAGGCGGCGGACGGGCTTGAACATGCGCACAGGATAGCGCCGGGATGTGTCAGGTGGTAAGACGGAGCGATTGATGTATCCGATGACGGCGGGCGCGCGCGCTGCGGCGACACTGCATCCATCACGCCCTCCCTGACGCAATGCGCGACACGCAGCCCAAACCGTTTGGACGCACGCGCCACAACGACGTGTGCATGGTCCGCGCAGTGTGCGAGCCGCGCCCATGCCAACAGCGTCGATGCGTGACCAGGCGCGGTGGACGCCGGTACCGGGCCATTGTTGGCGTCACTTGGAGCAGGAAACAACGACTACGCTCATCGCCAAGTGCGCGCGGCAGGCATTGCGGTTCCCATCAGCATACGACCACGCTGGCGGTGCGGAGAGGGCAGCGCGCCCCCGACCAAGGCGGCGTTGAAACATCCAGATACTGCTGAAGGTCGAACTCTCGGTCACCTTGACAGGTGATCGAGCGGTGGGAATGGGTCGGTTGCAGAGCAGCGGCTCTGCGGCCTGGCTGCGGAGCCCTTGCCCGCCGACCGTCGCGGGACACGCCGTGAATCCGTCCATGGAGGCTCTTATGCGGCATCCATGCCGCATAAGGTCCCGCGACAGTCGGCGGACAAGGACCAGTCGAGAGGGTCGGTGTGCACGGCCAAGAGCAGTGCGTGATGTGTGCATCTTCGATGCTGAGCCACCGGTTCGACGTCCGATACACGTCGAGCGGCAAGCAGGTTTTCTACCCGACCAACGATTAACTTTCTGGCGCGGTGTCCTCCCGGCTTGCGGGATCCTTGGTGGCATGAATGCCGCCAAGGATCCTCCATCAAGGGATGCACGGCGTGTCCCGCAAGCGGTCAGGGCAGCGCGCCCCTCGACTCCCCGCGCGTTTGACTGAAGCTCGGATCGCGCCTCGACGCCGCCACGGTGCGGCGTCCTGGTTACTCGGCCTTGCTCAGCTTCAACGCGGTTTCCAGCAGCAGGAACAGGCGGCGAATTTCTGCGCTCATCAACGCAAAGCGCGCATCGAGCTCGGCGCGCGCGCCGTCGTCGTCGCTGTGTTCGAGCTGGTCCAGTGCGCCATCGAGGAACTTGAGCTTGCGGATCACCAGATCGTCGCCGAGCACGAACGACAGGTTGTCGTCCAGCACCAACGCCAGCTTGGTGACCTGCTTGCCGGCTTCCAGATGCTTGTCGATCTCGTCGCCGCGCAGTTCCTGATGCTGGCACTTGACCACCGCGCCGCCTTCGATCGGATCCTTCATCTCGCACTCTTCGCCCAGGCTCAGGCCTTCGGGCAAGGGCTCGCCGGCGATCCAGCCGGTGAGGATGGAGCGCGGTGCGACTTCGGCGTTCAACGGCAGCGCAGGGAAGCTGCCGAGCGCGCCGCGGATCTCGCTCATCACGTTCTCGCCGCTCTTGCGGCTGGAGCTGTTGACCGCGATGTAGCCGTGCTGCAGGTCCAGGATGGCATCGGTGCGCGAGCTCTTGACGAAGGCGCGCGGCAGCAGCTCATGGATCAGGTCGTCCTTGAGGCGCTTGCGTGCCTTGCCGCCGGGGCGACGGCCTTCCTTTTCTTCGATCTCGGCGACCTTGCGCTCGAGCAGATCGTTGACCACCGCGCCGGGCAGGATCTTGTCCTCGCCACCGACGGTGAGCCAGAGGAAATCTTCCAGACGGTGCGAGAGCAGCTCCTGCTCGTCGCGGCCGAACGGGGAAATGAAACCGCGCGAACTCATTTCCAGCGGGCCGACCGGCTTGAGCTGCACTTGCGGCAGCAGCGTATCGATTTCGGAAAAATCCAGCGTGGTGGGAAAGCGGAACAAGGTGAGATTGCGAAAGAACATGCGTTGGACCGAAGAGAGAAAGAAACGTGGAGGGTGGAAGACGGACGCTGACCGGATGAGCCGCGTCAGTCGCTGTCGTGTGTGGTGTCGGTGGCGGCCAACCACGCGGTGGAATCGAGATCAGGATCAGACGGTGCCACGTCGCCGCTGCGGCCAAGCGACAGGAAGTCGAACAGCCTGCGGTCGGCCAGTTGCTCGGGGCGCACATCGGCCAGCGCGCGGGCGATCTGCTCGACCCGCCCGGGCTGCTCGCGGTCCCACTGCTGCAACATCCTGCCGACCTGCTGGCGCTGCAGGTTTTGCTGGCTGCCGCACAGGTTGCACGGAATGATCGGGAACTGGCGCGCCTGCGCGTACGCGGCAATATCGGCTTCGCGCACATAGGCCAGCGGGCGGATCACGACATGCTGGCCGTCGTCACTGCGCAGCTTGGGTGCCATCGCCGCGAGCCGGGCATGGTGAAACAGATTCATAAAAAACGTGGCCACGATATCGTCGCGGTGATGGCCAAGCGCGATCTTGGTCACGCCATGCGCCTGTGCGTAGGCGTACAACGCGCCGCGCCGCAGCCGCGAGCACAGCGAACACATGGTCTTGCCGGCCGGGATGACCCGGCTGACCACCGAATAGGTGTCCTGTTCGACGATATCGAACGGCACGTCCAACCCGCGCAGATAGGTCGGCAGCACATCGACAGGGAAGTCGGGCTGCTTCTGGTCCAGATTCACCGCCACCAGGGTGAACGGCACCGGCGCCTTGCGCTGCAACTGCAGCAGCATATCCAGCAGGGTGTAGCTGTCCTTGCCGCCGGACAAGCAGACCATGATCTTGTCGCCGGCGGCGATCATGCCGAAATCGGCAATCGCCTGGCCCACCTGGCGTTGCAGGCGTTTGCCCAGGCGCACCTGCTCACGCTGCAGCCGCTGACGCGGGTCGCGCGGCGCGGGGTCGGCCAGGGGGTGCGGCAGCGGCAGGACAGCGGTCATAAGCCGGCCATTGTAGCTGCCGGGGATGGTGGCTGAGGGGCCGGACGGGTGGATGGGTGGATGGGTGGATGGGTGGCGGGACGGCAGCCCCCATCCGCCCTGCGGGCACCTTCCCCCGTGAACGGGGGAAGGGAGCGTGCCTGCTTCCGCCAGCGCGCGCTCCATATCCAACCGGCCAGACCAGTCTCTGACCAAGCCCCTCTCCCGCATGCGGGAGAGGGTGCCCGAAGGGCGGGTGAGGGCAGCCCCACCATCACAGCACCTGCCACCTAGCGCAGTGGCTACGGAACAGGTCGTATCTCGCAGCGCAGCAAGCCTTTCGGCGCCGGGCTGGGTAAAGTCGGGCAGACCGCTTCCCTCGGGATAGGCATGGCATCTTCGGCTTCGCTCCATCGCGCGGCTTTTTTCAGTCGCGATTGTGGTAGCGCTAACATTTCGCATCGCGCAGACGCTGCAATGCATCGACGCGTATGCCATGGCTGGCTGACAGAGCGCGCTGGCAACACGCCATGGCGATGCTGGATGCGCCTTGGCCGAGTCGCACAGCGATCCGTTCTTGGTAGTGACGCCTTTCACTGTTCCCCTCCCCTTCTGCAGGAGCTTCACCCCATGAGCAACACCGTCTACATCGGCGCCAAAGAATATTTCCCCGGCATCGGCAAGATCGGCTTCGAAGGCCGCGACTCGGACAACCCGCTGGCCTTCAAGGTCTACGACGCGCATAAAAAGATCGGCGACAAGACCATGGCCGAGCACCTGCGCTTTGCGGTGGCCTATTGGCACAGCTTCTGCGGCAACGGCGCCGATCCGTTCGGCCCGGGCACGCGTGCGTATCCGTGGGATGTAGGCAATACCGCGCTCAATCGTGCCGAAGCCAAGGCCGATGCCGCATTCGAGTTCTTCACCAAGCTCGGCGTGCCCTATTACTGCTTCCACGACATCGACCTGTCGCCCGATGCCGACGACATCGGCGAATACGAGCGCAACCTGCAGCACATGGTCGGCATCGCCAAGCAGCGCCAGGCCGATACCGGCGTCAAGCTGTTGTGGGGCACCGCCAACCTGTTCTCGCACCCGCGCTACATGAATGGTGCATCGACCAACCCGGACTTCAATGTGGTGGCGCGGGCGGCGGTGCAGGTCAAGGCCGCGATCGATGCCACCGTCGCACTCGGTGGCGAAAACTACGTGTTCTGGGGTGGCCGCGAAGGCTATGCGTGTTTGCACAACACCCAGATGAAGCGCGAGCAGGACCACATGGCGCGCTTCCTGACCCTGGCGCGCGACTACGGCCGTGCGATCGGCTTCAAAGGCAATTTCCTGATTGAGCCCAAGCCGATGGAGCCGATGAAGCACCAGTACGACTTCGACAGCGCCACCGTGATCGGCTTCCTGCGCCAGCATGGCCTGGACCAGGACTTCAAGCTCAATATCGAAGCCAACCATGCCACGCTGTCGGGCCATAGCTTCGAGCACGACCTGCAAGTCGCCTCCGATGCCGGCCTGCTCGGCAGCATCGATGCCAACCGTGGCAACCCGCAGAACGGCTGGGACACCGACCAGTTCCCGACCGACCTGTACGACACCGTCGGCGCGATGCTGGTGGTGCTGCGGCAGGGCGGGCTGGCACCGGGCGGGCTGAATTTCGATGCCAAGGTGCGGCGCGAATCATCCGATCCGCAGGACCTGTTCCTGGCCCATATCGGCGGCATGGACGCGTTCGCACGTGGGCTGGAAGTGGCCGATGCGCTGCTGACCTCCTCGCCGCTGGAAACCTGGCGCAAGGAGCGCTACGCCAGCTTCGACAGCGGTGCCGGTGCGGCGTTCGCCGATGGCACCAGCACGTTGGTGGATGTGGCCCAGCACGCAGCCGGTAACGAGCCCAAGCAACTCAGCGGCCGTCAGGAAGCCTACGAGAACCTCATCAATCAGTATCTGACGCGTTGATGCTGTGTAGGTGATCGCTTGGCACATGCATGCGATCACCTGCCGTCTGCACCCATGCAGGCGTGCAGCGTTAGGGCTATTGCGTCGTATCCGCCGCCGGTGCGGCGACCGAATCCCGCTTGACCAGCAGGTGCGCCACCACATGATCGACCATCGCCGTGCGCTCCTTGGCGCGAATCGTCTTCAACAGGATATCCAGCGCGGCATCGGCCATGGCGGCGATGGGCTGCTGCACGGTGGTGAGTTCGGGCCAGACGGCAGTGGCAGCGGAGGTGTCGTCGAAACCGACCACCGACAGATCGCGCGGCACATCCAGCCCACGGCGATGCGCAACCGAAATTGCAGCGGCAGCCATGTCGTCGTTGCTGGCGAAGATGGCGCTGGGGCGGCGTTTGCGCGCCAGCAATTTTTCGGCCGCGACCAGGCCAGACTTGTAGGTGTAGTCGCCCGGTTGCACCAGATGCCGATCCAGACGCAGGCCGGCGTCGGCCAGCGCGGCCTGAAAGCCTTCGAAGCGTCGCGTGCTGGCGGACAGGTTGGGATGCCCGGCGATATAGCCGATGCGCGTATGTCCCTGCGCGATCAGATGCTCGGTGATCTCTTTGGCGGCGGCGAATTCGTCGATGCGCACGCAGGCCACGTCGGGACTGAAATGGTTGGAGGCGATCGCCACCACCGGCACTTTGGCACGCACCAGTTCCAGCACGGCCGCCCTGGATTCGCACAACGGTGGCGGCAGGATCACCCCGGCCACGCCCTTGGCGAGTTTGCGCGCTGCCTTGCGTTCGGCATCGGCGTCCAGGTCGTCCCAGCAATCGATGACCAACTGGATCGAGGTACGCGAGGCAACCCGCAACACGCCCAACAGCAACTCACGCAAGTACGCGCCACTGGGGTCGCTGTAGATCAACGCGATGCGCGTGCTCTGTGCGGCGGCCAGCGCACTGGCGGCCAGATTGGGTGTGTAACCCAGCTTGTCGACCGCGCGCAGCACGCGTGCGCGGGTGGCATCGCGCACGCTGCCGTTGTTGTTGACCACGCGCGAGACCGTCATCGGCGAGACCTTCGCCAGCGCCGCCACCTCATCGATGGTGGTCGCGCGGCTGGTGCGGCGGACCGATTTCCTGACCTTCTCCAAGCGTGGCCTCTTCAAGTGGGTGACGAACTTGCACGATGCACACAGACCGCTGCGGGAACGCAAGCGTCTTCTGCATGCATGACGATGCGCTGCATGGTACCGGGAAGCAGGCAGAGCGGCGATACGCCGACGCGTGCATCGAGAGCGATGGAGTCTGCAGCATGAGCGCACGTGCAATAGCGCGCTACGTCGCGGATTACCTGGCATTTTCACGGCAATGGCTGCTTGCGGTCGCGCTGCTGTGCAGCGGCCTGCTGGCCAGTGCCCGTGCGCACGCCGAAGACGGCTACGATTTATGGTTGCGCTACCAACCGCTGGCGAATGCAGCGCAGTTGCGCAGCAGCGCAAGCGAGCTGGTGGTGGCTGGCGACTCGGCGACCTTGCAGGCGGCGCGCGAGGAATTGCAGCGCGGATTGTCGGGCCTGCTTGGTGGCGCGCCGCCGTCGTCTGCCGCCATCACGCGCGATGGCGCCATCCTGCTGGGCGCGGCCACGGCGCCGCAGATCGCAGCGTTGACATTGAAGACCACCGGCCTCGGCCGCGATGGCTATCTGATTCGCAGCGTCAGCGTGGACGGGCATCGCGTCACTGCCATTGTCGGTGGCAGCGATGTCGGGGCGTTATACGGAGCATTCCATTTCCTGCGCCTGCTGCAGACCGGCCAATCGATCGCCGCGCTGGATGTGCGCCAATCCCCGCGTCTGCAGCTGCGCATGCTCAATCACTGGGACAACCTCGATGGCGTGGTCGAACGCGGCTATGCCGGTGCCTCGCTGTGGAACTGGCAGACCCTGCCCGGCTACCTGGATCCGCGCTATACCGACTATGCGCGCGCCAACGCATCGCTCGGCATCAACGGCAGCGTGCTCAACAACGTCAACGCCAACGCCTTGAGCCTGACCCCGCAGTACCTGGACAAGGCGGCGGCATTGGCCAAGGTGTTTCGTCCCTATGGCATCCGTGTGTTTCTCAGCGCGCGCTTCAGTGCGCCGATCGAGATCGGTGGACTGACAACTGCCGACCCGCTGGATCCGCAGGTGCAGCAGTGGTGGCGCCACACAGCCGACGCGATCTACGCGCGTATCCCGGATTTTGGCGGCTTTTTGGTCAAGGCCAATTCCGAAGGCCAACCCGGCCCGCAGGATTACGGACGCAGCCATGCCGACGGTGCCAATCTGCTGGCCGATGCACTGGCGCCGCACGGTGGGGTGGTGATGTGGCGCGCGTTCGTCTATTCGCATGAGCAGCCAGATGACCGCGCCAAGCAGGCGTATAGCGAGTTCATGCCGCTGGATGGAAAATTTCGCGACAACGTGATCGTGCAGGTCAAGAACGGGGCGATCGACTTCCAGCCGCGCGAGCCGTTCCATCCGCTGTTCGGCGCGATGCGCAAGACGCCGTTGATGCCGGAGTTTCAGATCACCAAGGAATACCTGGGGTTTTCCACCCATCTGGCCTATCTGGGCACGCTGTTTGCCGAAACCCTGCAAGCCGACACCTATGCGCGCGGCAAGGGCTCGACGGTTGCCAGGACCGTGGAT
The DNA here is from genome assembly GCF_014199765.1 of Xanthomonas sp. 3058. NCBI lineage: Bacteria > Pseudomonadati > Pseudomonadota > Gammaproteobacteria > Lysobacterales > Lysobacteraceae > Xanthomonas > Xanthomonas sp. 3058. Next base: position 69,707 of record NZ_JACHOF010000003.1, on the reverse strand, counting down.
GGCAGCCTGTTCAAGGAGGCCGGTCGCACGCGGCTGACCGGCATTGCCGGGGTGGCCAATATCGGGGCGGACCGCAACTGGAGCGGCTCGATCTTCGACCAGGCCAACTGGTATGCGTTCGGGCGGCTGGCCTGGAATCCGGACCTGTCGCCGCAGACCATCGCGCAGGAGTGGGTGCGCATGAGCTTCTCCAACGAGACGGACGTGGTAACAGCGATCGTGTCGATGATGATGCGCTCGCGCGAGGCGGTGGTGGACTACATGACCCCGCTCGGCCTGCACCACCTGATGGGGCGCGGCCACCATTACGGACCCGCCCCATGGGACGCCGGCAGCCAGCGCCCCGATTGGGACCCGGTCTACTACCACCGCGCCGACCGCAACGGGATTGGCTTCGATCGCAGTGCCAGCGGCAGCAATGCAGTGGCGCAGTACGCCGCACCGGTGGCACGCGTGTTCGGCGATGTGCAGCGGGTGCCGGAGCGCGATTTGCTGTGGTTCCACCATGTGCGGTGGGATCACCGCATGGCCTCCGGGCGGCCGTTATGGGACGAGCTGGTGTGGCACTACGACCACGGTGTGGAGGAGGTGCGTGCCATGCGCGCGACATGGCAGGGCCTTGCCGGCAGGATCGATGCGCAGCGTTATCGACAGGTGGCCGCTTTCCTGGCGATCCAGCAGGACGAAGCGCAGTGGTGGCGCGATGCCAGCATTGCGTATTTTCAACAGGTCTCCGGGCGTGCGTTGCCGCCAGGGACGGTGCCGCCCGCGCATCCGCTGGCGTACTACCAGGCATTGAAATTTCCGTATGCACCGGGGCACCCGAAATGAGCGCACGCACGCTTGCCGTTGTCATCGCGGCACTGTCGGTATCGCTGGCAACCCGTTGTGCGCACGCAACCGATGCACCGCTGCTGCATGCGCTGTTCCAGGACCATGTGGTGTTGCAGCGCGATGCGCCGATCCGTGTCTGGGGCAACGCGGCGCCCGGCGAACGGGTGAAGGTGCAGCTGGATGCACAACCGGTCCTCACACGTGCAGACCGTGACGGCCATTGGGAAGCGCGCCTGCCGGCCCACACTGCCGGCGGCCCGTACAGCTTGCGCGCCAGCACCAACGATGGCGCGGTACAGCAAGTGAGCGACGTGCTGATTGGCGATGTGTGGCTGTGTTCGGGGCAATCGAACATGGAATTGCAAGTACACCGCTCGCTGGATTCGCGCAGCGAGATCGCCGATGCCGATAACCCGCGCATCCGCATGTTCAAGGTGCCCGCGCAATCCAGCCCGACCCCGCAGCGTACCTTCGCCGGTGACGCGCGCTGGCAGCTCACCACGCCGGAGACGGTGAAGGATTTTTCGGCGGCGTGTTACTACTTTGCGCGCGAGCTGCAGAAGAAAGTCGATGTGCCGATGGGCCTGATCAATGCCTCATGGGGCGGCTCGCAACTGCAGGCATGGATCGGCGAAACGGCCTTGCGCGCTGCCGGCGACGATGGCCCGGCACTGGATGTGCTGGCGCGTTACGCGGTGGACCCGGTGGCTGCTGCGCCGCGCTGGGGCGCGCTGTGGGAGACCTGGTGGCATGCCCACGGCGATGGCGAACCCTGGCAACCGGATGCGCCTGGCGCCTGGCAAGACGCACCGGCCGCGTTGGGCGCATGGGACGACTGGGGCGTGCCGCAGTTGGTCGGCTTCAATGGCATGGTCTGGTACCGCACCAGTGTCGCGCTGACCGAGGCGCAAGCCGCACAGGACGCCACCTTGCTGCTTGGCCCGGTGGATGAGTTGGACCAGACCTGGGTCAACGGCGAAGGTGTGGGCAGTACCTACGGGGCCGATCAGCCGCGTCGCTACCGTCTCGCGCGCGGGCGGCTGCATGCCGGGCGCAACAGCATCGTGGTCAATGTGCTCAACACTTATCGGCGTGGCGGGCTGTTGGGGGATGCCTCATCGCGTGCCCTGCAGTTTGCCGACGGCAGCACGCTGCCGCTGACCGCGCCCTGGCAGTACCGCATCGTGCCGCCGCAAGTGGGCACGCCGCCGCGCGCACCGTGGTCGTCGGCGGCCGGGCTGACCACCTTGTACAACGGCATGATCGCCCCGCTCGGTCACCTCGGGCTGCGCGGCGTGCTGTGGTACCAGGGCGAATCCAATGCCGGCGATGCGGCGCATTACCCTGCGCTGCTGACGGCATGGCAACGCGATTGGAGACAGCGTTTCGGCGCGACGCTGCCGTTGCTGGTGGTGCAACTGGCCAATTACGGCGCACCGTCCGCAGCGCCGGTGGACAGCGGCTGGGCGCAACTGCGCGAGGCGCAACGGCGCTTTGTCGCCAGCGATGCACACGCCGGCCTGGCGGTGACGATCGATATCGGCGATCGCTACGACATCCATCCGGCCAACAAACAGGAGCTGGGCCGGCGCCTGGCGCGTGCGGCGCGCCATGTGGTGTATGGCGAGGCGATCGCGCCATCGGGCCCGGTGCCGCGTCGCGTGCGACGTGAGGGCGACACCGTCAGCATCGCCTTCGACGATGTGGATACGGCGCTGCTGAGCTATGGCGCCGATGCGCCGATCGGTTTCGAAATCTGCGGCGATGCCGCACGCAGCTGCCGCTATGCCAGCGCCACGCTGCACGACCACGCCATCAGTCTGCGCGTTCCTTCCGGCCTGGATCCCACGCGCGTGCGCTATTGCTGGGCCGACAGCCCGGTATGCACGTTGTACGACCGCAGCGGCCTGCCCGCCGGTCCGTTCGAACTTCCCGTTACCGCCGTCACTTCCCCCTGAGCGAGACCACGATGTCCCAGATTCCCGATTCCCCCGCTCCGCTGCAAGGCTCTGCCCGCGATCGCGAGATCGTGGAGGCGCGCGTCATCGTCACCTGCCCCGGCCGCAACTTCGTCACCTTGAAGATCCGCACCCGCTCCGGCATCACCGGGCTGGGCGATGCCACGCTCAATGGCCGCGAGCTGGCCGTGGCGGCGTACCTGCAGGAACACCTGGTACCGAACCTGATCGGCCGCGATGCCGGACGCATCGAAGATATCTGGCAGTTCTTCTATCGCGGTGCGTATTGGCGCCGTGGCCCGGTGACGATGAGCGCGATTGCCGCGGTGGACGTGGCGCTGTGGGACATCCTGGGCAAGATGGCCGGCATGCCGTTGTATCAGCTGCTCGGTGGGCGCTCGCGCGAAGGTGCGCTGGTCTATGGCCACGCCAACGGCCGCGACATCGCCGAAACCAGCGACGAAGTGGGCCGCTTCCGCGAGATGGGCTTTATCGCCATCCGCGCACAATGCGGCGTGCCCGGCATCAAGAAGACCTACGGCATTTCCAGCGGCGGCAAACCGTACGAGCCGGCCGAAAGCGAACTGCCGACCGAAACGGTATGGTCCACGCCGCGCTATCTCGGTGTGGTGCCGAAACTGTTCGAGCAATTGCGCAGCGACCATGGCGATGAGATCGAGCTGCTGCACGACGCGCATCACCGGCTCACCCCGATCGAGGCCGCGCGCCTGGGCCGCGACCTGGAGCCGTACCGCCTGTTCTGGCTGGAAGACGCCACACCTGCGGAGAATCAACGCGCATTCGAAGTGATCCGCCAGCACACAGTGACGCCATTGGCGGTGGGCGAGGTGTTCAACTCACTCTGGGACTGCAAGCACCTGATCGAACAGCAGCTGATCGACTACATCCGCACCACGATTGTCCACGCCGGCGGCATCACCCACGTGCGTCGCCTGGCCGACTTCGCCGCGCTGCATCAGGTGCGCACCGGCTTCCACGGCGCCACCGATCTGTCGCCGGTGTGCATGGGCGCGGCATTGCACTTCGACACCTGGGTGCCCAACTTCGGCATCCAGGAATACATGTTCCATTCCGACGAAGCCAACGCGGTGTTCCCGCACGATTACCTGTTCCGGGACGGCCGCCTGCATTGCGGCGAAACGCCCGGGCATGGCGTGGAGATCGACGAGGCGCTGGCTGCCAAGTATCCGTATGTGCCCAAGCAATTGCCGGTCGCACGCCTGGAAGACGGCGCGATGTGGGACTGGTGATGCGCCTGCTGCCGGCCGTGGTTGCGGCACTGCTGGTGGCGTTGACCTCGCCTGCGCGCGCGCAGGCGCAGGCCGAGGTTGCCTTCGATTGGTTCGATTATCGCGGCGACGATGCGGTGTTCGCCACGCCGTTGCCGGCTGGCCATTACCGCAACCCGGTGCTGGCCGGGTTCTACCCGGACCCCAGCATCACGCGTGTGGGCGATCGCTATTACCTGGTCAATTCCACGTTTGCGTATTTCCCGGCGATTCCGGTGTTCGAGAGCCGCGATCTGGTGCAATGGACGCAGGTCGGCAACGTGGTCGAGCGGCGTGAGCAGCTGAACTACGACGGCCTGACCGTCTCGCGTGGCATGTTCGCCGCCAGTATTCGCCACCATGACGGGCGCTTTTATGTCGTAGGAACCTCGGTCGACAGCGGCGGCAACTTTATCGCCAGCGCCAGCAACGCCGCCGGTCCCTGGTCGCAACTGACCTGGCTGCCGGGCATCGACGGCATCGACCCGTCGCTGTTCTTCGACACCGATGGCAGCGCGTATCTGCTCAACAACGGCCCACCGGAAGGCACGCCGTTGTACAAGGGGCATCGCGCGATCTGGATGCAGCGCTTCGACATCGCCACCAACCAACCGACCGGCCCGCGCAAGGTGTTGCTCAACGGCGGCGTGGATCTGGCCAGCAAGCCGATCTGGATCGAAGGCCCGCACCTGTATCACCGCGACGGCTGGTACTACCTGTCGTGCGCAGAGGGTGGTACCGGGCCGCAGCACTCGCAGGTGGTGCTGCGCAGTCGCAACGTGTGGGGGCCGTTTGAGGCGGCGCCGCACAATCCCATCCTGACCCAACGCGACCTGCCGGCCGAGCGCACGCACCCGATCAGCAATGCTGGACACGTGGATCTGGTGGACACACCCGATGGGCAGTGGTGGGCGGTATTTCTGGCCAGCCGCCCGTACGCGCAGGACCGTTACAACACCGGGCGCGAAACGTTCTTGCTGCCGGTGCAATGGCGCGATGGCTGGCCGTCGATCCTGCCTGCCGGCAAGCCGATTCCGTACAGCGCCAAGGCACCACGCACTACGCAGCCGCACATCGATCAAGCGCCGCTGTCGGGCAACTTCAGCTGGCATGACGATTTCGACACCGCCACGCTGCGGCGCGAGTGGCTGTTCCTGCGCGTGCCCAAAGAGGATGTGGCCGACCTGCGCACGCGTTCCGGTTGGTTGACGCTGCATGCCAGCACGCACGGCCTGGATAGCACCGCGACACCGGCCTTTCTCGCACGTCGCCAGCAACACACCCGCTTTACCGCGAGCACGGCGGTGGCGGTGCCCGCGCATTCCGGCGTCAGTGCCGGGCTGGCCGCGTTTCAGAACGCCAACGCGTGGTATGCGCTTGGCGTGCGCCGCAACGGCGATGCGCTCGACGTTTTCCTCGACAAGCGCGATGGCGCCAACACGACAACCTTGGCGCGCACCCGCGTGCCTGTCACCACGCAACTGCGCTTGCAGATCATTGGGGATGGCGGCGCGTACAGCTTCGCCTTCGATGCCGATGGTCGCGGCTGGCAGACGCTACGCCGCAACGATGACGCCAGCATGCTCAGCACCGCACAGGCGGGTGGCTTCGTCGGCAGCATGATCGGGCCTTTTGCCCAGTTGGACCCGGACCGTACCAAGGAGGACTGACCATGCACCCGCACTTCGCCCACCTCGCCACTGCTCCACGCCGCGCGCTCGCACGCAGCGTCGTGTTGGCACTGGCACTGGCACTGGCTGCCGCCAGCACCCAGGCTGCCACCCCACCGCCGTATCTGGATACGCAGCGCCCCTTCGACGCGCGCGCCGCCGACCTGGTATCGCGCATGACGCTGGAAGAAAAAGCCGCGCAGATGCAGAACGACGCGCCGGCCATTCCCAGACTGCAGGTACCCGCCTACGACTGGTGGAACGAGGCATTGCATGGCGTTGCGCGTGCCGGCGGGGCGACGGTCTTCCCGCAGGCGATCGGCCTGGCGGCGACATTCGACACGCCGCTGATGGCCGAGGTGGCCACCGCCATCAGCGACGAAGCACGCGCCAAGCACCACGCGTTTCTCGCCCGTGGCGAGCACAAGCGCTATCAGGGACTCACGTTCTGGTCGCCCAACATCAACATCTTCCGCGACCCGCGTTGGGGACGCGGGCAGGAAACCTACGGCGAAGACCCGTTCCTGACCGCGCGCATGGGCGTCACCTTCGTGCAAGGCCTGCAAGCCCAGCAAGGCCCATACCGCAAGCTCGATGCCACCGCCAAGCACTTCGCCGTGCACAGCGGCCCGGAGGCCGACCGTCATCACTTCGATGTGCACCCCAGCGAGCGCGATCTGCACGAAACCTATCTGCCCGCGTTCCAAGCCTTGGTGCAGGAGGGCAAGGTCGCTGCGGTGATGGGTGCCTACAACCGCGTCAATGGCGAATCGGCGTCGGCCAGCACCCGACTGGAAGGCATCCTGCGCCACGATTGGGGCTTCGACGGTTACATCGTCAGCGATTGCGCGGCCATCCGCGATATCTGGCAGAACCACAAGATCGTCCCCACGCCCGAAGCCGCCGCCGCGCTGGCGGTCAAGCACGGCACCGACCTGGATTGCGGCGATACCTATGCCGCATTGCCGGCTGCGGTGCGCGCCGGTCTGATCGACGAAGCCACCATCGACACCTCGCTCAGGCGCTTGATGACCACGCGCATGCGCTTGGGCATGTTCGACCCGCCCGCCAAGGTGCCGTGGGCGCAGATTCCGGCATCGCGCAATCAATCGCCGCAGCACGATGCGCTGGCGCGCCGTACCGCGCGCGAATCGCTGGTGCTGCTCAAGAACGATGGCGTGCTGCCGCTCAAGCCCACGCTCAAGCGCATCGCGGTGATCGGCCCCACCGCCGACGACCCGATGTCGCTGCTGGGCAACTACTACGGTACGCCCGCCGCACCGGTCACCATCCTGCAAGGCATCGGCGATGCGGCGCCACAGGCGCAGGTGGTCTATGCGCGCGGCAGCGACCTGGTGGAGGGACGCGAAGACCCCAACGCCGCCGCCCCGATCGACACGCGTTATCTGCGCCCCACTGCCGATGCCAAGCAGAACGGCCTCACCGGTGAATACTTCCGTGGACGTGCATTGGCCGGCCAACCGGTGCTGACCCGCATCGACCCGCGTATTGCCTTCCGCTGGGATCGCAATGGACCCACCGACGATGCCGTCGGTCGCGGCGAACTGAACGCCGCCAATGCACTCGGCCCGGACGATTTCAGCGTGCGCTGGCACGGCCAGTTGCTGGCGCCGACATCGGGCACTTACGAGCTGCAAGTGGCCGCCGACGATGGCGTGCGCCTGTACCTGGACGGCAAGCTGCTCATCGACCAGTGGGCCGATGCACCGCGCATGCGTGGCGGCACCGCCAGCGTCGCCTTGGATGCCGGCAAGGCCTACGACCTGCGCCTGGAGTACTACGAAGCCACCCGCGACGCCGGCGTACGTCTGGCCTGGCGCATGCCCGGCGCCAAGCCGCCGCTGCAGGAAGCGGTGGATGCTGCGCGCAACGCCGAGGTGGTGGTGTTCGTCGGTGGCCTCACCGGCGATGTCGAAGGCGAAGAGATGGACGTCAATTACCCCGGCTTTGCCGGCGGCGACCGCACCGACATGCGCCTGCCCAAACCGCAGCGCGCGTTGCTGCAGGCATTGCAGGCCACCGGCACGCCGGTGGTCGCGGTGCTGACCACCGGCTCGGCCCTGGCGATCGACTGGGCGCAGCAACACGTGCCCGCCATTCTGCTCGCCTGGTACCCCGGCCAGCGTGGCGGCAGCGCCGTGGGCGATGTGCTGTTCGGTCAGGCCAGTCCCGGCGGCCGCCTGCCGGTCACGTTCTACAAGGAAGACGAGCGCCTGCCTGCCTTCGACGACTACGCCATGCGCGGGCGCACCTATCGCTACTTCCAGGGCAAACCGCTGTATCCGTTCGGCCACGGGCTGTCGTATACCCAGTTCGCCTATTCCGACCTGCGCCTGGATCGCAGCAGCGTGGCCGCCGACGGCACGCTACGCGCCACCGTCATGCTCAAGAACACCGGCAAGCGCGCCGGCGACGAAGTGGTGCAGCTGTATCTGCATCCGCTCAAGCCGCAACGCGAGCGTGCACTGAAGGAATTGCACGGTTTCCATCGCATCACCCTGCAACCGGGCGAACAGCGCGAAGTGAGCTTCACCATCACTCCGCACGCCGCGCTGCGCATCTATGACGAGCAGCGCAAGGCGTATGCGGTGGACCCGGGTGCCTACGAGGTGCAGATCGGCGCCTCCAGCGCGGATATCCGCGCGCAACAGCGGTTCACCGTCACCACCGCACAGGCGGCCGACAACCGTTGACACGTGCGCCTGGTCCCATGCCCCGCTTCCGAGGCTCCCTTCTCCCGCCTGCGGGAGAAGGGAACCGAAGGACGAGTGCAGACGCCGCACACGCCCACACACGCTGCTGCCAGCAAGGCATCGCGCCAGGCGCCTGCCCGCTCCCGAGCTTGCTTCTCCCGCCTGCGGGAGAAGGTGCCCGAAGGGCGGATGAGGGCAGCACACGTCCCATGTCAGCCATAACGCAAAGAGCCCCGCAGTGACCGACCACCCGACCGCACTCCCCCCGCTGCGCACAGACCTCGTTCACACCTTGCCGCCCGCCATCGTCCGTCCGGACTACGATCGCGCGGCGACCCGGATCGGCATCGTCCATCTCGGCGCCGGCGCCTTCCACCGCGCCCACCAGGCTGTCTATATCGACGACCTGCTCGCAGACGACCCAGGCTGGGCCATCTGCGCGGTCTCCCTGCACAACCCGCAGGTACGCGATGCACTGCGTCCGCAGGATGGGCTCTACACGCTCGCCCTGCTCGACGAACACCCGCAGCTGCGCGTCATCGGTGCCATCGGCGAGGTGCTGTGCGCGCGCGACGAACAAGCCGCCGTGCTCGCCCGCCTGTCCGACCCCGCTGTGCGCCTGGTCACCCTCACCGTCACCGAAAAGGGCTATTGCCTGGCTGGCGACACGCTCGATCTCGCCCATCCGGACATTACGCACGACATCGCCCATCCCGCCACCCCGTGCAGCGCCATCGGTTATCTCGTCGCCGGCCTGGACCGGCGCAGGCAACACGGCATCGCGCCGTTCACCGTGCTCAGCTGCGACAACCTGCCCGACAACGGCAGCCTGCTGCGCCGCGCCGTGCTGCAACTCGCAGATCAGCACGATTCGACGCTTGCGGCCTGGATCGACCGCCACGTCACATTCCCGCGCTCGATGGTCGACAGCATCACCCCGGCCACCGACGACGCCCTGCGCGCACAGGTGCAAGCGCAGACCGGCGTGCACGACGCCTGGCCGATCCAGCGCGAGCGCTACAGCCAATGGGTGATCGAAGACCGCTTCTGCAATGGCCGCCCCGCGTTCGAACGCGCCGGCGCGACTCTCAGCGACGATATCGCCGGCTACGCACGCGCCAAGTTGCGCCTGCTCAACGGCCCGCATTCGGCACTGGCCTATCTTGGTAGCCTGCTCGAACTGGAGACCGTCGCTGACGGCATGCGCCACCCGCGCCTTGCCGCCTTCATCGAAACGCTGATGCGCGAAGACATCGCCCCCACGCTGCACCCCATGCACGGCTTCGACGCGCAGCACTACATCGACGCCATCCTCGCCCGCTTCCGCAACCCCGCCATCCGCCACCTGCTCGCGCAGATCGCCTGGGACGGCTCGCAGAAGATTCCTGTGCGTTTGCTCACCACCATCGCCGATGCACTGGCCGCCGGGCGACGCGTCGATCGCCTCTGCATGCCGGTGGCGGCATGGCTGCAGTTCGTGCGCAGGCAGGCGGGAAATGGTGTGGCGTTGGTCGATCCGTTGAACACGGCGCTGAGCCACATTGGGCGTTCGATCACTGGCGCTGCCGGCCATGACATCGCAGCGTTTCTTGCACTGGATGCGGTGTTCGCATCGCTCGCTGGCGATGCGCGTTTTGTAGAGCCGCTGCAGATCGCCTACGACGCATTGGGCAACGGCAAGCCAGCGGACGTAGCGCGGGCGATCAGCTCAACGTAGACAACCAACATGACATGCCAGCTCCGCATACGCCTGCGCAAGGCAGCCCTGCTGTCCACACGGGGTCACGCACTGCGCGGTCATGCAGCGCACCCAGCAGCAACCTGTACACGTCACGCGTGCAGATCTCGATAGATCCGGCATGCGCTTAGCCCTCGATCACCTGCCCGATCCGAAGCAGGTTGCCGTCCTCGTCGACAATCGCAAACTCCCGCATGCCCCAGGGCTTGTCCGCGACCGGATCGAGGCGCGGAATGCCACGTGTCGGCAGATCGGCCACCCGCATGGCGGCGTAGACCTCATCGGCATTGCCAACCCGGATGTAACACCCTGCATAGCAGGCTGCCGGCTCAAGGTCCGGATGCGCAAAGAAATGCAGTTCCACCTCGCCACGCGTCAGGATCGCGTACCCGGCATCATGCGGATGCGCGTCTCCGACAAATCCAAGGCGACGATAGAACACAAGCGTTCGCGCGATCGAACGGCTTGGCAGCAGCGGGATGGTGCGTTCGGTCGCGGAAGAATCGGAAGCCATGCGTTCCCTCGTTCGGTGACTACTGGCGCAACTCGATGGACCTGCCCGCGCATTCTACTGTTTCGACAATGCGCATGTTGACTGCGCCTGCCTTTGCACGGCGCCGGTACTGATCAGCTTGCCTGGAAGCGGCAGAAGGTGGTGATGTGTCGATCCACTTGCCATTCCGCATCCAGGGAGTGATCTGCCATGACACCGTCAGCAAATGCTTTGTGCGTGCTTCTGTCGTTGACTGCATCGGCATGCTTGCCTGCGTTTGCCGGGACCGCCGTGCACACGTCTGGATCGCCGACGGAGCAGCACGCAGTGCATTGGAAAGCAGTGGCTGGCAAGGGCACACCGCATGCACGCCACGAGAACAGCATGGTGTCGATCGGCGAGCGTCTCTATCTGATCGGTGGCCGCGATGATCGGCCACTGGCGATCTACGACAGCAGGACGCGCCGCTGGTCGCAAGGCAGCAAACCGCCATTGGCCGTGAATCACGCGCAAGCGGTGGTATCTGCCGGAAAGATCTACCTCGTTGGCGGGTTCACCGGCAATTATCCGGAAGAACCTTCGCTGACCCACATGCTGATCTACGATCCTGCCACCGACCGCTGGCAGGTTGGTGCAGAGATTCCCAAAGACCGTCGCCGTGGCTCTGCCGGCACGGTGGAGCACGACGGTGTGCTGTATCTGGTGGGCGGCAACACGCGTGGTCATATGCGGGGCTATGTCCCGTGGCTGGATGCGTTCGACACCCGAACGCAGCAATGGACCCAGCTACCCGACGCACCGCGTGCGCGCGATCATTTCCACGCGGTGGTGATCGATGGCAATGTGTATGCAGCCGGCGGACGCAGGTCGGCACACGAAAGTGGCAACACGTTGGCGCAGACGATTTCCGAGGTCGATGTGTACGACATCAGGCGTGGCACGTGGCGCGTGGCACCGGCCGCGTTACCGACCCCGCGCGCCGGTGCCGCCGCAATCGCACACGCCGGGCAGCTGCTCATCATGGGCGGCGAAAGCATGCGCCAGGTCAAGGCGCACGACGAGGTCGAAGCCTTCGATCCGGCGACGTCCACATGGACGACACGTGCAGCCTTACCACAGGGGCGGCACGGCACCCAGGCCGCGGCGATCGGCAGCGATCTCTATCTCGTTGCAGGGAGCGCAAACCGCGGCGGCGGCCCGGAGCTGGAAGACATGCTGGTGTTGAGTGACGTGCAGATGGCGCGATAAATCGAGGTAACCGGCAACACCTCAACCCGCGATGTTGGCGGGAGACAGGACAGCGGCCACGGCCCCGGATGATCGGGCGCCATCCTAGCCAATGACCGCTCCCAGGATGGAGCGGCACATTCAGCGTGTCGTGCTTTGTGGTCGCCTGGAACAGCCTCTAGCGCGCAAACTCCAACCCAAGCGCTTTCACCCGCACCCGCGTCAACATCGCATGCGAGGTCATGTACAGCGTGTGGCCGTCATTGCCGAACGCGCAGTTGGAGATCGGCTCGCCAGTTTCGATACGGCCCAAGCGCTGTCCAGCCGGATTGAACACGATCACGCCACCCGGGCCGGTGGCGAACAGGTGGCCATCGGCGGCCACCGCCATGCCATCCGGCAGGCCGGGCGCATCCTTGGCGACCAAATCGGAGGCATCGGCAAAGACACGCCTGCCGGTCACGGCACCCTTGGCATCGAGCGCATAGGCCATCCAGATCGGGCGCTCCGGGTCGGAGTTGGACACGTACAAGGTGCGCTCATCCGGCGAGAGCGCGATCCCATTGGGAAAGCCCAGGGTATCGTCCAGCAGATGCACGCTGCCGTCGCTGTCCAGGCGATAGACGCCATTGAAGCGCAGCTCCTTGACCGGCGAGTCGTTCATGTTTTTAAGGCCGTACGGCGGATCGGTGAAGAACACCACGCCGTCGCTGCGCCGAACCACATCGTTGGGGCTGTTAAAGCGTTTGCCTTCGAACTGTGTCGCCAGCGGCGTCTTCTTGCGGGTGGCCGGGTCGAGCCGGGCAACGATGCGGGTACCGGAGTCGGCCAGCAGCACGCTGCCGCTGGGTTCGGCGTACAGCCCATTGGCGCCGGGTTCGCGCAGGGTGTCCAACGCCGGGCCGCTATAACCCGACGGCGACAGGAACACCGACAGGCCCGCGTCCTCGGACCAGCGATAGAGCTTGTTGTCCGGCACATCCGTGAACAGCAGATAGCCACCGTTGCGGACCCAGGTCGGGCCTTCCGACCAGATGAAGCCTTCGCTGAGCTTTTCGATGCGCGCGTCGCTGTCGACCATCTCGCTGAAGCGGCGATCGAATGTTTTCAACTGCCCGATCGCGGTGAAACGCGGCGGTGGCGGCTCTTTCCTGGTGCAGGCGGCGAGGATTGCGAGCAACGGAACGGCCAACAGCAAATAGGGCGGCAAGCGCATCGGTCAATCCACTAGCGAAGTGCGGCCATGATGCCATCCTGCCTGTGCACGAGGCAGATACACGCACGTGACACGTTAGCGCTCGCTAGCGGCCGCAGGCACCGCCAACACCGCATCCAACGCGGGCTTCGGTTGATGATTGCGATCGAACAGCAGTGGGTAGTTGGTGCGGCCGGGCACGGGATAATCGTTTTTCCACGACATGTCATCGCTGACACCCCAGACGCTGACACGTGCGAGCTTGTCGCGCTTGCGCCAGAACAGCGCGAACAATTCGGCGTAGCGATCACGCAGTTGCGCCTGCACGTTGGGCGGAAGGCCATCGCGATAGGGATCGAGAAAGCGCTTGAATTCCGGTAGCTGAAACTGCTTGTGGGCAAGGCCGGTGCCGATGACCTGACCTTCCTTGGTGAGCGGCAGGACATCGATGTCCAGCTCGGTGATCATCACCTTGATCCCCAGCGCGGCGTACGCATCGATGGCGTCTTCGATGTCGCGCAGGCTTGGGTAGTCGAGCCCCCAGTGCCCCTGCATGCCGACGCCATCGATACGGATGCCTGCGCCCTGCAGCATCTTGACCATGCGCACGATGCCATCGCGCTTGGCCGGCCGCCAGGCGTTGAAGTCGTTGTAGTAGAGCTCGGTGTTCGGCGCATAGCGCTGGGCAAACGTGAACGCATTGCGCACCACCGTGTCGCCATCGCCGACGCGCTGCACCCAGTTGGTGGAACGATAACTGCCGTCTTCGTCGATGATCTCGTTGACCACATCCCAGCCCTGCACCTTGCCGACATAGCGTCCGGCCACCTGCGCGATGTGCGCGCGCATGCGCTCCAGCTGCGCCTGCGGGGTATTGGGCTTGCCTTGCGCATCGACGAAGAACCAGTCCGGCGTCTGGTTATGCCAGACCAGCGTGTGGCCGACCACGAACATGTGGTGGCGGCGCGCATAGCCGACGAACGCATCGGCGGCACTGAAGTCGAATACGCCGGGATGCGGCGAAACCACTTCGGCCTTCATGACGTTCTCGGCGGTGATGGCGTTGAAATGACATGCGACCAATGCGGCAGAGGCCGCATCCTTGCCGGAGACGATGTCGGCATTGACGGCAGTGCCGACCAGGAAGCCATCGGCATAGGCGCGCTTGAGCGAACTGCTGCGGGTGTCGCACGCGGCAAGCGCCGGCAATGCGACGACGATGCCGATGGCGGCCAAGCCGATGCGCAAGCGCGTTGCCGGACACACGGTGGGTTTATGCATGGCTGGATTCCTGTTGAAAGGCCGCCTGAACTACATCGGCCGCACACCGCCTCATTCCGCCACGACCTGCGTGCTCGCCGCGTGCAAGGTGTCCGATTCCACACGGACGATGATGACGCCGCGTGCACCCGGCTTCGCACGCACGATGGCCAGGCAGCGGCCATTGAGGGCATCGCGCCATTGCGCATTGAGCGCCAGACGCGCGCGCGGGCATCGCTGCGCCGCGCACAGCCTCACAGCTTGTAGGCCCGCTTGGGCAGGCGATACGCCAGATCGATCGCCACCTCGACCGCTTCGTCTTCCTCCAACCGATGTTCGGCCACCAGTTTGGCCAGGAACGCGCTATCCACGCGTCGCGCCACATCGTGCCGCGCAGGGATCGACAGAAACGCACGCGTGTCGTCGTTGAAGCCCACGGTGTTGTAGAAGCCGGCGCTGGCCAGGGTCTGCTCGCGGAACCGCCACATGCCTTCCGGCGCGTCATGGAACCACCACGCGGGGCCGAGCAGCAGCGAGGGGTAATGCCCGGCCAGCGGCGCCAACTCGCGGCTATAGCTGGTCTCGTCCAGGGTGAACACGATCAGCCGCAGGCGCGGGTCGTTGCCGAACCGGTCCAGCAAGGGTTTGAGCGCATGCACATAGTCGGTGCGCATCGGAATGTCGGCGCCCTTGTCGCGCCCGTAGGTCTGGAACAACGGCCGGTTGTGATTGCGGAAGCAGCCCGGGTGCAGCTGCATCACCAACCCATCGTCCAGGCTCATCGCCGCCATCTCGGTCAGCACCTGCGCGCGGAACAGCTCGGCCTGTGCGGGTGTGGCTGCGCCACGCACCACGGTATCGAACAGCCGTTGCGCCTCGCCCGGCGAGAGATCGGCGGTGGCCGCACTGGGGTGACCGTGATCGGTGGAGGTGGCGCCATGCGCGGCAAAGAACGCGCGCCGTTGTCGATGCGCGCGCAGATAGCCTTGCCAGCTCAACACGTCCTCGCCGGTGAGCGTGCCGAACTGTTGCAGTGCGTCGGCAAACTGTTCGTGCTCCGGGTCCACCACCGGGTCCGGACGGTAGGCGGTGACCACGCGTCCCTGCCAGCCGCTGCCGGCGATGGTGGCGTGATGCTGCAGTGTGTCCAGCGGCGATTCGGTGGTGGCGATCACCTCGATGTTGAAGCGCTCGAACAACGCACGCGGGCGAAATTCCGGCGTCTGCAGAGCGGCGGTGATGTGATCGTAGTAATGATCGGCCGTGCCGGCATCCAGGCGAATGCGCAGATCGAATACCTTGTGGAACACGTGATTGAGCCACAACGCCGACGGAGTTCCGCGCAACAGGGTGTAGTGCTCGGCAAACACGCGCCACGCCGTCCGTGGATCGACGGCTGCGTGCGACCCGTCCGCACGTGGAATTCCCAGCGCATCCAGCCCGATGCCCTGGCTGTAGAGCATGCGGAACACATAGTGGTCCGGCACCAGCAACAACGCGGTGGCATTGGCGAACGCTGCGTCGGTGGCGAACCATGCCGGGTCGGTATGGCCGTGCGGGCTGATGATCGGCAATGCGGCGATCTGCGTATACAGGCGGCGCGCGATCGCGCGCGTGCCTGGGTCGGCAGGCAACAGGCGGTCGTCGTGCAGCGTCAAGGATGTGGGTGTGGGCATAGGTCAGTCGACAAACAAACGAAAGAGAAGTGGTACAGCGCTCATGGCGCAGCACTGCGATGCGCGGCCACATACTGACGCAGCCAGGTCAGCGCCGGCCGCTCGCTGCCATCGGTACGGATCAGATAGGCCGCCTCCTTGTCGCGCCACAGCCCCGGCCGAAAGCCCCACAGCGTGATGCCGTGGACGCCGGGGTGTTCCCAGAACACCGGAAACACGCGCTGGTAGTCGGCTAGTTGCTGCGCATCGCTTGGGCCATCCAGATCGAATTCGGTGATGTACAGCGGCAGACCGGTGGCGGCCAATGCATCGAGATTGGCGCGGTGCACCGACATCGCCACCTCCGGCGTGGTCTCGAAGGCGTGTTCCTGGATGCCGATGGCATCGACCAGCTTTTCGCGCTGCAGCAGCTGCACGATCCGCAGATAGGTCCGGGTGGCCTGCGGGTTGTTGGTGATGCTGTAGTCGTTGATCATCAGTCGCGCGCGCGGGAAATCTTTCCGCGCAAGCCGAAACGACTGCAGCACCCACTCCCAGCCACTTTCGCCGTTGCCCCCCAGTGCCTGCAGATAGTTGCCGCCGCCGGTGTCGTCCTTGCTGGGCGGGTCGTTGAGCGGCTCGTTGACCACTTCCAGCAGGTCGATGTCCGGGTAGCGCTGCGCCACGGCGGCAAACCATTGCTCGATCTCGCGGCGTTGTTCGGCCGGCGGCAACGACTTGATCCACTCCGGTTGCTGGTTGCCCCACACCATCACGTGCATCTGGAACGGCAAGCCGTTGGCCTTGGCGAAGGCATAGGCGGCGTCGAGCCCGCTCCAATCCATCCGATCGCGCACCGCTTCCACGCTGCCCCACTTGCCGCTGTTCTCGGGCGTGAGCTTGTTCCAGTACTGGGTAAAACGTTGCGCTTGTTGCGGGCCATAGGCGCTGCCTAGGAACTTGGATGCACCGGACGCCAGTGGTTCCGCATGCACACCCATCGCACTGCTCGCCGCCAGCAACAGGCCCGCTATCACATTGCATCTGCGCATGATGGTTCCCTCAGGACGATGCGGTCGGTGCAGCCGCATTATCGATCGGCACGTGCGCCGGCTCCAGGCGCGGCACCAGCAGGTGGACCACCAACAACGCCAGCAGATAGGCCGAGCCCGCCATCAGGAAGACCGGCACGTAACTGCCGGTCGCCTGCAGCAGGAATCCGATGAAGGTGGCGATCACCATGCCGCCCACCGCGCCGGCGAAGCCACCGATGCCGACCACCGTGGCGACCGCATGGCGCGGAAACATGTCCGACGGCAGGGTAAACAGATTGGCCGACCAGCCCTGATGCGCGGCAGTGGCCAGGCCGATCAGGCCAACCGCCACCCAGAGATTGTCGGCACGCGCGGCGAACACGATCGGCACCACCGACAGCGCGCAGATCAACATGGCGGTCTTGCGCGCACGGTTGACGCTCCATCCTCGCGCGATGAAGCGCCCGGCGACCCAACCACCGGCAATGCTGCCGATATCGGCCAGCACGAAGATCACGATCAACGGGGCGCCGAGTTGCAGCAGGCTCAATCCGTATTCGGCATGCAGGAACTTCGGTAGCCAGAACAGGAAGAACCACCAGATCGGGTCGGTGATGAGCTTGCCCAGCACGAACGCCCAGGCCTGCCGATGCCGCAACACCTGCAACCACGACAGCCGCTGCTGCACCGGCTCGTGCGCATCGCTGCGGATATGCGCCAGCTCGGCGGCCGACAGGTTCGGTTGCTGCTCGGGCGGGTGATAGCTGAGCCACCACACCACCAGCCAGGTCGCACTGAGCACGCCGGTGAACAGGAAGGCCGCCTGCCAACCCCAGGTCGTGGCGATCACCGGCACCAGCAATGGCGCGACGATGGCGCCGATGTTGGAGCCGGAATTGAAGATGCCTGTCGCCAGCGCGCGCTCGCGGCGCGGGAACCATTCGGCCACGGTCTTGAGTGCCGCGGGAAAGTTGCCCGATTCGCCCAGCCCCAGGAAGAAGCGTGCAATCGCAAATCCCATCACCGTGGTGGCCAGCGCATGCCCCATCGCCGCCAGACTCCAGACCCCGATTGCCAGGGCGTAGCCCAGGCGCGTGCCGAAGCGGTCGATCACCGCACCGCTGCAGAGCAACCCGAGCGCATACGCGGCCTGAAATGCGGTGACGATGTAGCCGTACTGGATTTCATTCCAGCCGATCTGTGTCTGCAAGAACGGCGCCAGTACGCCGAGCACCTGGCGATCGACATAGTTGATGGTGGTGGCTGCCAACAGCAACGCGCAGACACGCCAGCGCACACGCCCCAACCGTTCCACGACGCCATCAGGCGCACTTTCCGGCGGCAACTGGCTCATGCGCGCAACCACCGCAACGGTGCTACCTGCAACAGGTAGTGGGAATTCGCGTAGCGAACGTCGCCACGCGGCGCCGCATCTCGAAGGCAGTTCGGGGTCTTGCCGCGGTGTTCTTCGGTTCGAGTCATCGACCACTGCGCCTGCACGAAAGTGGCCTTGCGCCACGGGTGATAGCGCTACCATTACCATGCCGCCGCGATAAATCCATCGCGCAGTGCAGCACGCGGCAAGCGCATGTCTGTGCGGCGACGTAGCGACGTGCCGCGCCGCAACGTTGGCCGCCGCAGTCGGCCAACTATGCTGCCCTGCAGCGTGCTGTTCCGAATTTGGTAGCGCTAACATCCAACGCCACTGATCGCCCGTCCCCCACCTTGCACCACCGCCGCGCCGACCGCCGGCAGCGGCACTCCCTGCGCAGGGGCGATGCGTGGGACATCTGCTCACCTGTTAGGGAAGGGATTACGGTGAAGAACAGCTACGCACGAACCGCGTTGTCCTGCGCGTTGGGATCCATCCTGCTGGGCATGACCAGCACTGCCGCCTGGGCACAGTCCACCGCTGCCGACAGCGCCGCCACCACTGCGCAAACACCGCCGGCCACCGCCGCCAGCGGCGATGCGGTGACCCAGCTCGATACGGTCACCGTGTCCGGTTACCGGCGCAGCATCCAGTTTTCCACCGATGCCAAGCGCGACTCGGTAGGGTTTGCCGACACCGTGTTTGCCGAAGACATCGGCAAGTTCCCGGACATGAACATCGCCGAGTCGCTCAATCGCATTCCCGGCGTGCAGCTCTCGCGCGACGTCAATGGCGAAGGCCTCAACATCGCCATCCGCGGCCTGGGCACCAGCTTCACCAAGACCACGCTCAACGGCGCCAGCATCGCCACCGCCTCGATCGGCCTGAATGCGCAGAACCAGAACCGCGAAGTCGATCTGAACCTGTTTCCCACCGAATTCTTCACCCAGCTCACCGTAAGCAAGACGCCCACCGCCAGCATGCTCGAAGGCGGCGTCTCCGGCGTGGTGGACATGCGCAGCGCGCGGCCGTTCGATCGCCCCGGCGTGCACTTCACCTATCAGGCGCAAGCCGACTGGAACAGCACCAGCGAGAAGACCACTCCGCGTGGTGCACTGATGGGCAGCTGGACCAACGAGGCAGGCACCCTCGGCGCGCTGTTCGGCGTGGCGTCGGTGCGCAGCAAGCTGGGCGTGCGCGGCTTCGAGAGCGTGGGCTGGACCAACCCCGGCCTGACCTACACCCAGTGCGGGCTCACCCCGCCTGCGGGCACGCCGGCAACCAATCAACCGGCGGCCTGCAACGTCAACGGCGGCGGCAACTGGCGCATTCCGGACCGGGTGCCGGCCACCGCCGGCAGCGGCCTCACCACCGGCGAAACCATCGATGCGGCGTGGCTGCTGGCGCGCAACCCCGGCCTGAGCATCGACCAGATCAGCGATGCGCTGATTCCGCGCCTGGGCCGCACCGTGCACATGGATGGCGACCGCGATCGCGATGCGTCGGTCATGTCGCTGGAGTGGCGGCCGTCCGACAGCATGCACTTCTACCTGGACACGTTGTATTCCGAAGCCAAGCGCACCACCAACCGGATCAGCATGAATCTGATCGGCCGCAACGGCAACATGATCCCGCTCGGCATGCAGCTGGACCAGAACAACGTGGTCACCAGCGCGACCTTCGCCAATGCGCAGTATTTCCTGGAAGCGCGTCCGTACCGCGAGAACGTCAAGTTCTGGAGCGTCAATCCCGGCGCGGAGCTACTGTTCGGTGCCGATCAGGACATCAAGCTCAACGTACAGGCCAACGCCACCCGCAGCTGGCTGGCGCGCGAATCGCCCAGCATCCTGGTCACCTCGCCGTTCACCACCGTCGATTACCGCAACGAGGGCGGCGATCAACCCTCGATCACCAGTCCACTCGATCTCAACGACCCCAATCTTGGCTGGGGCTGGAACGGTGGCCGGGTCAATATCCAGAACGAAAAACGCGTAACCGAAACGCGCGGTGCACGCGCCGACCTGCAGTTCGGCGAAGACAAGCGCAACATCAAGATCGGCGCAGCCTACGATCTGGCCGAGCGCACCATCCGCGGCTTCGACAACAGCACCGCGTGGGAACAGGTAGTGTGCCGCGGCGGTGGCGGCAACGTATGCAATGGCGGGCCCGGTTCGGCAATTCCCAACGCGGCCTTGTCCGGCTATTTGCGGCCCGGCCCCGGCGGGTTCATTACCGCCGACTTCGACCGTTTCCTGGGCGATACCAACTACTACGCACTACGCGATTCCGCACCGGAAACCAACTCCGCCAATACCGGTGCCTCGGCCGGCGGCATCCGCGAAAAGAACCTGGGTTTCTACATCGAAACCAACGCCGAAACCGAAGTGTGGAACCGCACGCTGCGCCTGAATGCCGGCGTGCGCTACGTGACCACCGACCAGACCATCACCGGCCCGGTCACCGTCAACGGCGTCCGCCAGGTGCAGGTGCTGGATTCGGACTACAAGGAAACCCTGCCCTCGTTCAACGCGGCCTGGGACGTGGCCGACAACGTGGTGCTGCGCCTGTCCAGCTCGCGCACGCTGACGCGCCCCGACCCCAGCGCGATGTTGCCCAATACCAATTTCAGCGACCCGTCCGCGCAGACCGCAACGCAAGGCAATCCGAACCTGGCGCCGTATCTGTCCACCAACGTGGATTTCGGCGGCGAGTGGTATACCGGCGGCGAAGGCTACGTGGGCCTGACCCTGTTCAACAAGCGCATCAGCGGCTTCACCGTCAACGGCGTGCGTCGCATTCCCTTCAACGATCTCGGCGTGGCCTACGACAGCCTGTTGCCGATCCAGCAGGCCGGCCTGGAGCAGCGCGGCGGCCCGAATGCGGCCACGGTCGATGTGCAGACGCAGGTCAACGCCGATGGCGTGCTCAACATCCGCGGCACCGAGGCAATCTGGGTGCAGCCGCTGGACAAGCTGATCGACGGCATGGGCTTCAGCGTGAACTACACGCATGTCACCCAATCCTCCGAAGGCGAAGGCATTCCCGCCGTCGCCGTCGGTGTGGCCCCGAACCTGTGGAACGGCACTGTGTACTGGGAAAAGGACGCCGCCTCGGTGCGCCTGTCCTACACCTGGAACGACGACATGGTGATCTCCGGCGCCAACCAGAACGGCATCCCTTACGCGCGCCTCAACGCCGATGCACGCGGTCAGCTGGATCTATCGGCCAGCTATGCCCTGGACTGGCTGCCGTCCAAACCGCAGATCACCCTCAACGTCACCAACATCACCGACGAGCCGCTGCGGACCACCTACGCCTGGCCCAATGCCACCTACGACCTGTATCAACCCGGGCGCACCGTCATGCTCGGCATCCGCGGTACCTTCTGAGTGCCGTGCCGGCCGGTCGTGGCACATCCGTGCCGCGATCGGCGGCATCGCGCGCTGCGGCGTTTCCCGCAGCATTCCTTGAGCCCCGCCCCATCCCATGAACGATCGCTCACAGCAACTCTCCTTGCGCGAAAAGATCGGCTACAGCCTGGGCGACCTGGCGGCCAACCTGATCTTCCAGACGCTGGTCACTTTTCTGGCGTTCTTCTACACCGATGTGTTCCGCATTCCGGCGGGCGCAGCGGCCACGCTGATCTTCGTGGTCGGCCTGCTGGGCGCATTCGTGTTCACGCCGATCATCGGTATCCTGGCCGATCGCACCCGCACGCGCTGGGGCAAGTTCCGGCCATGGATCCTGTGGACCGCATTGCCGTTCGGCGCGTTGTCGCTGGCCGCGTTCAACACGCCCGCACTCGGCGAACAGGGCAAGATCGCCTACGCATTCGCCACCTACACGCTGTTGATGCTGGTGTATGTGGCCAACAACCTGCCGTATTCGGCATTGAGCGGCGTGCTCACCGGCAGCATGGAGCAGCGCAATAGTTTGTCGGCATATCGCTTTCTGGCCGTGACGTTTGCGCAGTTCGTGATCCAGGTGCTGTTGCTGCCACTGGTGTTGATCCTGGGCAACGGCGACAAGGCGCAAGGGTTTCGCAACACCATGGCGCTATTCGCCGCTGTCGGCACGCTATGTTTTCTGATCACCTTCTTCACCACCCGCGAGCGGGTGTTGCCGATCAGCGAACAACGCACCAGCGTGCGCCAGGACCTCACCGACCTGATGCGTAACAAACCCTGGCTGGTGATGCTGGCGCTGACCATCCTGGTGTTCGTCAATCTCGCCATGAAGGGCGGGATGTACATCTACTACTTCAAGTACTACCTCGACCCTGGCGCACTGGCGCAGTTTCTCGACGACGCCGGTTTCAACCGGTTTATCGCCGCGATCAACAACGTGCTGACCGGCGCCGGCATGAGCGCGCTGCATTGGCCGCAGGATGCGCCGACATCGGCGTTCAGCGTGTTCAGTGCCGGCGGCATCCTGGCGATGATCGTCGGCATCGGGTTTTCCAAACGTCTGGCAGACCGGTACGGCAAGCGCAATGTCTTCGGCGGTGCCTTGCTGATCTCTACGCTGTTTCTGCTCGCGTTCTATCTGTATCCACCCAACGCGATCGGCTGGGTGTTCGCCTCTTACGTGCTGCATGGTTTCTTCTACGGCATCACCATTCCGTTGCTGTGGGCAATGATTGCCGATGTGGCCGACTACTCGGAATGGAAGAACCACCGCCGTGCCACCGCGATCATTTTCTCGGCAATGCTGTGCGGGCTGAAGATCGGCCTGAGCGTCGGCGGCGCGCTGGTCGCCGGCATCCTGGCGGTCTATGGCTACGACGCCGCGCTGCCGCAGCAAAGCGCCGCGGTCACCAGCGGTATCCGCATGGCCATCAGCGTGTACGCCTCCATCCCGTTCCTGCTCGGCACCGCGCTGCTGGCGCTGTATGAAATCGACAAGGCGCTGGAAACCCGCATCGAAGGCGAACTCGGCGTGCGCCGACAAGCCGCGTCACTGCCGACCAGTTGACGTCAACTCCCTCCCACCTCATGCACAGGTACGCGCATGTCCGATGAATCGTCCACCGCTGCACTGCAGGCCCTAGCGCGCACCGCCATCTCCGCACCGCTGGTCACCCACCTCTACACCGCCGACCCTTCTGCCCACGTGTTCGACGGTGCGTTGTATCTCTATCCGTCCCACGACATCGATGCCGGCGTTGCCTTCAGCGACGATGGCTCGCATTTCGACATGGCCGACTATCACGTGTTCCGCATGGCGCACCCTGAGGCGCCGGTGGAAGACCTGGGCCAGGTGCTGCATGTGCGCGATGTGCCCTGGGCGCAGCGACAGCTGTGGGCGCCGGATGCTGCCCAGCGCGACGGCAAGACCTATCTGTATTTTCCCGCAAAACGCGCCGACGGCCTCTTCCAGATCGGCGTGGCGGTAGGCGATGGCCCGCAAGGCCCATTCGTCGCAGAGCCCGAGCCCATCGCCGGCGCCTATTCGATCGACCCGGCAGTCTTTGCCGACGATGACGGCGCACATTATCTGTACTTCGGCGGCATCTGGGGTGGCCAGCTGCAGCATTACCGCGACAACGTCTATGCACCGACCCATCAGGAACCCGCAGACGACGCGCCTGCCCTCGGCCCACGCGTGGCGCGCCTGCGCGAAGACATGACCCAACTGGCCGAGCCCACCCGCGAGATCGTCATCCTCGACGAACACGGCACCCCAATACGCGCCGGCGACCACGCCCGCCGTTTCTTCGAAGGCCCCTGGGTCCACCACCACGCCGGCCGCTATTACCTGTCCTACTCCACCGGCGACACCCACCGCATCTGCTACGCCACCAGCGATACCCCGTACGGGCCGTTCGCCTATCAGGGCGTACTGCTGGCACCGGTGGTCGGCTGGACCACGCATCACTCTGTCTGCCTTTTCGACGGACAGTGGTACCTGTTCTATCACGACGCGGTGTTATCAGGCGGACAGACGCATTTGCGCAGCATCAAGATGGCGCCGTTGGAGCACGACAAGGATGGAAGGATCGCGACGATCTATCCGTATGGGGAAGGGGCGGTGTCGCCTTGGTGAATGCCGTTGGGCAACCGCCTCCCGAGATCCAACCAGCCCGCCATGGCGCGACCGCTGGCACTGAACGAAAGTCCTGTCCCCTCTGCGCTTCCAAAGCACGTCGTGATCCTCACTGCGGCTGATCGTTGAACCAGCGCTCACCGCCCTGTGATCGCGCGCTTCCTGCCGTCTGCGCAACGCTTGGCTCTTGCTCTTCAACGTTGCCATGACGAGTCGCACGGTACCCTCATCTCACTGCGACAGTGGGCCAGCTTGCGGCTGGGCCGGACCTGCATCGCATGGGGCCGCATCCAGGCGCCTTGCGGCGACGTAGGCCGATGTACATGCTCTTTTGATGGAGGTTGCCATGCGACATCGTTCGATGCTGTTGTTACTGACACTCGCGGTCCACGGGAGTGCTGGCGCAAGCGATTCAGGCGCCGCCCTGCCCCGCGCAGACACCGTTGATGTGCCACGCTTCATGGGCGACTGGTACGTCATCGCGCATATTCCTACCCGGCCCGAGCGCAAGGCCTACGATGCCGTGGAGCGCTATGCGTTGCGACCGGATGGCCGCATCCAGACCACGTTTACATTCCGCAAGGGCAGTTTCCAGGCGCCGCTCAAGTCCATGCATCCGATCGGCGAGGTCGCAAAGGAGGGCAATGGCGCACTGTGGAGCATGCAGTTTCTCTGGCCGTTCAAGGCCGAGTACGTGATCGCCTGGCGTGATGCAGACTATGCGCAGACCATCGTGGCACGCAGCAAGCGCGACTACGTCTGGTATATGGCGCGTACCCCGCAGGTGTCCGATGCCGACTATCAGCAGGCCGTTCAACGTATCGCCGCCATGGGCTACGACGTGTCACAGCTGCGTCGCGTGCCGCAGTCGCCGCGGTAACGCGGTAACGCGTCAATGCTGTAAAAACTGCGACGCGCTCAGTGATGCAGTAACTGCATCCTAGGCTCTCGCACACTGACTGCATTAAACGTCTTTGTCATCCACCGCAAACTCCCAGCCATCATTCAAACCACCCAACGGCCTGGCCTCCGTTGCCAGCTCTTCTTCGAAAGCCGAAATCGCCTTGTACGACGGGATCATGGTCGGATACACCGTCACGTCCATCGGAAACGCCGCGTTTTCCTCGTAGTGACAGCAGCGAACTTTCTGCTCGAAGCGGAGCAGCGTCACTGAGAATTCCAATGCCGACTCCTTCGTGGGGAAGACGACGGAAAACGCGATCTCGCGTGGCTTGGAAAGATCCACCCCTTGCTGGGCGATGTGCCAGAGGGTGTCGCCGTTATCGTCGTTGGGGTACAGATCCGGATGTCGTTGCATAGGGGCTTCGGTCTTTAGCGGCCGGTTGACCAAAGACGAATCTTAGCGCTTGACACGTCTGGTCTGGTTGGCTGGTCCCAAAATCCAGACGTCAGTTCCTGGCGCCAGCAGTTTCTCCGCCCGACCAAGCGAAGCACCGGCCGGGCAGTGAGGGCCACTCAGGTGGCCGCGCGAGGCGCGACCACCCGATCAATTCAGGGAAGCCAAACCAGATTCATCAACTGCGGATCGGCCGTCACCTTGACCAGCTTGCCACTAGGGCCGAACTGCACCTGGTACTCGGAGAAACTGTCGCGCCAGTAGCGCCACAGCGAGGCTTCCAGATTCGGGTTTTCGCTGCTGATCGGGTAGCCGACGGCCATCAGCACCTGTTCGCGGGTCATGCCGCCGGTGAGCTTTCCATCGTTGATGGCCTGGCGAATCTTCGGCGGGAAGGTGGCGAGCTTGACCTTGGGGTCGGCGGTGACGACGTAGCGTGCGGCGAAGGCGGTGTTGTCCAGGTCGCGGCTGTAGTCGTTGCCGATGGACTGCTTTTCGCCGGCGATCTTGAGGTTGACGCGGTTGCGGCCAAAGCCGGTGACGCTGACCGGGGTGCCGACGGGGAGCACGCGCTTGCCGTCTTCGGCGTAGTTGCTGTCGCTGATCCAGCTGCCGTCGGTGCGCAGGTTGCAGCACAGAAAGCCGTCGTACTTGGCAGCGTCGGCAGCTGCGGCGAGGTTGGCGGCGGTGAGCAGGCTCAGGGCCAGCAGGGAAGAACGCAAACGCATCGTAAAGACTCCATTCTCGACGGCCGTGGCCGCATGGCAATGATGGGTAGGGCGCGCCGTCGTTTCCCCGATGGCGCGTGGGCATTGTGGCAGCCTCGGGCGTGTTGGCAAGCGCGGGTGACGCGGCCGGCCCGTGGTTGTGTATGCTCGGAACCGTGGACACTCTCTCACCCGCCGAGATCGCCGAGCAGATCGCCGAGTTGCGACGCGCCCATCGCGCGTTGGACGAGGAAATCCAGCGCGTGCCCGCCAACCCGGAGGACGAGTTGCAGATGAAGCGCTTGAAGAAGCGCAAGCTGCATCTCAAGGACTGCATCACGCGGCTGGAAATGGAGCTGGTGCCTGACGAGCCGGCGTGATGCCGTGCATGCGGCCGCTTGGGCTGGCGTTGCCGTCGTGGAGATCCGCGTCGCGGTGGCAGGCGGTTGGGCAGGCAGGGTTCGTCTGATGGTGGACGCCGGCTTGCGCTGAGGCCGGTCGTGCTGGTCGCTTGGGCCGTCCCCTCACCCCAACCCCTCTCCCGCAAGCGGGAGAGGGGCTAGTGCGCATGCGAGCTCGCTATTCCACTGCCGCACAATGTCCTTCTCCCGCGTGCGGGGAAGGTGCCCGCAGGGCGGATGGCAGCAGTCTCGCGGGCAGATGCGCAAGCCGTTCCTCTCCCGGCAGGAGAGGGACGTTTGTCTCAATGATTTGGTGACGCACCTGCTGTCTTTGAGCCAGTTGCGTCGGTGTGCTCAGCCAGCGCGCAGCAGGACCTTGCCACGACGCCCCGGTTCGGCGCTTGCGGCGGCAGCCTTGGCGGCGTCTTGCAGATCGAACACCGCTTCCACCGGTAAGGCCAGGCTGCCATCGAGTGCGGCTTTCAGCAGCTCACCGATCATGCGGCGCTTGTCCTCGGGTTTGGTGGCAGTGGTGACCTTGCTGCCCCAGAAGCCGCGCACGGTGGCCTGCTTGAAGATCACATCGCCGCTGGAAATCTGTAGCGGCTCGCCGGTCATCGAGCCGAACGAAATCAGTTCGCCACCTTCGGCCAGCAGCCCCATCAATTCGCCTGCCGCGCTGCCAGCGACCGAGTCGATGGCACGCACGATCGGCGCGTCACCGACCAGCGCGCGCACATGGTCCTGCCAACCCTCCTGCGCGGTGGACACGGCATTGCCGATGCCGAGCGCCTTCAGTTCCTCCACCCCGGCATCGCGGCGCACCAGGTTGATCACGTTGATGCCGCGCGCGGCAGCGAGCATGGCCACGGTCTTGCCGACGGCGCCATTGGCGGTGTTCTGCACGATCCAGTCGCCTTGTTGCACGTGCAGGAATTCGATCAGCATCAGCGCGCTCAGCGGCATGGCGATCAATTGGCAGCCGCGGTCGTCGTCCAATGCGTCGGGTAGCGGCACGACACCGGAGGCACTGGCGAGGAAGAACTCGGCCCAGCTTTCGTGGACGCCGGCGGCGACAACGCGTTGGCCCACTTGCAGACCTTCGACGCCTTCGCCGAGTGCGTCGATCACGCCTGCGGCTTCGCTGCCACCGATGGCGGGAAGCGCGGGCTTGTAGCCGTAGTTACCGCGTACGGTCCACAGGTCGTGATTGTGGATCGGCGCGCGGCGCATGGCGATGCGCACCTGGCCCTTGCCTGGCTGCGGCGTGGGCCGCTCGCCGAGTGCCAATACCTTGGCCGGATCACCGAATTGGGTGTGGACCGCTGCGCGCATGGACGTCTCCTGCCGGACGCGCCTGACGTAGAACGCACCCGATCATTGTGAAAGGTCAGCCGATGTTATCGGCAGGGCTGCAAGTGCGCGATGAAACCAACGGCGGTTTTGTGTGAAGCCTGCGTTGTGTGTGGCGCTGCGCTGTTGGAGTGACTTGCTGGTGCGAGATGGATTGCACGCCCTCATCCGCCCTGCGGGCACCTTCTCCCGCTGGCGGGAGAAGCGAGCGTGGGCCGATCACTGATTGCAGCGATCCGAGGCTGCAATCGTCCATTGCAGCGAGCTGATACAGCGATGAGCGAGTGCAGCACGCTGCCGCACCGATCAGCTGTTGCAGCCCCCTGCTGCAGCCATCCGCTGGCGCAAGAACCCGGCGCAGCGATCGTTGTGCACGAACCTGATGGGGCAGAAGCCCGACCGCCTCACTCGGACGGCGGCACTACCACATCGGGCTTGGCTGCGGCCGGGCTGACCCGTTCGATGGTGTGGCGCAATTCGCGGCCGAGAATGAACTTGGCATCCTTCGCCCACACATCCAGCCGGTCGTCGAACATCAGCTTGCTGTTCTCATCCGGCCAGACCAGACGCAGCTCGCGCAGTTTCTGGATGAAGCCGCGGAACAGGGTCTTGTCGAAAAACTCCGGCGCTGCCGGGGCATACAGCAGGCTCAGACGTTGCGCGGCCTGTTGGCACAGGCTTTCCAGTTCGCCGGCACCGAGCACGCCGGGGCCGTTCTTCACCAGCACCGAAATGGCGATGTAATAGCGCTCGAAGGCCTGCTGCAGCGAGTGGCCGATCGCGCGCAGGCGGAACACTTCGTCGGTCTGCCCGGTGTTGCGGGTCAGCACGCCGCCATCGTCGTCGGCGACATTGAGCAGCAAGCCTTCGCGTACGAACATGTCGATGGTCTGTTCGATGCGTTCGGCAAAACGATCTTCGCTCCACGGCAGGAACAACTCGGACTGCAGGAACGGGTAGACGGTGCGACCCAGGCGCAACAGACCGGCACGGCTCATGCGGCGGTTGTTCTGGAAGCAGCACGCCACCCACGACGAGGCCGTGAACAAATGCAGCACGTTATTGCGGAAATAGCTCAACAGCACTGCGGTGTCGCCACTGACGCTCAACACATCGCCCAGCGGATGCGACACGCGCGTGAGCACGTTGATCTCTTCGGCGTGGGTGATGATGCGCGCCGGGGTGTGCGGGGTCACGGTGACGCGGTCCGAATACGGCATTTCCGCCAGCAGCTTCTTGCACAACTCGATCTGCGCGATCAGGTCGGCCTCGCCCATCGCATGCTTGGGCGTGGACAGCAGCGCCAGCGCCAGCAGGTTGATCGGGTTGACGTCGGCGGCGCAGTTGATGCGGGTCTGGATCTGGGTGGACAACGTATCCACCGCCGGTGCCAGCCAGGTCGGTTTTTCGTCGTCGGGCAGCGGTTGGCCGTCCCAGTCCGGGGCGTGCTTGGCCAGCACGTCGTTGAGCGCGATCGGCTCGCCGAAGTTCACCACCACCTGGCCGTAGTTCTGCTTGAGCACCTTGGGGATCGACCACAGCAGGCCCCAGATCGATTCCTTCTCCTTGGGCCGGCCGGTGAGTTCGTCCAGGTAGCTGTTGCCTTCCATCAGCTTCTCGTAGCCGATGTACACCGGCTGGAACAGCACCGGCTTGCGCGGCTGGCGCAGGTAGGCGCGCAGCGTCATCGCGATCATGCCGCCCTTGGGCTGCAGCAGACGGCCGGTGCGCGAGCGCCCGCCTTCGACGAAGTATTCGATCGAATAGCCGCCGGCCACCAGCTGGGCGACGTATTCGCTCAGCACTGCCGAATACAGCGCATTGCCCTTGATCGAGCGACGGATGAAGAACGCGCCGCCCTTGCGCAGCAGCGTGCCGACCACCGGCAGATTGAGGTTGATGCCGGCCACGATATGCGGCGGCACGATGCCGCGCTCATACAGCAGGTAGCTCAGCAGCAGGTAATCCATGTGGCTGCGGTGGCTGGGCACGTAGACCACTTCGTGTCCGGGCGCGGCCTGCTTGAGCTTGTCCAGGTGATGCACCAGCACGCCGGCATAGATGCGGTTCCACACGTGGGTCAGCAGGAAACTGGCCGAGCGCACCACCGGGCTGGAATAGTCGGCGGCGATTTCCCAGGCATAGGCGTGCGCCTTGCGCCAGGCGTCGACCGGCTTGGAGTTGTCGCGCTTGGCCTGGATGGCGATGGCCTCGCGCACCGAGTCGGCAGCCAGCACCTGGTCCACCAGCAGGCGGCGGGTGGACAGGTCCGGGCCGATCACCGCCTCGCGGATACGCCGGAAGTGGGTGCGCAGCACGCGCTGCAACTTGCGCAGGGTGCGCTCGGGCGGCAGGCCTTCGGCCATGGTCTGGCGCAGCGAGATCGGCGGCGCGAAACGCACGATGGTGGTGCGGCCGTTGAGCAGCACCGACAGCAGGCGACGGAAGCGGCCGACCAGCGCCCAGTTTTCCGAAAACAGCACCGCAAACCAGCCGCTCTGCTTGTCGGGCGCGCGGCCGACGAAGATCGACACCGGCACCAGATGCACGTCCAGATCGGCGCGCACGCGATGCGCCTGCAGCAACTTGGCCAGCGAATCGGAATGGGTCTTGCCGCCGCGCTGTTCGGGGATCAGCGAATTGCTGCTACTGCGCCGCGACAGCGCCAGATAGGCGCGCTTGCGCTCCAGCGGGTCACCCGGCAGCGGCACCAGCGGCGACGGCAGCCCGGCCTCGCGGCAGGCCTTGTCCAGGATCAGCGCATTGGACATGCCGTAGTCTTCCAGCACGTACACCACCGGCCGGCCGTCGTCGTAGCGGCCGGGTTGATCCGGTTCGATGGTCAGGCTCAACCACGGGTCGACCAGACGACCGAGCAGGCGCGCCCACCACGGGCGTTTGGCGTTACGCCCGACGGCAATGACCGGCCCGACAGGCGATGCGGCGTCCAACGCCGACGCTGCGGCAGGCGCCGGCACCGCCGTGCTGCCGGCGATCTCGGCGGCAGCCGGGGTGGGCGGGGCGGGCTGGCCGTCCGGGAACGGCAGGGGATTCTGTTCTGGCATCGCCATCATTATCGCCCAGCCGGGCGTTGCCCGGTGTCCGCTGGCGCGGCAGGTACGGCCGTCGGCGTGTCGGGCGCTGCAACGGCGTCGGGTAAGGGCGGGGTCGGCATGGCGCTGAGCAGCGCCTGCACCTCGTCCTGGGTCTGCTGCTGATACCAGTGGCCGTCGCGCTTGATCAACGCGATGGTGAGGTCGATATCGCGGGCCGCCAGCGGATAGCGCAGACGCACCTGGGCGCGATCACCGTCCTGCTTTATCAAACCGGTGCGCAGCGCATCCAGGCTGCTGTCCAGCGACAGGTCGTAGCGCTCCAGCACGGTCTTGGCCGCCGCCCAGAACGGCCCGAGCCGGCGCAGGCTCTCTTCCATGCCCAGGCCTTGCAGATCGGCATCCGAGCCAATGCCGGTGGCGCGGGCAGCGGTCACCAGGTCAGTGATGCTGGCCTTGGCGCGCGCGCGATCGGCCAGCGGGGCGGTGGCGGCCCAGGCGCTCAAGGCATCGACCAGTTGCATGTAATGGGCGCGCTGCTCGGGTTGATAGTCGTTGCGGCTACGCAGGTATTGCACACCGAACTGGCCCAGCGACTGCGCGGCCTGGGCGATGCCCTGCGACTGCCCGGCCAGTTGCGCATCGAAGGCCTGCTGCAAGCGGCGCTCGGCGCCTGGCGCCGACAAGGTGCCGAGCAGGCTGCCGACCTCGTTGGGCAGCGGCAGTTCGGTCAACGGCCAGCGGCTGGCGCCACTGCGCCAGGCCGCTTCCAACTGGGTGTATTGCGCGGGCGTGACCCGGATCCGCGCATAGGCGACCAGATCGTTGCGCCGCAAGGGCAAGGTCATCGACTGCATCGCGGCGGCCGGCTCGGCGGTGGCGCCAGGCAGTGCAGCAGCCCTGTCTTGGCGCTGGCAACTGCCCAGGCACAGCGCTGCCAGCAGCGCCCACGCAATGAACCGGAACCGGCCGGTACGGACGGTAGATAGCGACATGCGCACGCTGTTTCCCCTGATCGATCGGCGCATCTTGCTGTCTGAGTGCACTGGCGGCAAGGCATGCAGCAACCGTGCGCTCGGGTACGGCAACAAATGTTAGATTTTCGTAGTTCCATGCACGTTGTCACCCGGTGTCCGACATTGACCGCTGTTGTCTTCTTCGGACAACGTTGTCCAGGCGGCGGCGCAAGTCCTTGTGCCGCCTGCATTTGGCGGAATGCTGCGGCGCATCATGTAAGCGCTTGCAGTTCCTGCTAGCGTGCGCCCCATCTCGCTCTGAGGTCGCCATCGGTTGGGGCCGATGTCATTCATGTGCATCTATGACACGAACGCTCTGCGCCAGCGGACCGTGCGCCCCTACCCGGCGTGCGGCGGCAACCGCATTGTTTTGGCGGTGTCGCCATGAGTCGGCCACGCTCGGAAGGCGGCAGCGTCACCATCAAGGATGTCGCGCGCGAAGCGCAGGTGTCGGTGGCGACGGTCTCGCGCACCATGAATGGACATCAGCATGTCGCCGAGTCGGTCCGCGAGCGCGTGCTGCAGGTCGCCCGCGCACTGCACTACATCCCGCATCACGCCGCGCGCAGCCTGAGCAGCCGGCGCACCCACACCATCGGGGTGGTGTTGCCGGACCTGCACGGCGAATTCTTCTCCGAACTGATCCGCGGCATCGACCAGGTGGCGCGCGATCAGGGCTACCACCTGCTGGTGTCCAGCTCGCACGGCGACCCGCAGGCGCAGCGCAAGGCGCTGGAACGCCTGCCCGGACGCGTGGACGGGGTGGTGGTGATGTCGCCCTCGCTGGGCGACTCCGGCGTGCACGAGGACGCCCTGCCCGGCGGCCTTCCTGCGGTGCTGCTCAACTGCGCCGGCACGGCCAGCCAGCGCCCGGTGCTCAACGTGGACAACTACGGTGGCGCGCGGGTGATGACGCGGCACCTGCGCGAGCGCGGCCACCGCCGCATCGCCTTCATCGCCGGGCCGGCCGACAACTTCGATGCGCACGAGCGTCTGCGCGGCTATCGCGACGAGCTGGCGCTGGATGCGCAGGCGCAGCCGTGGGTGCTGCCGGGCAACTTCGATGAAGAATCCGGCTACCGTGCCGGCCAGGCGCTGGCGCAGGACACGCGCCCGGATGCGGTGTTCGCCGCCAACGACATGATGGCGCTGGGCTGCCTGTTCGCGCTCGGCCATGCCGGGCTGAAGGTGCCGCACGACATCGCACTGGCTGGCTTCGACGATGTGCCGATGGCGCGCTACGTGCTGCCGGCGTTGACCACCATGCGGGTGGATATCGCCGGGCTGGGCGCGCGCGCCTTGCAGCTGTTGCTGGATCAGCAACTGGGCGATGCCCCCGCCCCGCCCGCCGATGCCGCAGTGCAGACGTTTTCCGAGATGGTTCCCGAACTGATCGTGCGCGCGTCCAGCGCGCCGCGTGCTGCGCCTCCGACGTAAGGCGCGTCGCGGCTGCTTGCTCATGTGTTGCTTGTCGTGGTTGTCCGCTGTCCCGCTTTATGCAGTTTCAACGCGCCAGTGATTCCACTGGTTCGCGCTTTACCCCTGGGAGGGGGGAAGTCATGAACAATTACCGCACCGTCTCCACCTTGCCGGCGCGCAGCTTGCTCTGCTGCGCCCTTGCCGCCTCATTGTTCGCCGCCTCGCCGGCCATGGCCCAGTCCAGCAACGCCACGTTGCGTGGCCAGGTCGCCTCGGCACAGGCCGGCACCACGGTCACCGCGACCAATGTCGCCACCGGCGCGGTCAGGCGCGTGCCCACCGGCGCTGACGGCAGCTACGCGCTGGTCGGCCTGCCTCCCGGCACCTACAAGGTGGACGCCGGCTCCGGCAGCGCGCAGACCGTGACCCTGTCGGTGGCCTCCTCGGTCACCTTGAACCTGGGCGGTGGCGCGGCGGCGCCGGCAGCGGCCGGGGAGGCGACCACGCTGGACGCGGTGCAGGTCACCGCCACCACGCTGCAGGAGGTCAAGACCTCGGAAGTGGGCACCAACGTGTCGCTGAAGCAGATCAGCACCGTGCCGCAGCTGACGCGCAACTTCCTGGAATTCGCCGACACCGTGCCGGGCATGCAGTTCGAGACCAACTCCAACGGCAATAGCCAGATCCGCGGCGGCGCGCAGGGCAGCTCGGCGGTCAACGTCTATATCGACGGTGTCGGCCAGAAGAGCTACCTGTTCGGCGGCGTCTCCGGGCAGGAGCAGAGCGCGGGCAACCCGTTCCCGCAGCTGGCCATTGGCGAGTACAAGGTCATCACCTCCAACTACAAGGCCGAGTTCGACCAGGTCGGCTCGGCGGCGATCGTGGCCTCGACCAAATCCGGCGGCAACGAGTTCCACGGCGAAATTTTCGGCCGCACCAGCAACACCGACTTCCGCGCGCGTCAACCCGACGAACGCGCTGGCGCGCCCAATGCCGACGGCAGCAAGCGCAAGACCCACCAGGACGAATACGGCTTCGCCCTGAGCGGGCCGATCGTGCAGGACAAGGCGCATTTCTTCTTCAGCTACGAAGGCAAGGGCTTCGAGGTCTCGGCCGATCCGGTCGCCGTACCCGACAGCTTCAGCGCGCTCAGCGACGATCTGCCGGCGGGCGTGCAGAGCCGGCTGGGCTCGGTGACCCGGCCGTTCAACGAAGACCTGTACTTCGGCAAGGTCGATTGGGACATCGGCGAAAACGATCGCCTGGAGCTCACCGGCAAATACCGCGATGAGGAAAGCCGCGACAGCGTGGGCAACCAGACCACCGCGCTCGCCTCCAAGATCAATCTCAATACCGAAAAACGCTTCGACCTGCGTTGGCAGCATTACGGCGAGCGCTACGTCAACGAAGCGCGCGTGTCCTACGAGGACGTGCTGTTCAATCCCACCGCCTACACCATCGGCAGCCAGACCGTGTACACGCGCGGCATCGCCGAAGACGACGTGCTGCTCAACGATGGCGCCACCAGCGGGCTGGCGATCCAGCGCAAGGGCCAGAAAGGCCCCAGCTTCCAGAACGACCTGACCTTCAACAACCTCGAATGGCACGGCAACCACGTCATCAAGATGGGCGTGAAGTACAAGGAAGTGGAGCTGACCCAGAGCGAAAACTCGGCGACCAATCCCTCGTTCTACTACGCAGTGGGCGATGGCGTCGGCACCGCCGCCATTCCGTACCAGGTGCGCTTCAACCTGCCGTTCGCCGGCGCCGCACCGTCGGTGACCACCACCAGCAAGCAGCTGGGCCTGTATCTCCAGGACGACTGGGACGTCAACGACAAGCTGCAGTTGAATATCGGCGTGCGCTGGGATGGCGAGAAGATTCCCTCGTACCTGGACAACGTGACCCCACCGGAAGTGGTGGCGGCCTTGAACGGCCCCGGCACCGACCCGGCCGTCAGCGCTACCTACGCCGAGCAATTGGCCAAGGGCGGGGTGGACATCAACGACTACATCAGCAACGGGCGCAATCGCAAACAGGACAACAACAACTTCGCGCCACGCCTTGGCTTTTCCTACGATTTCCGTGGCGACGAGTCGCTGGTGCTGTTCGGCGGTGCCGGCCGCAGCTACGACCGCAACCTGTTCGACGTGATGGGCCTGGAGCAGATCAAATCCGCGCTGGCGCAGTACACCATCCGCTTTGCCGGGCCCACCAATTGCGTCCCGGCACCCGGCACCTGCACCGCCTTCGATCCGGCGTTTGTGAGCAATCCGGACAGCCTGGGCAACCTGGTCGATGCGCGCGTGCGCAACGGCGAGATCGACCTGCTCAACAACGATCTGAAGACGCCGTATGCGGACCAGTATTCGTTGGGCCTGCGCACCCAGCTGGGCGAGTGGAACACCTCGGCGACGGTGTCGTATATCCATAGCAAGGACGGTTTCATCTTCACCCTGGGCAACCGGTTCGCCAACGGCGATTTCTTCCAGAACGGCGGCCAGGCCTTCGGCCAGACGCCCCAGGGCTTCGGCAACCTGATCATCGGCAACAACGGGGTGGAGACCAAGACCGGCCAGCTGCTGCTGTCGGCCGACAAGGCCTATACCAAGGAAAGCGGCTGGGGCCTGACCGCGGCGTACACCTTCTCGCGTGCGCGCGGCAATCGCGGCAACGACGATCGTTACGGCTTCGATGCGGCCACCATTGCCGACTACCCGTTCCTGGACCTCAATGCGGTGCCGCGCCACCGCCTGGTACTCACCGGCATCTACGACCTGTTCTGGGGCATCAGCGGCTCGGCCAAGCTGACCCTGGCCACGGTGCCGCCGCGCAACGAGGCGATCTCGTTCGACCAGTACGGCGGCCCGACCTCGGACAATATCCGCGTGGTCTCGGTGGACGCGCCCGGCGGCAAGTTCATCGCCGGCGGCGACATCTTCGGCACCCGCCAGCTGGATCTATCCTTGTCCAAGGACATGCACATCACCGACGCGGTGACGGTGCAGGTGCGTGGCGATCTGATCAATGCGCTGAATTTCCGCAACTACGACCAGTACAGCATCGACTGGGGCAGTGCCGGCATCTACGACCCGCGCGTGAGCATCAATCAGTACGGGGCGATGTCCACCCCGCCGCGCACGTTGTTTATGAGCGCCCGCATCATCTGGTAATGGTGGCCCGGATGGCAGCTGGCGCATCGATGCCGGTTGTCCGCTCAGGCGCTGGTACTGCATCGGCCCCACGGCAATGGGGGGGCCGGCCGCAGGGTTTGCGTCGCTTTACCGATCGACGGTGTGTGCCTGCAGCGCGGCGCTTGATGTGCGCGATGCTGCGGGCACCACGCTTGCTTCCGCGATCGTTTTGTTGTTTGCCGTTCCTGCTGTTGCCGACCGCTGCATCCGTTTCATCCATACCCAGCACCAAACTCGACGCGCCAGTCACTTACTGGTTCGCGCTTTACCCCTGGGAGGGGGAGAGTCATGAAGAAGCACCGCACCGTTTCCACCCTGCCCGCACGTAGCCTGTTGTGCTGCGCCCTGGCTGCCTCGTTGTTCGCCACCACGCCGGCCATGGCCCAATCCAGCAACGCCACGTTGCGTGGCCAGGTCGCTTCCGCGCAGAGCGGCAGCGAGGTCGTCGTCACCAATCTCGCCACCGGCTCGGTGCGCCGCGCACCGGTCAACGCGACCGGCAACTACACCATCGTCGGGTTGCAGCCGGGCACCTACAAGGTCGAATCCAACGGCGCCAGCCGCACGGTGACCCTGTCGGTAGCCTCCAGCGCCACCGTCAATCTCGGCACGGAGACGGCGGCGCCCGCAGGCGATGCGACCACGCTGGACACGGTGACGGTCAGCGCGCCGATGATTCGTGACGTGAAGACGTCCGAAGTGGGGAACACCGTGTCGCTGCGACAGATCCAGCAGCTGCCGCAGGCCACGCGCAACTTCCTGGAATTCGCCGACACCGTGCCGGGCATGGTGTTCACCATCGACCAGGACGGCAACACCAAGCTGCGCGGCGGCGCCTCCAATGCCAGCGCCAGCAACCTGTACATCGATGGCGTGAGCCAGAAGAGCTACGTCTCCGGCGGCGGCATTGCCGGCCAGGACGAAACCCAGGGCAATCCGTTCCCGCAGCTGGCCATCGGCGAGTACAAGGTCGTCACGTCCAACTACAAGGCCGAGTATGGCCAGATCAGCGGCGCGGCGATCACTGCGGCGACCAAGTCCGGCACCAACGAGTTCCATGGCGAAGCGTTCTATCGCTTCACCAATCAGGACCTGCGCAAGCAGCGTCCGGACGAAGCCGACGGCAAGGTCGATTCCCAGACCAAGGAATACGGTTTTGCGTTGGGTGGCCCGATCATCCAGGACCGCATGCATTTCTTCGTCGCCTACGAAGGCAAGGACAACGTCGCACCCAAGAGCGTGCAGCCCAGTGCCGAAGCGACGCCCTTCATCGGGCTGCTGCCGTCGAACCTACGCGATCAGTACGGCGCGTCGAACATGCCGTTCAGCGAGGACCTGTACTTCGGCAAGATCGACTTCGAACCGACCGACAACGATCGCATCGAGTTGGCCACGCAGTACCGCGACGAAACCCAGGTCAGCAACGTGGGCGGCCAGAACGCGCCCGATCGCGCCGTGGACAAGATCAACAAGGACAAGCGCACCAGCCTGCGTTGGCAGCACAGTGCCGATGGCTGGTTCAACGAAGCCATCTTCACCACCGAGGATTCGCGCAATCTGCCCACGCCGCGCGGCGTGGGCAATGGTTCGATCTATACCTATATCGATCGCACCCAGGCCGACCCGCGCCAGTGGGTGTTTCTCAATACCGGCGCCGCCAGCGGCGAAGACTTCAAGCTGCGTAGCCAGAAGGGCTGGTCGTTCCAGAACGACCTGACCTTCAATGCACTGGAGTGGCACGGCGAGCACACCATCAAGACCGGCGTGACCTACCGCGACATCAAGCTGACCTCGCGCGAATCGAGCTCGCTCAATCCGCAATTCAGCTACGAAGTCAGCCAAAACGGCGTGGCGCCGGTGCCGTTCCAGGTGCGCTACATCCGTGCCTTCGACAACCCCGGCCAGCTGCCGGTGGTCGAGTCGCCGTCCAAGCAATACGGCATCTACCTGCAGGACGACTGGGCCGCCACCGACAAGCTGATGATCA
Source organism: Xanthomonas sp. 3058 (assembly GCF_014199765.1). Lineage (NCBI taxonomy): Bacteria > Pseudomonadati > Pseudomonadota > Gammaproteobacteria > Lysobacterales > Lysobacteraceae > Xanthomonas > Xanthomonas sp. 3058. The sequence goes on along the minus strand of NZ_JACHOF010000003.1, from coordinate 30,736 downwards.
ACATCGGCGTGCGCTACGACTACGAAGACACCCCGGCCTACACCGACTTCGTGACCTCGCAGCCGTTCGTGAATGCGCTGTATTCCGACGACCCGGAAAACCCTGGCCAGCCGTGGGCCAACCGCCTGCTGCCCAGCGGCGTCAACGTGGCCGATTACATCAGCACCGGCAACAACCGCAAGAACTTCAAGGATGCCTGGGCGCCGCGCCTGGGTTTCTCGTACGACCTGTTCGGCGATGAGGCGGCGGTGATCCATGGTGGTGCGGGCCGTTCCTACGACCGCAACCTGTTCGAACAGCTGGCGCTGGAATCGGTCAAGGCCGCGCTGTCGCCGGTGGTGGTGTACTTCAGCGATGCCGCCAGCGGCCAGGGCTGCTTCCGCGACGACCGCGCCTGTGCACCGTGGAATCCGGCGTTCCTCACCGGCATCGATCAGCTCAACACGATCCCCGGCACCAGCGACAGTTCCGAGCTTTTCATGTTCAAGAACAAGCTCAAGACACCGTACAGCGACCAGTACAGCATCGGCATCAGCAACCAGGTTGGCGACTGGCTGACCGATGTGACCTTCCAGCGCATCCTGTCTTACGACGGCCTGGTGATGAGCCTGGTCAACCGCTATCCGAACGGCGCGTACTTCGACGCCAACGGCGGCGTGCCGTGGGGTGAGCCGGTGCCGGGTTATCGCAATACCGTCATCGGCTACAACGGTCTGGAGCAGCGCAGCAGCCAGGTGTTGCTGTCGGCCGAAAAGCCTTACACCAAGGAATCGGGTTGGGGCTTGAACCTGGCTTACACACATACCAGCGCGCGCCAGAACCGCAACATCGACGAGCCGTTTGCGTTCGACAAGGCCACCGTTCGCGACTACCCGTTCGTGAAGTCCGATGCGGTGTCGGCACATCGCTTCGTCGCTTCCGGTTCGCTCGATGGCCCATGGGGCGTCACCTTCGGCGCCAAGCTGGTGCTGGCCACGCCCGAGCCGATCAATACGATCGCCTGCTACGGCTTCACCGATCCCGATGGCGGCACCTGCCAGCAGGTCGGCGTCACTCCGCCGGGCAATGGCAAGTTCCTGGTGGGTGGCAAGATCTGGGGGTATCGCACCGTCGATCTGCAGGCCACCAAGGACTTCACCGTGGCTGGCGACTTCAAGCTGACCGCACGGGTCAACGTGCTCAACGTGTTCGATTTCAAGAACTTCAGCCAGTACGAATACAACAGCTTCGGCAGCAACGGACGGCTCGAGCCGGATATCACCGTTGTCAACAACGGCGAGATCAGCTACGTGCCGCGCAGCGTGATCTTCGAAGTGGGCGCAAAGTTCTGATCCAACGTAACCTGCACGCGCATGCACCTGGATGCGCGTGATTCGAACGGGGCCGATTGGCCCCGTTCGCCTATCAGCTTCTGGAGCGGCTGACACAACGTAATGCGCAGTGGTCAGGTGGGTGCGTCAACATGTGCAACTGGTGCTGCATATCGCACCGGTTGCAACCGTCAGACAGTGCGCGCAGACGTTTTGTCAGTGGCTTTATTTCTTTTGAGGACCGGACCTCCATGATCCCCGCTCCGCTTCGCAACATCGTCATCGTCGGTGGCGGCACCGCCGGCTGGATGGCGGCCGCCGCCTTCGCGCGCGTGCTTGGCCCCACCTTCAATGTGCAGCTGATCGAATCCGAACAGCTCGGCACCGTCGGTGTCGGCGAAGCCACCGTGCCGCACATCAAGGCTTTCAACAATCTGCTCGGCATCGATGAAGCCGAGTTCGTGCGCCAGACCCAGGGCAGCTTCAAGCTCGGTATCGAGTTCGTCGACTGGCAACGGCCGGGGACGTCGTATATCCACGGCTTCGGCACCCAGATCGGGCATCCGCTCGGGCTGCTGCCGTTCCATCAGTACTGGATCAAGCAGCATGCACGCGGCAAGGCGCAGCCGCTGGGCGCCTACACGCTCAACACCGTGGCCGCCACGCGCGGCAAGTTCATGACCTCGGCCGGCGACGTGCCGGCCAATTCGCCGCTGGCCAATATCGCCTACGCGTATCACTTCGATGCCACGCACTACGCGCGATTTTTGCGCGGCTATGCGGAGCAGCGTGGCGTCACCCGTATCGAAGGCCTGGTCGAACAGGTGCAGCTGCACCCCGACTCCGGCCACGTGCAATCGCTGCAACTGGCCTCCGGGCAGGTCGTCAGCGGCGACTTGTTCATCGACTGCTCGGGCTTTGGTGGGCTGTTGATCGAAGAAGCGCTGCACACCGGCTATCACGACTTCACCCACTGGCTGCCGTGCGATCGCGCGCTGGCGGTGCCGAGCGAAAAGGTCGGCCCGCCCACGCCCTACACGCGCTCCACCGCGCGTGCGGCTGGCTGGCAGTGGCGCATCCCGTTGCAGCACCGCACCGGCAACGGCTATGTGTATTCCAGCGCGCACATCAGCGACGACGAAGCGGCCGCCACGCTGCTCGCCAACCTGGATGGCAAGGCGCTCGGCGACCCGCGCCCGTTGCGCTTCACCACCGGGCGGCGCAAGCAGTTCTGGAACCGCAATGTGGTGGCACTGGGTCTGGCGAGCGGCTTTCTGGAGCCGCTGGAATCGACCAGCATCCATTTGATCCAGGCCGGCATTTCCAGGCTGCTGGAGCTGTTTCCGCGCGAGGGCATCAGCCCGGTGCTGGTGCAGCGCTACAACGACCGGCTGGCGTTCGAGTTCGACCGCATCCGCGATTTCCTGGTGCTGCATTACCACGCCACCGAACGCGACGACAGCGCGTTCTGGCGGCATTGCCGCACGATGCCGATCACCCCCGAGTTGCAGTTCACCCTGGACCTGTTCCGCGACAGCGGGCGCTTCTACCGCAATGCCGAGGAAATGTTCGCCGAGATCAGCTGGGTGCAGGTGATGGTGGGCCAGGGCGTGCTGCCGCAGGGCTATCACCCGCTGGTGGACCAGGTGCCCGACCACGACGCCGAACGTTTCCTTGCCAGCGTCGCGCAGACCATCGGCCATTGCGTGGACGTCATGCCGACGCATCAGCAGTTCATCGACCGCTATTGCAAGGCAGCGGCATTACAGTAGGTAGTCGCTCTTGCAACACTCTCTACACAAAATCGCAGCCCCGCTCTGTAGGGGGCGCGCCAGAATGTCAGTTTTTGCTAGGACGCGTTAACCCGTCTTGGGTGTCCCGTACCAGACCATGCGGCACTTGGTGCTTGAATGGGATGTTTTTCGCTGCTGAAGCCTCAGCGAGTCATCGATGGGCCGGTTTGGCTGACGGCTTGCTGTGATTGCTCCAATGCTTGCTGTTGTTCCCGCGCCTGGGCCTGACTTTGGCTGATTGCTTGCAGGCGATCGAACGACTGGGCCTCTGGTGTCTGCACGGCGTCCAAGGTCGGCATATGGGCACGCTGGTGAGCCGGGTCATTAAGAGCGCCCTGCACGACGAAGACTTTCTCGCCGCCGGCTAGCTGAGGCGTGGGGTTGTTGAGAACGACATGGTCCACCCGCGACAGCCCTTCCTCTTTTGCCATCGCAAGCAGGCTGGCAGTCATGCGCTGGCTTGCCCCGTCCCACTCTTTGCCGTGCTGGGCGTCGAGCTGCATCACACCGCCTTTGATCTGCTGGTACAGCGCGTGATCTGGGTGGCTTGGCTGTGAAGGTGTCTGCGCCGGGGAAGGTGGCGATTGTGGGTCGCGCTCTCGCAGCTCCTGCTCCAGCGCCTGGGCAGAAATCGGCGAGACGTGCAGGTGAGTATCCTTGCTGTGCTGGAAGAGCCCAGGGGTTGGCGGCTGCGTACTACTGTCCAGGTATGGCATGGGACGGGTGTCGCTGCCCAGGTCAATGCCGTTGCGCTCCAGGATGTCTTCCTTGAATCCCAGGCGCTGCATGTCCAGGATCATTGGCTGCTCTGGCTCGCCGGGCTTTGACTTGTTGTAGTGTCGCTCGTAGATGGCGGCTGTGCCGACCACCCATGGACCGTAATGGTTGACGTAGTCGGACTGGCCCGCATGACCGATACGGGTGTCCTTGACCGATTTGTCGAAGTAATTCACTCCCATTGCCTCGACGTTACTCGCCGTGGGCGACAACGTCAGGTCGCTATTAAACGTCAGGTTTTCCTTGGGCGTATAGACGCTTGGATAGCCGCTGCGCGTGACGAAATCTCTGGCCCGACCATCCGCAAATAGGTACACATCTTCAAGCGTAGGATTAGGATTACGACTCTTGACCGCGCTCACGATAGCGTTCCATCCGGTTATTTCGGCCGTTGCTTCGTCCGTACGGTTACTGGCCAGCACCTTCTCGCCAGCAGCAGTGTAATCGTGCGTGCTACGGGCAATTTTTATTGCCTCTGTCTTGAACTGTTCTCGCGCAAGCGCAGCAGTGGGACTATAAAGGCTATGCTGAATTTCATGTCCCAAGACGAAGGTCAAATTGCCTGCTGCTGCATGCTTGCCGTTGGCATCATTCACCAGCGATGCAAGCGGCAGGTGAATTTCCTGATCGCGTGGATCATAGATGCCTCCCGCATGCGGATCGTTTAACGGCGCAAAGCCTTTCAGCACCTTTTTCTGCACTGCCTCGTTGATCTGGCGGGTCAACTCGGGCGAATCGTTAAGGACCCGGTTAAAGTTGTCCAGATGCTCACGTGTGACACCTGGTTGCTGACCAAATGATGCCACCACGGCACTTGCTTCCTGGCTCAACATGTCCGCTCCTTGGACTAGCGAATTTGAACCCACTCGACGCACTGATGAGTGGTGCGCGCTAGAGGGACGTCAGCCTCGCCACGCGGGAAGAGCTCTACGCGCATCCCCGGGCGTTGAAAAATATCGCTCATCCATCGTCCATCCTCGACAATATTGCGCTGTCGCGAAAAACCCATTTTTTCGAGGTGTGCCGCAAATGCCTCGAAGTCGATCTGGCAGATATCCGACATAGACGGAGACGCTTCTGGCGGATTAGGCAGGAACAGGAACTCGAACCATGCACCCTTTACTTCGGTTCTGTTGACACCAAACCCGTAGTTCCAGTCTCGGGTCAGCACTCCGCTGGCACCGAACCGCCCGGAACCATCATCGCGATACTGCACCGACTGGCCCATTGCTCGAGACACATGGTCGGCATTGAACGATTCAATGCTGGCGCTTGTGCGAATCAGCTCAAGTACCCGCTTCAATGCTTCCTGCGCAGTACGTGGTCCACTTTTGGAAGGATCTGCAGGTACGTGATCGGCTGAGGAACTCATGGCAGATGTCTCCGTGACGGTTGCCGGGGCTGAGGTGGCGGCCGTGTGGGCGCATGCGCCCAGAGCGAGGGTGGCGAGCAAGGCGTAGAGGGGGCGCGCGAGCATGAAGCGTCCGTGGTGCGCTGGTGTGGTTGCGACGCTAGTGGCATCAGGCACCGAGGTCAATCGCAAGGGATCTCGGCGCGCTCCATCACCGCCTGACGCTGCGCACCTTGGCCAGCATCTCCACCTGCTCCAACACCTCCATCGCCAACCGCCCCTCGCTGGCAGTGTTCATCGCCCAGGGTTCCGTAGACACTCAGGCCCCTCGTTGCGAGTAGCGCCATTGGAACTCTGCAGGCGACAGTTCGTCATTGGAACCATGGCGGCGTTCGGGATTTTAGAAGACCTCGTTAAAGGCAAACACATCTGCGCGTTCGGCGTCTTTGATGGGGCGGACACGCCGCCTGAGCCGCGCGCGTCTGAGAAGGCAAAAGGAGCTCTCCACCGGCACGTTGTCGTGGCAGCTGCCACGCCGACACAGGCTGCACACCTGGCCACGAGCTGCAAGCAAGCTCTGCCAGTCAGTGCGGTGGTAGACCGAGCCTTGATCCGAGTGAGCCAGGGCACGGCCTTGGGATTGCACCGCCAGGGTGCAGACAACAAGGCCTGCAACACCAGATCGAGATCGGCGCGATCACGCATCGCCCAACCGATGACTTGCCAGAAAATAAAGTCGAGCACAACGCTCATGTACATCCAGCCTGCATGCATGCATGCATGCGGATATACGTGAAGTCGCTTACCCACACCGTGTCTGGCGCGTTCTCGCACTGGCGATCAAGCAGGTGCCCGCCATGGGAGCGTAGCTTGCGGCGTAGCCCAACTGGGCACTCAGCCCTTCGATGCACATCAGCCCATGCACGCGGTGGCGGCTATCGGCCAGCACTCGGCTCGGGCTTCGCTGCGATACGTGCTCGCCTTGTGCGCGGGATGACGCTCTATCCAATGCCGCCATGCAGCCGGTCGCCCCCGGTGATCCTGGTGAAGCGTGCTCTGACGGCCAAAAAAAAGGATCGGGCACAAGGCCCGATCCCTTCGAAAACCGGGACAAGCCCGGTGGACAATGAGTGGCACAGCTTCCGACTGACATCGGACGAGGGCATCGTACGCAGCCCTTAACGTTAAAGCAACACTTTAATTCTACCGAATTAACTTGTTGATTTGATTAGCCAGCGGATGCCATTAAGCGCCTCCCACTACGCCTGGCGCTGCCCCAATGCCGTACGAATCTCAGCCTGGATCGCATTCGCCGCCGCCGCCGGATCGGCAGCCAGGCGGATCGGGCGGCCGACCACGATGGCATCGGCACCGTCGTTGAATGCCTGCGCCACGCCCACGGTGCGTTGCTGGTCGTCGCCGACCGGGCCGCCGGGACGGATGCCGGGGCAGACGATCGAAAACCCGGTGCCGGTGGCGCGGCGGATCGGGCCGGCTTCCTGGCCGGAGGCGATCACCCCGTCGATGCCGGCGGCCTGTGCGGCCAGCGCGCGCTCCACCACCACGTCCACCGGTTCGCGGTCGATACCCATCGCGGCCAGGTCCGGGCCGCCCATCGAGGTCAGCACCGTCACCGCCAGCAGACGCATGTCGCCGTGGTTGGCCTCGGCGGCGGCCTGCAACATGCCGGCGTGCCAGCCGTGCACGGTGCAGTAGCTCACCGGCCACTGCGCCAGGCGGCGGATGGTGCCGGCCACGGTGGCCGGGATATCGAAGAACTTCAGATCGACGAACACGCGCTTGTTGCGCTTGGCCAGGGCATCGAGCACATGGAAGTACTCGCCGGAGGCCAGCAGCTCCATCCCGATCTTGTAGAACGCTACCGAGTCGCCCAGCCGGTCCACCCAGGCGATCGCCTCGTCATGGCTGGGCACGTCCAGCGCGAAGATCAGCCGCTCGTGCGCGGCCAGCGGCAGCGGCGCGCGGCTCATCGGGCCACCTCCAGCGCGGCGCGCTTGGCGTCGTGGCGCTGCTGCCAGGGCTGGGCGAAGTCGTTGTTGAACTGTGCCGGCTCCCAGCCGCCGTAGCTGGGGTTGGGCAGCATCCACCAACGCTCGCCGAACCAGTCGTGGTACTGCTGCAGCAATGCGCCACGGGCCTGGCTGGTGTTGGCGCTGACCTGCACGAAATCGCCCAGCTGGTCGCCGAACTGCATCAGCACGCGGTAGGTCTGCCCGGCCAGCTGGCGGCGGCAGTTCTTCTCGCTGCCGTTCTGCTCGCAGCCTTGCACCACCGTGCCCAGGCCGAGGAACACGCTGTCGTCGGCCACCGGCAGCCCGACGCTGCGCAGGTTGGCCAGGGTGGCGTCCTTGAGATGCACGGCGCGGTTGGAGATGTAGATCAGGGTGATGCCGCGGGCGTTGGCGGCCTTGGCGAAATCCACCACACCCGGGATCGCGGTGGCCTTCTTCTCGGCCACCCACTGGTCCCAACTGAGCTCGTCGTATTCCTTGCCGTCGCGCAGCAGGCGTGCCTGGTAGGGCGAGTTGTCCAGCACGGTCTCGTCCACGTCCAGCACCACCGCCGGTTTCAGGCCGGTGGCAGCATTGCTACGTTCTTCGGGGACCAGCGCGTCCCACTTGGGCTGCTTGAGCGCGACATCGAGTTTGTCGGCCGCAGCGCGGTAGGTCTGCTCGGCGACGGCGCGGTATTCCTCCGAGCGCTGCATCCACAGCACCGCGTTGAGGTTGTCGTCGCCGGCCGGTGCGGCGGTGGCCTGCGGCGGCGTCTTGGCAGCAGTCGCGCTGGCGGCGGCATTGGCAGACGCGGCGGCATCCTGCGCGGGCTGGGCCAGTTCCTTGTCGCCGGGCTTGCAGGCGCTCAGGGCCAGCACAGTGCAGGCGAGCAGGGACAACGGTGCGTAAAGCGAGGGGCGCATGGCATCCACCAGAACAGGAGCGGTCATTAAGCCCGCGATTTTAGCGGGTTCGCGCCGTATTGCCCGCTCTGCGGCTGGCGCGCTGTTAGCGGCGGCAGAGGCGCAGGGATGGCCATCGCTGTCACGCGGGTCGTATGGCAGCCTGGCCAGACGGGTTGTCACCGCTATTGCGGATGCGTGCTTGCGCCGGTGCATGCATGCGCAGACTCATCGTGACCGCGCAATGCAGGCCTGGCTCATGCAGACCTCGATGGCGTAAGCCGCACGGCGTGATCGCCGCATCGGAAGAACGCCGACACAGGATCGGCATATGCTTGTGCGCTGATTGCCCCGGAGTCACCCATGACAGAGACCTCGCCCCCGCCCGTCCTCGATACCGCCCAGGCCCGTGTGCTCGGCTGCCTGATCGAAAAAGAGGCCACCACGCCGGACGCGTATCCGCTCACGGTCAACGCCGCGCAGGTCGCTGCCAATCAGAAGACCGCGCGCGAGCCGGTGCTGAACCTGCAGACCGGCGTAGTGCATCACGCGCTGCGCCAGCTCGAAACCCTGGGCCTGGTGCGCCAGCAGTTCTCCTCGCGTGCAGAGCGGTACGAACATCGGCTGGGCAGCGTGCTGGACCTGACCCGGCAACAGGTCGCGGTGATCGGCCTGCTGCTGTTGCGCGGCCCGCAGACGCTGGGCGAGCTGTTCGCGCGCAGCGAGCGGCTGGCGCGTTTCAACGATGCCGAGGACGTGCGCCACCATCTGGACCGGCTGATCCAGCGCAACCTGGCGGTGCAACTGCCGCGCGCCAGCGGCCAGCGCGAGGACCGCTACATGCATCTGCTCAGCGGCGAGCTGGATCTGGATGCGCTGCAGGCCGCAGCTGCAACGCGCGAGAGCACGCCGCGCGGCGCCGACACCGCCGCCCTGGAAGCGCGCGTGCAGAGCCTGGAAGACCAACTGCAGGAACTGCGCGAGCAGGTCACCGAGCTGCGCACCCGCCTGGCCGAGTAAGCGCGGGGACCGAAACGCCTGCCAAGCCGCCAGCCGCGCGCGACCGGTGCTTGAACCAGGCGCGCACTGCGGTGACTGCGCGCCATTCCCCGATCACCGCCTGCCAGACTGTTGGCCGCTTCGGGCCAAGTCACCGGTCGGCACTGGCCGGATCACGCCGTCGCCGGTACCCGTTCCAGCACGCCGCCTGCGTAGTCGGCCTGGAACGGCAGGTCCGGCCGATGCACGTAGCCGATAAAGCAATCGCACCGCGTGTTGGGGCAGCTGCGGGCACGCAGCTGCGCCGCGAAACTGCCGTCGTACAGATTGCCCAGCGGCGTATCGACGAAGTGGCAGCGCCGCACGCTGCCGTCGCCATCCACCGACAGCACCGATTCGCCGGTCAGGCAGGGCGCGCCGAAGCTGGGCGGCGGAGCGAGGTTGTAGCCGAAATGCGGATCGATCCGGCTCAAGCGCTGTACCTGCTCGGGCGTGTAGTAATCGGGCGGACGCGGATCGAAGGCGTTGAGCCACATCGGCGTGGTGTCGGGCAAGGCCGCACGCAGCGCCTCGATCTCGTCCAGGTGCGCGTGCGAGGCCACCATGCCCACGCTGTGGCGCACGCCGCGTTCGCGCAACGCCTGGCAGCGCTGCAGGAACGCCGCGCGTGTCACCTGGCTGGGATGGTAGGTGCACCACAACGCCAGGCGGTCGAGATTGGCCGCGTCGAGCCAGCGCATGCCCATGCACAGGTTGGTCTGGATCGCCACGCGGCGCAGCTGCGGCAGCTGGCTCAGCTGCACCATCGCCTCGCGGTAATGCCGCCGCACCAGGCCCTCGCCCCAGGGCGTGAACAGGATCGACAACGGCCGCGTCTGCGCCTGTGCCCAGCCGACGAACCGCGCCAGATCCTGCGCATCGCGGCGCAGCGCGGCGGGGCTGTCGTAGGTCTTGGCGAACGGGCAGTAATCGCAAGCGTAATTGCAGCTGCTCAGCCTTCCCCGATAGAGCAATGACAGATGCATCGGCCGCTTACCCGACCTGGTACTGCTGCATGCGCTCGACAATCGGCGCAGAGGTCAGCCACGGGCCGATGGTGTCGGCCCGCTCCATGCCCGCGGCGGTGAGCGCCAGCAGCGCTCCGTGTTGCTGCGCCAGCCCCAGCGCCAGCAACTCCTGCAGCTGCGGCAAGGCGTCCACACAATCGAGGCCGAAGCGCTGACGGAACGCGTCGCGGTCCAGCCCGGGAAACACCAGCAGCGACTGGATCGCATGCCGCCGCATGGCATCGTCGGCCTCCAGCGCGATGCCGTAGTCGGCGCTGGCGAAGCTGGCCTGATCGCGCGCCAGATAGTGCTCGAGAATCTCCGCGACCGAGCGCCGGCTGACCCCGTATTCGCTGGAGTAATGCAGGCCGGCGGTATACGAGCGCGCGCCGCAGCCGATGCCCACCATGCCATCGCTCTGGCAGCAGTACACCGGCGCGTCGCTATCGCGCGCATGCGGGGCGCGGAACATGCGCATCGACACCTGCGTATAGCCGGCTGCCAACAGATGGTCGCGGCCGGCGCGGTACAGCACCAGACGCTCGTCCAGCGGCTCGGGTTGCAGCACGAAGCTGCGTCGCCCGCCGCTCTTGGCCTCGATCCGGCCCAGGCCGGTCATCGGACGCACGTACAGCGGATACAGATACAGCTCTTCGGGAGCATGCTGCAGTGCGCTGTCGATGGAGGCCAGGAAGCTGTCCACGGTCTGCCCGGCGATGCCGTAGATCAGATCCAGGTTCAACGTCGGGATGTCCTGGGCGCGAATGGTGGCGATCGCCCGCTCCACCGTGTCGCGCTGCTGCGGCCGCACCAGTGCGCTCACTTCGGCAGCGCTGAAGCTCTGGATGCCCATGCTGACCCGATCGATGCCGGCCTGCCGGCAGACCCGCAGCCGCTCGGCGTCGACGGTTTCCGGCGAGACCTCGATGCCGGCCGGAATGGTGTCCAGCGCAATCGTCGCGTGGCGCGCCACCATGTCGAACACGCGCTGCAATTGCGCCGGATCCAGATAGCTCGGCGTGCCGCCGCCCATCGCAAAACGCACGAAGCGGTGCGTACCCAACGCCTGCACGGTGGCGCGCAGTTGCTGCTCCATCTGCGCCAGATACGCCTCTACCTGCGCCGGTGCCGGGCGCGCCAGCGCGAACAGATTGCAGAACCCGCAGCGGTACGAGCAGAACGGGATGTGCAGGTACAGAAATAGTGCGTGCCGGGGTTCGTCGGCCCAGACCTGCGACAACGGCACGGCCGGCTGCAGCGGCCGGTAACTGGTCTTGTGCGGATACGAGTACGAATAGGCCTGATACGGCGGCTGACGCAGTAACTCGGTCAACGAAGGCAGGCTCATGGGGTCACCAGGAAATGGGCATAAGGCACGGTCATCACCACCTCGTGGGCCAGGCGATGGCCATGGTAGCCATCCTCGCCGTAGGCAGTGCCGTGATCGGAACAGACGATGGCAAACGCACCGCCGCGCGCGCGCAGCGCGGCAAACAACGGCGCCAGCGCCGCATCCACATAACGCAGCGCGGCGCAGTGGCTGTCGAAGTCGTCGCGCACCGCGCCTGGCACGTAATGGCAATTGGGTTGATGCAAGGCCGAAACGTTGATGAAGAGAAAACAGCGGGTATCGCGCAGCGCGGGGTCGCCCAGGCGAGCGCAGGCCAGGGCGACCTGGCGCTCGGTCGAATCGGCGGCGGTGACGCCAAACTCCGGCGACCAGTGACTTTCGCGGAACAGGCCGGGCAACTGCGTGCCGAGCGCGTTGGCCTTGTTGAAAAAGCCGGTGCCGCCGATGCACACCGTGTGGTACCCGCAGCGTGCCAGGCCATCGACGATATCGCCGCTGTCGGCAAACACCTGGGTCTGCGCGACGATGGTCTCGCTGCCATCGAAGGCCAGCGCAAACAGGCGCGGATGCGGGCCCTGGCGCGCCGGGGTCGGCAAAAACCCGGCGAAGAACGCCATGTGCGCCGCATACGTAAAACTGCCTGGCGTGTGCCGCCGCTCCCAGCCGGCGGCCGGCAGATACGGCGCCAGCACCGGCAGTTCGCCCCGCGCAAAACAGCGCTGCGCAGCGTCGTAGCGCAGCGTATCCAACGTGATCAGCACGATGTCGTGCGCACCGACGATGGCGCGCATGTCCGGCAGCATCTCAGCCATGCAGGCGGTTCTCGCAGCGCGCATCGGCGGTCATGCCAGCAGTGGCGAAGACGGTACCAAGGGCTGCCTGATCCTCGTACGTGGTGCGCCCCTGCCAGCGCAGCTGCGGCAGCAGATCGCCAAAGCCGTTGGCTTCGAGCACATGGCAGCGCCCGGCGCGCTGGATCAGGTCGAAACCGATCATGCGACAGTCGGCAAACGCGCTGGCCGCCTGCGCCACGGTGCTGGCCACGGCTGCATCCACCTCGGCGCTCTGCCAGGCCTGCGCCGGCAGGCGCCGGTTGCCCAGGTGCAGATTGGTCAACGGGCCGCGGCTGGCACGTGCTACGCGTTGCCGCGCCACGCCGTCGAACGCGACCACGCGCAGGTCGTAGTGATACCCGGGCAGGCCGGGCGCGCGCGGCTTGGGAATCCACTGTTCCAGATATGCGCCCTGCGCGGCGATCGCATCGACCAGCGGCGCGATCTCCTCGGTGCGGGTATAGCGGCGCTGGCGCAAGGCGTTGAACACGCGTACCTGGCCGTCCTGCACCACCAGCTCGGCAGAACCGCTGGCGATCTGGCGTCCGTCGCGGTGCCAGCGATACGCAAGCACGCCCGCCCCGGAGGAACCGTAGCGCGGCTTGAAAAATGCCTGGGTGCAGCCGCTGGCCTGCAGGCGTTCGCGCAGGCTGGCGTAGCCATCGACCGTGCCCAGCAGCGTCGGCACGCTGACCCCTGCCGCAGCCAAACGCTGCTGGCAGCCCCGTTTGTCGGTCATTGCCAGCAGCTCCGCTGGTGGATTGAGATAGCGCGCGGCCGGCAAGGTCGCGAGCAGGTCTGCAAACCCGGCATGCCACAGGTGCTGATGCGCCAGTTCGCCATGCGCCAATGGCGCAGGCACCGGCCCGGGCTGTCCAAGACAGTGCCAACCGCGCACGATCAGCGCCTGATGCAGCGCCGGCGCCTCGCCCGGCGATTCCAGCTTGACCAGCGCGGCCGGATGCCGCGCCAGCCAGTCCTGCAACGGCGCCGTGGTGTCCAGCAGCTGCAGATAATCGAACACCGTCGCCACAGGCTGCCCCTGCGCCTGCAATGCCTGCTGCAGGGCGGCGACCCTGCGGCTGTCGCGCGGCCCCACCAACACCCAATGCGCGCTCACGTCATTCGGAGACAGCGACGTAGCGCTCGTCGTCTTCTTCCTCTTCGGGGTCTTCCAGGATCACCGTGACCGGCAACGTCGCCAGACGGGCCTGCCAGTCGGCAGAAATGTAGTGATGGCTCAGGTCGATCCGCTGCAGCTGGCCCAGCTGGGTGCTTTCGACCAGCGCCCGCGCACCGACATCGCCGATGGTGCCCAGCGACAGGTCCAGCGTGTCCAGGCTGCCCAGCCACGGTTGGGTGGCCAGCCAGGTCGCCAGTTCGTCGGTGTTGGCTGCATTGCGCAGGCCCAGATAACGCAAACGCTCCGGGCCGATGGCTGCCAGCAGCCGCTGATAGGTGCCCAGGTCGCCGTCGTAGCCGTAATCCTCCACGCCCAGCCAGAGCTCCAGGTGCTGCAGCGCCGGCAGCGTGGAGTCGGCGATCGCCTGCACGATGGCAGACGGCAGCCCACCGCATTCGATCGCCAGTTCCTGCAGCTGGGTATGCGTGAACGGGGTCAGCACCAATTTGGACGAACCGCGCACGCGCAGCGATTGCAGCGCCGGGAACGCCGCCAGCAGCGGGGTGTAGTCGGTCTGGATGATCCACGACACCTCGCAGTCCTCGCAGACCATGTCGCCAACGAACAGCGCGCGCAGCGCGCTCAATTCATCGCGGCGTTCGATCAGCCGCTGCAGATAGCCGCTGGGGCCTTCCTCGTAGGATTCGCGCCAGGGGCCGATGATCAATGCCTGGATGCTGGCCGGATCGACCTGGGCCAGCAGGCTGTCGAGCAACTCCGCCTGGCTGCCTTCGCCTTCGTAGTCCTGGCGCAGCCGGTACACCACGTCTCCGCCGCTGGCGGGCTGGTCCACACTGAAGTCCACCACGCGCTTGCCGCGATAGAATTCCGAATACTCGCCGATCGTCATTGCATTGCCTCCCTGGCTCGGTGAGCTGACAGGATACCCACACGGTCGTGGCAACCTCGTTAATGCCACGTACCACCGTTCCATTGCCGTTCCACAGGCGGTCACCGGTGCCTGCACCGCGCCGCATGATTTGTTCGAAGGACCGATTGCATGCACGCCCATCCCGCCGCCGCGCGCATTCGCGCCACCGTCCAGGCCGCCACCACCGGATTGATCGAGCGCGACCAGCTGGCCGAGTTGATCGTGCTCGCGGCAGTGGCGCAGGAACATCTGCTGATCATCGGCCCGCCGGGCACCGCCAAGAGTGCGGTGGTGCGGCGCGTCGCCGCCGCACTGGGCGGGCGCTATTTCGAATATCTGCTGGGCCGCTTCACCGAACCGGCCGAGCTGTTCGGCCCGGTGGACCTGCGCAAATTGCGCGAGGGCAGCGTGCAGATCGATGTGACCGGGATGTTGCCCGAAGCCGACATCGCCTTCCTCGACGAAGTCTTCCTCGGTTCCACCGCGATCCTCAACACCTTGCTCGGGCTGCTCAACGAACGCCGCTTCCGCCGTGGCCAGACCGACCTGCCCTGCCCGTTGCGCCTGTGCGTGGGCGCGGCCAACGCGCTGCCGGAAGACGATGCGCTGGCGGCCTTCAGCGACCGCTTCCTGCTGCATCTGTTCGTCGACCCGGTGGCGGACCATCAACTCGACGCGCTGCTGGCCGGCGGATGGCAGGCCGAGCGTGCGCCGCTGCAGCCTGTCGCCGGGCTGGCCGACCTGGACCTGTTGTGCGAACAGGCGCGTGCGGTGGACATGGATGGCGCACGCACGGCGCTCGCCGCGGCGATCCGCACATTGCGCGGCGCAGGCATGCAGCTGTCGGACCGTCGTCTGGTCAAGACCCAGCGGCTGATCGCCGCCGCCTGCGTGCTGGCCGGACGCACCCAGGCCAGCGAGGCCGATCTGTGGCCGCTGTTCTATGTGCTGCCGACGCGCGAGCAGCAAGCCAGCGCACAGGACCTGCTGCGCGGCACGCTGGCCGCCGCTGCCAATCCCACCTTGCGCGCGGCCGTCGAACAGGCCGCGCTGCAACCGCTCTCGCGCACCGCGCGGCTGGTCGAGGCGGCCCAGCGCTGCCTGCAGGATCAGCACAGTCCCGCCCTGCGCACCATGGCCGAAGCCTTGCTGCGCGAGATCGATGCCAACTTCACGGCCGCCTCGCTGCCGGCCGAGCTGGCCCACGAACGCACGCGCCTGATCGAGCAGATCGGCAGCGGCGCGTGAACTGGTCGTGGCAGGACGAGCCGGTGCCGGTCGCCCCGCAGGGCGTGATCGGCGTGGGCGATGCCGCACGCGGGTTGCTGGCGGCATGGGCACGCTTGCCCGACGGTGCGGGCTTACTGGTCACCGCCACGGCGCAGGCCTTGCTGCTGACCGGCCCTGCGCCGCAGCTGCCCTGGGCCGACGGCGTGCACTACGTGGCACCGCGCGCGGACGCCGCTGGGCTGTGGCTGCCCACCGCCGAACGCCCCGACCTGCCGCTGGAACTGCTGGAGCGTGCGCTGCGCCGCCAGCACGGAGCGCAGCCGCTGTTGCTGCTGCGCTCACCGGCACTGGTGCTGCCGCTGCATCGGTTGCTGCCGGCGCGTACCGAGGTCGTGGCGCAGATCCGACAGCGCTGGGAGGCCGCGTGAGCGCCGCGCTGCAGGTGCCCGCCCCGCTGCAGGCCTGGCGGCTGTGGCTGGATTGGTTCGACCCGCACATCGCCGCCCAGCTCGGCACCTGGTTGGTGCGCCTGGACCCCTTGCTCGGACGCGCCAGTCGCCTGCGCCGCCAAGACGGCGACAGCGAGCCGGACGGCATCGACGATCTGCGTCGGCGCGGCAGCTACGAGCACCTGCTGCTGAGCGAGTGGGCACTGGCCGACGCACTGCCGGAGGAATTCCTGCGCCGCGCCGCGCACGCCGAGCACCTGTTCCTGGTGCCCCGGATGCAGGCCCGCACGCGCGATGCCCGTCTGGTGGCGATCTTCGATGCCGGTCCGGCGCAATGGGGCGCACCGCGCCTGGCGCAGATTGCGTTGTGGATCCTGCTGGCACGCCGTGCGCAGGCGGCCAATGCGCGCTTTGTCTGGGGCCTGGCGCATCTGCCCGGCGACCTGCACGACGCCGACAGCCCCGCCCGGCTGCACCAGCTGCTGCTGGGCCGCACCTTCGAGGCGACCGGCACGCAGCATGCGCAGGCCTGGGCGACGCAGTTGGCAAGCACCACGCCGACCACCAGCGAGTGCTGGTGGATCGGCGCGCAACCGGTGCGTGCGTCACCGTTCCACCACCAGGCCGGCATCCTGCCTGCAGCCAATGCGCATCTGCAGGTGGTGCTGCAGACGCGCCACGGCACCCGCAGCAGCCTGTTGCCGGTGCCTGCCAGCATGGCCGCCACGCAGCTGCTGCGCGGGCACTTCATCGACACCCAACGCCCGGCCGAGGCCGACGCCGCAAAACACGTGGTCAAGGGCAAGTTTTCGCTGCGCCACGCGCCGCTGTTCAGCCCGGACGGCAGCCATGTCGCGCTGCTGCTGGCAGACGGCTGGCGCAGCGCGATGGTGAAGGTGCAGCACGCCGACATCGGCAAACGGGCGGCGCCGCGCTACCACCAATGGGCGCAAGGCGGTCAGCCGCTGTGCCTTGCGGCGCAGAACAAGCACCTGGGCGGCATCGTGGCCATCCGGGAGCGGGCCGAGTTCTGGAATCTCGAGGGCATGCCCGGCCCCATCGAGGCCGGCGGGCAGAGCATCTGCCCCGCGCCAGGCCAGGTGCGGCTGCGTCCGTGCGTGTGGCTCAACAGCGGCGGCATGCCGCAGCGGTTCCTGCTGTGGGACCAGCACGGCCGGCTGATGACATGGACGCGCGATAGCCACCAGTGGCAGCGGGTTGCGCAAGGCAGCGAGATCGCCGGGCAGGTGGTGGCGCTGGCGCAAGGCGATGCCGAACACGCGCTCTACGCCACCCATGTCGCAGGCGAGCTGCGGCTGCTGCGCCTGCATCGCACCGGCAAGCAGGACCTCGTCCTGCAGCTGCCGTTGGGGTCGCGTCCGCCGGTCGTGTTGCTGCGCAGCCTGGTCCAGGAGGGTCAATGGCGTGGCGCCATCGCCCTCGAACTGGCAAGCCGCCAGGCCGGCGGCGACCGCTCGCTGGCCTACCGGGTGCTGCACGGAGGGCCGGCCGATGGCTTTCAGGAATTCGAGGCGATCGTGGCGTCCGGCGACAGACCGATCGGCCTGGTCGGCGACCCGGACGCGCCGCAGCACAGCCTGCTGCTGGTGCTGCGCGCCGATCGTCGCGCGCTGCTCGCCATCGGGGCCAGCGGCCGGCGGACGCTGCATCACGCCGCCAGCGAGATCAGCGCCGCGGCGGTGTCCAGCGATGGTGCGCGGGTCGCACTGGTCACCCTGCAGGGGCAGGCGTGGATCTTGGGCGATGGCGGGCTGACCCCGTTGATGGTCGTGCAGGGCCAGGCCGAGCAACCCGGCCATGATTAACCCCGCGCACACGAACAACGCGGGCGGCAGCGTGCGGTACCCGCTATGGCACGGCAGCCAGATGGTGTCGGCGTTGTGGTTCGCGGCCGCGTGGCTCGGCCCGGAGCAACGCCTGGCCAGGCTCGTGCGCGCCTGGCAACCGGGTAGCCGGGCGCTGCGCTTCGCCGACGGCGATGTGCTGTGCTTTGCCGCGCCGCGTGCGCTGGTCTGCGAGCAGGCGCCCGGCCTGGTGCTGTGCCAGGTGCATGGCGGCCTGTTCTCGGGCGCGTTGACCGCCGCCGAGGCGGCGCAGTTGCCCCCCGCCGATATCGGCCTGGTCCATGGCGCCCAGGTGATCGTCTTGCAGTGGCAACACGCCGTGGCGCTGGATCCTTCCGAGGCGATCGACGTGTCCGGCTACCCGCTGCACATGCCCTACGACTGCAGCCCGAGCGCGCCACCGCTGGAGGTGGACCGGCTGCGCGGCAAACCGCTGCGGCAACTGCTGGGCAATGCCGTCCCGCCAGCCAGCGCCGAGCGCGATGCGTTCCTGCAGGCGTTAAAGACGCAGCGCCCCGACGTGCAAAACAACACGCTGTGGCAACGCCTGCTGACGCGCGCTCAGCGCGCCCTGAGCAGCGAGCACGCACCGGCGTCGCACGGATCGGCAGCCACCGGGCAGAACGCGACCGTGCCGGCACGCCGGGGTGCCGCAGCGGTATCGGCGTGGCGCACGCGGCTTGCCCGCGCACTGGTTGCCTCGCGGATGGCCGGCCTGGTCGGACATCGCCAGGGTGCCTACATGCGCCGGATGCTGCGCCAGTTCGAAAACGGCGATCTGGACGAAGCCTTGCGCAACGCGCTGCCGCTCGATGGCGTGGGCGAATCCTTGGGGCAGGCGTTCGGGGTGCCACAGCGGCGCAGCGACCTGAGTCTGTCGCGCACGCGCGGCGCCGGCACCAGCATCGGCCTGGGCGAAGAGCTGCAGGCGCACCTGCGCGCGACCTATCGCAGCGCCTTCGCGCGCCTGGACCGCGAGGGGCAGATCGATCGTGCGGTGTTCGTCCTGGCCGAATTGCTCAATGCGCGCCAGGAGGCGCTCGACTATCTGGTCAAGCACGCCCGTTACAAACAGGCTGCGGAGCTGGCGCTGGGCTGGGACATGTCGGCGGCGATGATCATCCGGCTGCTGATGCTGTCCGGCGACCACGCGCGTGCGGTGCAGGTCGCGCGCCGCGATGGCGCCTTTGCCGCCGCAATCCAGCTGCTGCACGGCACCGACCGCGCACTGGCCGACGCGCTGCGGCTGGAATGGGGCCAGGCACTGGTGCAGGCCGGCGACTGGCTGGCGGCGGTGGACGCGGTGTGGCCGCTGCACAAAGCGCGCAACCAGGCCGCGCAGTGGCTGCTGGCCGCAGAACAGGCCGGCAGCACGCTGCGCGCACGCGCCCTGGTCAAGCGCGCGCAGCTGTTGCCGGACACGCTGGACCACTACGCCGACCGCATCGCCGCGCTTGCAGACCCCGCCGCCGATCCCGTACCGCGCAGCGAAATGGCAGCAGCGCTGCTGGTGGATGCTTCCCCCAACCGCGCGCTGCAACAGCTGGCGCGGCAGCTGCTGCCGGCGATTGCCGCCGATCATGCGTTTGCACGCAACAGCCTGTCCGTCGGCGATCTGACCACGCTGCTGAAGCTGGCCAAGGACCCCCTGCTCAGCGCCGATATTCCAGCCTTCACACCACACGTCGCGGCCAGCCAATCCAGGCTATGGGATAGCGCCACCACCCTGCGACTACAGGCACCGCAGGCCGGCCTGGCGGCCATCCACGATGTGGCTGCACTCCCGAATCGCCGCTATCTGCTGGCCCTGGGCGAAGCCGGCGCGGCGGTGGTGGACGCGCATGGGCGCCTGCTGCGGCGCTACCCGGCGCCTGCCTTTGGTGTGGTCATCGCCGACAGCGGACAGGTCGCCCTGGCGATCGCCCCCCGCGAGCGCGTGTCCACCGTCCATCGGCTGGATCTGATCACCCATGCGGTGCGCGATCTTGGCCAGATCGCGCTGCAATACGCTGCGCCCAGCTACAGCGGAATCGGCTGGAGCATCGTGGTCGACAACCGGCTGCTGGTGGTCGATACCGACAAGGATCTGCACAGCGTGCTGTGGCATGTCGGCGACCTGCCCGGCCCGGTGATTGCGGCGGGATTCTTCAGCGATTGCGAGGTGTACCTGGTGCGGGCCCGCGAGCACCTGGAGGACTGGACCTACAGCCTGCCGGCGCGACGCCTCAAGGCGCGCGATCCCCTGCGCGTGGAGCCGCAAACGCCGGTGCTCGCGCATCGGCTCGGCAGCGCGCAGCAAGCGGATGTGCGCGCCGATCCGGATGACGACATTTGGCTGCACTACCAGCACACCGGCAAGGCCCGTCAATGCCGATTGCACAAACGCAGCGCCGCCGCCGGCGCGCCGGAGGGCTCAAGCGTGGTGGCGCTCGAAGCGGGATTCCTGGTGGGCCTGCATTGGCCGCACGGCTCGCGCTATCTGGTGGTGCGCCACCATGACGGCGGCATCGTCGCCTCGCTGGACTGGCCTGCGGGCATCGCGGTCAAGGTGCGCGAGCAGTCCGGCCATCTGCTGTTGCATGACGCGCACGGCCGTTTGCTGGATCTGCAGACCGACCGCTCGCTGACCCATGCCATGTCCTTCCTCGGCTAGCGCCTATGAAAACCACACGCTGAAGCGGGCGCGAAGACACAACGCCATGCGGGATGCATGCCGCTGAGAGCCGCGCAGCGCCGCCGTCGCAGCGGTGCTCGCTCCGCTCAGGTCGGTGTATCCACCGCATCCCAGTCCGCGTCTTCGAAGTGCAGCAGCCAGTTGAGCGCGTAATGACGCTCGTACACCACGCCGGGCACCAGGCCGGCCGGCGGTGCCTGCTGGGTGTGACCGGCCTGGCGCACGGCCCAGTGCAGGCGCAGATGCAGGTCCAAGGCATCCAGCAATTCGGGCAGCGGCCGCAACGTCGGCACCGTGCGCGCGGGCGCCCGCGCTTGGTCCAGCGCGCGTTGCGCGGCCAGCGGCACGTCGCACAGGGCGGTTGGCTGCGGCAAGGCGTCGGCCAGGCCCAGCGCCCACTGCAACACGGCCAGGCTTTCGTAACGCCAGCCGACGTTGGCCAGCATCTGCTGCTCTGGGTGCGCTTCGGCAAAGAAGGCGCGCTCCTGCGGCGACAGCGCAGCCGTCACGCCGGGCAAGCGCGCCTCCACCTCGTCCAGCGCCGGTGGCGCATCGCCGGCGGCCAGCATCTCCGCACGCAAGGCCACCGCAAACAACGCCAGCATCCGTTGCGTCACCGCCGCCGCGTCGCGCACCCGCGCTTCACCCTCGCCGGCCACCGGCGGCAAGCTCGGCGGTACGCGGATGCCCTGTGCACTCAGTTGCGCCAGGTGATGCGCTCGCCGCTCGCGCGCATCCGGCGGGTACGGCACCTGGGCTTGGTCATCGAGCGCCGGCTCGCCCTGGCTGATCAGCACCCGTCCCTGCGGGTCGCGCACGCTGCCGTCGGCCAGAAAGCACACCGCATTGGCCTGCTCGGCCCAGTCCGCCAGATCGCCAAACGCGCTGTCGTCGACCTCGAAGCTGAAGTGCTGCCGCACCCGCTGCACATGCCGCATCAGGTGATAGCGCGACTGGGTCATTTGCCCGTCGCCGGCCTGATTCACATAGCCGACAAAGCCATGCAGATGGTTGGCCAGTTCCGGATCGGCATGGTCGCGATGCTGCACGGCGGCGTGCGGCAGGAACTCAGGCCATCGCGGTTCGCGCAAGGTGGAATAGGCATTGACCAGCAGCGGCATGCGGGTGTCCTTATGCAGTCGGAGGCAGGCCGGCAGGGTGCCGCACACCTGGGGGGCTGTCCATGTCGGCGCGAGCGAGATCGATCGTGTAATACGCCAACGCGTCGGTGCCGGGACTCAACACGCGCAGCCCCTCGCGCTGCAGCCCCAGCGCTTCCAGCGCGCGAATCGAAGCGGCATTGTCCGGCGAGGCGATCGCACACAGCTGAGGCAACCCCAGCACATCGCGTGCATAGACCAGCACCGCACGCCCGGCTTCGCTGACGTAGCCTTTCCCGCGATATGCCGGCAGCAGTGCAAAGCCGAGATGCGGCCCCGGCAAAGTCTCGCGGCACAACAAGCCCAGCGTGCCGGCAAACGCCCCCTCGGCGCGCGTCTCCACCGCCCAGTGCGCAAAGCCGTATTTTTCCTGGTGCGCCTGTGCCCACTCACGTAGATGATCGCGCGCCTGCTCGCGGGTACGCACGCCGCGATCATTGATGCCAGCGATAAAACCGGGGTCGTTGACCAAGACCAGCATCGCATCGGCATCGCGCTCGGGATCCAGCGTACGCAGGCGCAAACGCGGGGTTTCGATCACGATAGTCACGGCCCACTCCGGCATCAAGGCAAACCAGACTGCCGTGCAGGCATGTCGCTGGCAAGCCTTGCCGCGCTACCACTGATGAGCATGCGCGTCCGATCCAGCGGACGGTGAGCGTCGTGCATGCAGCGTCGCCAACCTGGTACGTCAACGTCGATGGTCAACGGCCACAGAGCATGCTGCATGCGGCCAGCCGCACGTCTTTCGACAACGGGCCACTGCCACGCTGCCAGTGCATGTGCGGGTCCGTGCAGCAGCGACTCGCAGGCGTGTTGAAGCGCATGACACGCCTGCAACGATCGATAAATCGCCGCCAGTACTCGAGCGCGTGCCAGAGCGCGGTGCCAGACGCAAACCCCGCACCACGCAATTGCCCCGCCCAACCAACGACAAGCGCCGTCGCTTGATCGGCTGCTCTCAGTCAAACAACGCCTGGATCGCCGCAAGCCCGGCACTGGCGCGCTCTTTCTTACGCTCGGCATCGGCGACCGGGTCGGCGCCATCGCGCTGCAGTTCTTCGGCCGGAATCTCATCGAAAAACCGGCTCGGCTTGAGCCGCACATGCTCGCCGAACTTGCGCGTCAGCTTGCTGTGACTCATCCACAGCTGCTCCTTGGCGCGGGTGATGCCCACGTACAGCAGACGACGCTCTTCCTGCAGATTGCCTTCTTCCAGGCTCACTTCATGCGGCAGCACGCCGTCTTCGCAGCCGACGATAAACACGTAGCGGAATTCCAGACCCTTGGACGCATGCATGGTCATCATGCGCACCTGGTTGCCGCCATCGTCCTTGTCGTTGCGCGACAGCAGCGCCAGCTGCGCGGCCAGATCGCTGGCGCTCGCGCCGCGCGGGCCACCTTCGAACCACTCGGCCAACTCGTCCAGATTGCGCTTGCGGCGCTGGAAGCCGGTCTCGTCCTTGGACTGGTTGCGCAGGTCGTTGAGCAGGCCGGATTTTTCGGCCAGTGTGCGCACCAATTCGCCAGCCGGCATCGTCGCCGAGTGCTCGCGCATGTCGCGCAGGATATCGGTGAAGGCGCTCAGGCCATTGGCCGCACGCGGCGGCAGATGCTGCAGTGCGCCCATCGACTCGGCCGCGCGCGACATCGGCACCGACTTCGCACTGGCCAGTTCGGCCAACCGTGCCAGCGAGGTCGCCCCCACTTCGCGCTTGGGCGATTGCACCGCGCGCAAGAACGCCGCGTCGTCCTCGGGGTTGACGATCAGGCGCAGCCACGACAGCACGTCCTTGACCTCTTGTCGCTCCAGGAACGCCGTGCCGCCGGTCAGGTGGTACGGCACGCGCAGCAGCTGCAATGCCTTTTCCAGCGGCCGCGATTGAAAATTGCCGCGGAACAGGATGCAGAAATCGCTCCACGGCACCTGCTTGGCCGTGCCCAGGAACGAAATCTCGGCGGCCACCTTTTCTGCTTCGTGCTCGCTGTCGCGGCATTCCCACACACGAATGCGTTCGCCGTCGGCCTGGTCGCTCCACAACGTCTTCAAGTGCTCGTGCGGGTTGTGTGCGATCAAGGCATTGGCTGCGCGCAACACGCGGTTGGAGCAGCGATAGTTCTGCTCCAGCTTGATGATTTCCAGCGCCGGATAATCGTGCCCCATCTGTTGCAGGTTTTCCGGATTGGCGCCACGCCAGGCGTAGATGCTCTGGTCGTCGTCGCCCACGCAGGTGAAGTTGCCGCGCGGGCCGGCCAGCATCTTCAGCAGCCGATACTGCGCATCGTTGGTGTCCTGGCACTCGTCCACCAGCAAGTAGCCGATGCGTTCGCGCCAGCCCATCACGATCTCTTCGTTGGCTTCCAGGATCTGCACCGGCAGGCGGATCAGATCGTCGAAGTCCACCGCGTTGAAGGTGGTCAGCCGCGCCTGGTAGCGCTCGTACAGGCTGGCCGCTTCCTTCTCGCGGTTGCTGCGTGCCGCAGCCATCGCCTGTTCCGGCGACAGGCCGGCATTCTTGGCGCGCGAGATCAGGTTCTTGGCATCTTCGATCGCATCGGGCTTGGCGCCATGCATCAGGTCCTTGATCTGGGCGGCGGCATCGTCGGAATCGAAGATCGAAAAGCCACGCTTCAACCCGGCTGCGGCATGTTCGATCTGCAGGAACTTCAGCCCCAGCGCATGGAAGGTGCAGATAGTCAGGCCATCGGCGCCATCGCCGCGGATGCGCTTGGCCACACGCTCGCGCATTTCCTTGGCCGACTTGTTGGTGAAGGTGATCGCGGCGATGCGCTTGGCCGGATAGCGGCCGATCGCGATCAGATGCGCGATCTTTTCCACGATCACGCGCGTCTTGCCGCTGCCGGCACCGGCCAGCACCAACAAGGGACCTTCGCAGTGCAGCACTGCGGCGCGTTGCGGGGGATTGAGACCGTGCATAGGGGCTTCCGACAGAGCGGGCCATTGTACCGGCGCTGCCCGCAGCTGGCCGGCGCGATGGGTTCAGCTCGGCCGCTGCGCTGTCATGTGGGGACAGGCCTGCGGATTGGAGGCGAGGCGGCAGCGCCCACCGGCGTCGGTTAGCCAGCGGCGCCGCTCACCACGCCCGCACGCGCTGCATGCAGCCGCCCGGCCCGGTAAAATCACCCGATGGCCAAGCTCTATTTCTATTATTCGGCGATGAATGCCGGCAAGACCACCACCTTGCTGCAGTCGGCGCACAACTACCGCGAACGCGGCATGCGGACGCTGATCCTGACGCCCAAACTCGACCACCGCGCCGGCAGCGGCGTGGTCGCATCGCGGATCGGCCTGCGCGCAGACGGGCGCGCGTTCGATCGCGACACCGAGCTGCAGCAGCTCATCGAGCGCGACATCCAGGCCGAGGGCGCGTTGCATTGCGTGCTGGTGGACGAAGCGCAGTTCCTCAGCCGCGCGCAGGTCTGGCAGCTGAGCGAAGTGGTCGACCGGCTGCGCATCCCGGTGCTGTGCTACGGCCTGCGAACGGATTTTCGCGGCGAGCTGTTCGAGGGCAGCCAGTTCCTGCTGGCCTGGGCCGACGAACTGGAAGAGATCAAGACCATCTGCCACAGCGGCAGCAAGGCCACCATGACCGTGCGCGTGGACGCGCAAGGGCACGCGGTGCAGGACGGCCCGCAAGTGGAGATCGGCGGCAACGAGCGCTACGTATCGGTCAGCCGCGCCGAGTTCAAGAAGATCATGCGTGGCGAAGGCCGCATCGACCCGTTGCAGATCGCATTGCCGCTGCCGTCGGCGGGCTCGTAACGCGCCCCTGCACCAGCATGATTCCCGCGTCACGCGTGTTCGGGATGCCACCGATGCAGGAGATGTGGAGATGTCTTCGCGGCATCGGCGGGTGACGACGGTGGCATCGCTCGCCCCACCATCGCACGGCGCACCGGTCGCAGCCTCCCTCTCGCCGCGCCCGCTGTCGCGCAGGCGCCGCTGGTGGTCGGGCAGGCACGCTGCTCGCCGATTGCACTGAAGAATTCAGCCGATCTGCCGTCAATGATCTAGTCGGTGGTGGTGGAAAGCCCTGCCAGGCATTCCACCACCACCGCACGTGTGCGACGTCACCCAGCGTATCGTGATGAGTCGCTGCGGCGATCTGCATGCAACCAGGCTCATCCACAACCCTGTAGACTGACTATCATCCACTTGTCGGGAGGCAATGCATGGGTCCGCTTCCTTCCGCATTACGTGCAGATATCGCGCGTGTCGGCCGGCTTTCGTCGGTACCCGACGTGCTGACCATTCTCACTCGGCTGACCGGCATGGGGTTTGCTGCGGTCGCCCGCGTCACCGAGACGCGCTGGATCACCTGCCAGGTGCGCGACGAGCTATCGTTCGGCCTGGCGCCCGGCGACGAGCTGCCGCTGGCCACCACCTTCTGCGATAGCGTGCGCACCCAGGGCAACGCGTTGTGGTTTGGCCACGCCTCCGAGCACCCGGTCTTCCGCGATCACCCCTCGCCCCGACTCTACGGCTTCGAGAGCTATGTCTCGGTGCCGATCAGGTTCGACGACGGCAGCGTGTTCGGCACTCTGTGCGCGCTGGACCCGCTACCGCGTGTCATGGACGCGCCGTTGGTGGAAAAGGTCGAGTTGCTGGCGCAGTTGCTGGCCGCGCAGATCCAGGCCGAACAACGCGCCGAAGAAAGCGCGCAGGAATCGCGGCGCGCACGCCGCGAACTGGGCCGCGCCGGCGCCTCGGCGCGGTTGCGCGAAGAATTCATCGGCATCCTCGGCCACGACCTGCGCAACCCGCTGCAGTCCATGCATGCAGTGGTGGACGTGCTCGCCATCGACCCGCTCAACCAGCGCCAGGGCGGCGCCATCCGCAGCCTGCAACGCAGCCTGCAACGCATGGAAGAACTGATCGATTTCGCCTGCGATTTTGCGCGCGGTATCGAACGCGACTGGCTGCAGCTGGATTACGGCAACGGCAGCGATTTGCTCGATGCGCTGTCGCAGGTGGTTGACGAAACACGCGCCGCCTACCCCAACCAGGTGCTGTCCACGCATGTGGCCATCGACGAGCCGGTGCATGGCGATGCGGTGCGTCTGGCGCAGATGTTCGGCAGCATGATGATCAACGCCGTGGTGCAGGGGCAGCAGAGTTCGTTGATCAAGGCGGTTGCGGTCACCGAACAGGGGCGCCTGCGCATCGAGGTCTGCAATCTGGACGGCATCGACCCGCGCCGGCTGAATGTGCTGCTCGCCTCCACGCACGTGCATACCGCCGGCCGGCCCCTCCCGGAAGTGGATCTGGGCCTGCATATGGCCGCGCAGATCGCGCAGGCGCATCAAGGCGAGTTGCGCATCACCAGCGGCAAGGAAGGCACCATTTTCCGCGTGGAGCTGGCGTGCGAGCGCCCACGGACGCGCATGCAGCTGGTCGATCGCCCGACGCCGGCCTGAGCAGTCCGGCTGGCAACGCGCTGCGTCCGCCGGACTGCTTTAGCCGGTGCGCAAGACCGGCGATAGACCCGCTTGGCGCGCCGCGCGACATCGCATCCGGCACCCACCAGCGCATCGCACATCCGTGCTTAGTAGAGCTTGCGCTCGCTCGCCGGCGGCGGCGTCCACTGGTACAGCCAGGTTTCGCTCAGCGGCCTGCCGTTGGCGCGCAGGAACAGGCGGATATCGATCTGTTGGGTGCTGTCATCCGGCGGCACCAGGTCGAACATCGCCCGATAGCCCTTGAGCTCGTGCAGTGGACGCGCCGACACGATCTCGGTCGTGCCACGCGACACCTGGATCACGGCCTCGACCTTGGTCTTGGCATCCTTGACCACCGCCGGCAAATCGCCGCCGGCAAAATCCACCGCAAATCGCCAGGAAAAATGGCTGCGCTTCTGTCCGACGATGCCCCCTAACCCGGTGCGCGTGGCCACGCAATGCGCCAACGGCGAACTGGCCGGCGGATGCGCGCCCCAATACAAGCGATAGCCCATCAACAGCTCTTGCCCCGGCTGCGGCTTGGCCTGCGGATTCCAGAACGCCACGATATTGTCGAAGGTCTCGTCCACGGTCGGAATCTCGACCAGTTGCACCGAGCCCTTGCCCCAGCCGCTCTTTGGTTCCACCCACAGGCACGGGCGCTTCTCGTAGAACACGCCGTCATCCTGGTAATGGTCGAAGTTGCGATCGCGCTGCAGCAGACCGAACCCGCGCGGGTTCTCATCGACAAACATGTTGAAGCGCAGGTGCGGCGGGTTGCACAACGGGCGCCAGATCCATTCGCCGCCACCGGTCCACATCGCCAGCCCGTCGGTGTCGTGAATCTCCGGGCGCCAGTCCCAATCCATGCGGCTATCGTTTTCGCCGACCTGGTACATGCTGGTGCACGGGCCGATGCCAAGACGTTCGATGGTCTTGCGCGGGTAGAGCGCACTGTCGATCTCCATCACCAGCACCTCGCCATTGGTGATGGCGAAGCGGTACGCGCCGGCAACGCTGGGCGAGTCCAGTAGCCCGTACACCACGACGGTATTCGAATCGTCTGCCGGCTGCTCCAGGTAATAGGCGATGAAGTCCGGGAACTCCTCCGGCCCGCCGGTTCCGGTATCGATCGCCAACCCGCGCGCCGACTGCCCGTACTGGCCTTCCTTGCCCACCGCACGAAAATAGCTCGCACCCAGAAACGCCGAGAAATCGCGATCGGTGTCCTTGCGCGTGTTGAGCCGGAACCCCGCAAAGCCCAGGTCTTTGGGCAACTGCTTGCCGCCGAGTCCGCTGCTGCCGTAATCGAACGCCGCCGGATCGTAGGCCAATTGCTGCGCCTTGCCGTCGACGATGTCGTAGATATGCACAGGGGTGTGGAAATACAGGCCCAGATGAAAAAACTTCGCCTGGAACTTGCCATTGCCGTCAGCCCACAGCGCATGGTCCTGGCGGTAGCGAATCGACTGATATTGATCCCAGTTCAATGCTTCCAACGACCCCGGAAGCAGCTGCTTGTGGCTTTTGTACGGCGCCTTGGCCAACGCACGCGCCTGCCCCTTGAGCCAGCCGTAGTCGAACGGCTGCGGCTGCCCCAAGCGACGCAGACCAACGGCCTTGGCCGCCAACGCCCACTGCGGTAATGCCGGCAAACCGAGCGCGGCCAAGGCGGCGGCAGCATTCTTCAGGAAGTGGCGTCGTTGCATGCGCATCGGTCTGATCGGGGAATGGCGCCATCATAGCCACAGCCCGGCCTGGACGTGAATGCGGGCCTCAAGGCGATGCCGAAGACACCACACATGCCTGCTGCAACTCCAGCTCCTGTGCCTTGCTGCACAGGAACTGTTGCTGCGCTTGCGGCTCATCGGCTCCGCTGTACTGCAACAAGGTCCATTGCTCTTGCGCACGCATCTGCGCACCCGGCGCAAGCTGCCGATACGGCGCATGCACCTCCATCTCCAGCAGACCTTGCTCGGGATGCTGCGCAGGCGCATCCAGATACACCTGCCCCTGCTCCGGATGGATCGCTGCCAGCAGTTGGCCGCGCAGGACGCACCGATTGTGGCGCGAGGCACGGCAACGCACCAGCATTCCTGCACTCACTAGTCAGCCGTGCTATCCCAGGGTGCAGGCACGCTTACAGTGGTTCCGGCGACGCTGGAAAAACGCAGCTCACATAGCCCATGGAATGACTGCGTAACTGCCAAGACGGAGTGCTCCATCTGCACATGCCATCAGCGCAATTTTCCAACGCGCCTTAAGGAACCTCTGAACAACTCACCGACCATCGGGGGAAGCTTGTAGCCTCGCCTGATCCCGACAAGTGCCCTTACTGAAAATCAAGGGCTTACGCGTGACGCAGCCTGGCTCAGGCTCCGATCGAAGGCCTGAGACAGAGTTGTTCAGAGCTTCCTTAACGTTGGCAACTTCCGCACCACACCGTTGCACGTTGCCCGATCGTGGCATGCTTCAAGGGCCGGCCGCACTGTTTACAAGGTTCGCCTTCGCGTCCGTACACCGTGAGTTCCTGCTCGAAATAACCCGGCGCGCCATCTGGATTGATGAAATCCCGCAACGTGGTGCCTCCGCGCTGGATGGCATATCCCAGAATCTCTTTTACCGCGATAGCCAGGCGTCGGTAGCGTTCCAGAGAAACTTTTCCCGCCTCACGCAACGGGCTGATTCCCGCACGATGCAGGCTTTCAGCCGCATAGATATTGCCGACGCCGACAACCACTGCCTGGTCCATCAGAAAGGTTTTGACCGCAGCACGACGACCGCGCGACAACGCATAAAGATAATCGCCAGTAAATGCCTGTGATAATGGCTCCGGACCTAACCCAGCAAGCAACTCGTGCTCCTGTGTATCGGATTGCCACAACAGGCAACCGAACCGACGCGGGTCGTTGAAGCGCAGTACGCGGCCGTTTTCCAGGCTGATATCCACATGATCATGTGCGCGGGGTAGCGTATCGCCGGGCAGCACGCGCAGGCTGCCGGACATGCCCAGATGCAGCAGCGCACTGCCACCAGCATCGGTATCGATCAGCAGGTACTTGGCGCGTCGACGGACCTGCGTGATGGTGGCCCCAGGGAGCAAGCGTTCGATCTGCTCGGCAATGGGCCAACGCAAGTCCGGCCGCCGCAGGATGACGCCATGGATGCGTAGCCCGAGCAGATGCGGCGCCAGGCCACGCGCGGTGGTTTCGACTTCGGGCAACTCGGGCATCAGGGCATCCACCAACAGCCGGTCACGCACCGGCACAGCAGCATATGGAGGTCTGCACGCAAAAAAGCAATCAGGTCAGGGTGGATTGCTCATCCTGGACAGCGCATGGCCGCGAGCAGCGGTGTGGCCTGCAAGTGCCGGGTGGCGAAGGACGCCGGCAACGGCCAGCGGCAGGCGTTAAGGGACGCATTTCCAAATGTCGCCCAAGAAGAAACCCCCAATCCTTTCGGACTGA